>JBBSHU010000012.1:0-39364 GCA_038232455.1 Acidimicrobiales bacterium
CCACCGCCCTGAAAACCGGGCGGCGGGCCCCTCCCCACGGGTCACCCGTCTCGGGAGCTTGAAATGGACGCCCTCCGGGCGACGATTCGGCCCGTGAGCCTCGTCGGGTCCTGTCCCGTGGCCGGCCCCTCCCACCGCCCTGAAAACCGGGCGGCGGGCCCCTCCCCACGGGCCACCCGTCTCGGGAGCTTGAAATTGACGCCCTCCGGGCGACGATTCGGCCCGTGAGCCTCGCCGGCGCCCGGGACCCCGGCGCTTCCGGTCATATTTCGGCGCCCCTCTATGGCCCCCCGGAACCTGACCGGAAGGCAAAGTCTGGCGGCCGGCGGGACTGGGGACCGGTGCGCGCCGACCTGCGGGCTGCGTTTCCCGGCTGGGTGGTGGCCCGGGTGGTTGTGCTCGGTGCCCTGCTCCTGGCCCACGTGGTGGCCGCCAAGGTCGATCGCCAGGTTCCGGGATTCTCGTCGCGGCTGCACCGGGGCCTGCTCTCGTGGGACGGTCGCTGGTACTTCGACATCGCCCATCGGGGCTACGCCGACCTACCCGACGAGAGCCTCCGCTTCTTCCCGCTCTACCCCCTGGCCGGCCTGTTTCTGGCGCCGTTGTTCGCCGGTCATGTCGGAGCCGCCCTACTGACTGTGTCGAACCTTACGGCGCTGGTGTTGGGTGCTCTCGTCCACCGCCTGTGCCTGGTGGAGACCGGCGACGACGCCCTGGCCCGCCGGGCGGCGTGGTTCGTCGCCGTGGCTCCGCCGTTGTTCGTCATGGTGATGGGTTACGGCGAGCCCGTCGCCCTGGCCCTGTCGGTGGCGTGCGTCTGGGCCCTCCGGAGAAGGCGATGGGGCTGGGCTGCGGCCGCCGGGCTCCTCGCCGGGCTCACCCGTCCCGTCGGGCTCGTCCTCGTCGTGCCTGCGGCAGTCGAGGCCGCCCGCGGTCTTCGGGGCATCAGGGGCCGCGAGTTGGCGGCGAGAGCCCTGGCCGTGGCCGCTCCGGCGGTGGGGGCCGGCTCCTTTGTCGTGTGGGTGGGAATCCGTTTCGGCGACGCCTTGCTTCCCCTGAGCGTGCAGAACCGGACCTACCTGCGTGGAGGATTCGTGGACCCGGTGTCCACCCTGTTCCGCTCCACGGCCAACGTGTTCGACGGCCATCCCGGTCTGAACGCCATGCATCTGCCGTGGGTCGTGGTCGTCGTTGCCCTCACCGTGGTCGTCTGCCTCCGATGGCCGGCGGCCTACGGCGCCTATGCGGTGGCCTCGCTGGTCCTGGCCCTGTCGGCCCGGAACCTGGGCTCGTTCGAGCGCTACGGGTTCGGAGTCTTCCCGGTGGTTCTCGCCCTGGCCACCATCACCGCCCGGCCCTGGGCCGAACGAGTGGCCCTGACCGTCTGTTCCGCCACCATGGCCGCCTACGCCACGCTCGCCTTCCTGCTGTATTACGTCCCGTAGCGGGATGTCGACGTCCTTGCCCGACACACGGGACTCCGGCTCCACCCGACGACAGGACGCGCAATCGACCCCCCGGGTCAGAGGTTGAACTCGCACCACAGCGGCATGTGGTCGGACAGCCGCCAGCTCACGGCCCGACGGTCGAGCTCGGGGTACACGTGGGGCACGAAGTCGAAGCCTCCGGCCAGCCCCGTCGGTTCGAGGGTCAGCATGGGCTTGCCGTCGCTGCCGGCGAACCAGGCGATCTGATCGTAGAAGCCCTTAGCGGCGCTGAAGATGGTGCGGGGCACGTCGTTGAGGGCGGGCGCGGGCGTGAGCCCCGTCGATGTGAAGGCCTGGTACGCGCCGTCGCCGGCCCGGTCGATGTTGAAGTCGCCCAAGGCGATGAGGTTCTGGCCCCACGACTCGATCTCGTCCGCCCAGTTGGCCACCCATCGGGCGATCCCCCGCAACTCGGGAAGCCGGTCGCCCGGCACCTTGCCCCACATCACGTGCAGGGTCACGAGGATGAAGGTCTGGCCCCCCGAGACGAAGCTCACCGCGTACGGCGTGCGGGCGAACTGGCGGACGAGGTCGCCGGCCCCCGCCATCTTGATGTCTTCGTCGCTCAGCACCAGCTCACACGCCAGGCCCGACAGCTTGACGCGGCGGTTGTCGAAGACGAAGGCCAGGCGCTCGTCGTTGCCGGCGCTGCCGCGGGTGGCATCGGTGAGAATGAAGCTCCAGTGCGGACCCAGGGCGTGCATCATGTGACGGAGGCAACGAAGGTTTCCCTTGACCTCCTGGATGGCCAGCACGTCGAAATGCGACACGATCTCGGTGATGAGAGCGAGTGACCGCAGGTCGCGCTTCGGGCCCTTGCCGTCGCCGCCGGTCCAGGTGTCGGCGAGGTCGCCGAACGCCCGGATGTTCCAGGTGCCGATGACCAGGTTGCGGTCGAGCTGCTTCGACGGAAGCTCGGCCTTGACGGCGGCGCCGAGGGCGGACACCTCACGGGCCACTTTCTTCGGCATGGCTGATCTGGCTGTGGGCACGGCCTGCCTCCCCGGCGCCGGTCTCGGACGCACGCCGACTCGATCCTACGGCCCCGCCCGGGCCGCGGGCTGATGTGTGGGCGGGTGGTGGCGGCCAGGACGCGTGACCTGCTGGCCGGCGAGCTGGGTGCCGACGAGGTCGTCGGCCCCGATCTCGGGCTCCGGTGGAACGTGGCCCCAACCGATCTGCTCTACGCCTTGGCCGGCTCCGTGCCCGAACGGAGTGCCGGCCGCAGCCAACCCGGGGGGGTCAGGCGACGCCTCGGCACGATGACGTGGGGTCTCGTGCCGTCGTGGGCCAAAGACCCGACATCGGGTCCCCGGCCCATCAACGCCCGGGTGGAGAGCCTTGTCGACCGCCCTCCCTTCGTCGGCGCCCTGGCCAACCGGCGCTGCCTCGTCCCCGTCGACGGCTTCTACGAGTGGGGCACCCGGCAAGACGGCATCCGCACACCCCATTTCCTCGCCCCGCCCGATGGTTCGGTACTGGCCATCGCCGCCGTCTGGGACCGCTGGAGCGGGCCCCATGCCGAACCGGTGGTGTCCTGCGCCGTGGTCACCACCGAAGCCAACGACGATGTCGCAAGACTCCACGACCGGATGCCGGCGTGTCTCGAGCGTGGCGACTGGGATGCGTGGCTCGACCCCGCCAACCACGACGAGTCGGCCCTCCTCGAGCTGGTCCGCCGGCCGCCGCCCGGTCGCCTGGTGTCGCGTCCGGTGAGCCGGCTGGTCAATAGCACGGCCAACGACGGTCCCGAGCTCCTTGCCGAACCCGAGCCCGGTCCTCCGTCCCTGTTCCCCGCCTGAGGGCCGCTCAGGGTCCAGAAGATAACTACCTGTGCATTCCGGAAGCCACCTACCAGCGGATTTTCATCATCGAATGCACAGGTAGTCATCTTTCTGACCCTCAGGTGCCCTCGCGCCAGAGGGCAATGCGGAGGCGGGCCAGGCCGGACAGGGTGCGGGGGATCCGGCGGAAGATGGAGGTGCGGGAGGGGCGACGCTCTTCGACTGTCACCCCGATCTCCACGGCCCGGAGTCCGTGGCGCTCGGCCCGGAGGACGAGCTCGGTGTCGAACAGGTCGGTGCCGAACCGGCAGGCCCTTGCCAGCTCCACCAGCGGTTCCCGCCGAAGCACCTTCATGCCATGGGTGTCGGACACCCCCAGCCCGAACCCGGCCCGCAGGACCAGGGCGAAAACCGACGTCACCATGCGCCGGGTCCAGGCCCGGGTGTCGACGGCGCCCGCCCCCCGCTTGCTCGCCACCACGATGGCCGGGCCCTCGGGGTCGCCGATCACGACGAGCGCCCGGTCCAGGAAACCCAGATCGAAGTAGTCGACGTCGAAGATGGCGACGGCGTCACCGCTCGCCATGAGAAAGCCTTCCCGCAGCGCCAGCCCGTAGTCGGCCTGGCCGAGGGACACGGACCGGACCTCGGGGTACTCGGTCTCGAGGCCTTTGGCCACGTCGACGGTCGTGTCGGTGGACCCGTTCTCGACGATCACGATCTCGAACTCCAGGGCGCGGGCCCGCAGACCGGTGGCAACCTCGCCGACGGCCGAGTGCAACCAATCCTCCTCATCGTGGGCCGGCATCACCACCGAGAGCAGCTTTGGTCCTTCCCGGCAGGGGTACGGTCCCGCCTCGGGTTAATCGGTCAGCCGTGCCGCAGGCAAGCGGTCCAGGGAATCGTATGGGAGTTCGGGCCGACACTCCGCTCGGGCCGGGGCCGGCGACGCCGCCAACTAGGGTGGAGCGTCGTGGGCTCCCTCGACAGCGTCTTCAAGGCGTACGACATACGCGGTCTTGTTCCCGACCAACTCGACTCCGAGGTGGCGCGCTCGGTCGGGGCGGCGTTCGCCCGATTCAGCGAGGCGTCCCGCATCCTGGTGGGCCGCGACATGCGCGACTCGGGCACGGCGCTGGTCGGTGCGTTCATCGAAGGCATCACCGCCAACGGCGTCGACGTGGTCGACCTGGGCCTGGCCTCCACCGACCTCGTCTACTTCGCGGCCGGCCACCTTGGGTCTCCGGCGGCCATGTTCACCGCCTCGCACAACCCGGCCGCCTACAACGGCATCAAGCTCTGCCTCGACGGCGCGCGCCCCGTCGGACAGGACTCCGGGCTGGCCGAGATCAAGGCCATGGCCGAGACGGCAGCACCCGCCGGAGCGGCCGTCGCGCCCGGGTCGGTGTCGGCCGTCGACCTGCTTCCCGAGTACGTGCGCCACGTGCAGTCCTTCGTCGACACCTCGGTCCTGCGCCCCCTGAAGGTGGTCGCCGACACGGCCAACGGCATGGGTGGCCTGGTGGTGCCCCGGGCTTTCGAAGGTCTCCCCTTCGACCTCGAGGTCCTCTACCCCGAGCTCGACGGTTCGTTCCCCAATCACCCGGCCGATCCCATCCAGCCCGAGAACCTCGTCGACCTGCAGGCCCGGGTCCTCGAGACGGGTGCCGACGTGGGGCTGGCCTTCGATGGCGACGCCGACCGGGTCTTCCTGGTCGACGAGCTGGCGGTCCCCATCTCCGGTTCGGCCACGACCGCCCTGGTGGCTCAGGCCGTGCTGGCCGTCAACCCCGGCGCCACGGTGATCTACAACCTCATCTGCTCCAAGGCGGTCCCCGAGGTGATCCTGGAGGCCGGCGGGGTGCCCCTGCGCAGCCGGGTCGGCCATTCGTTCATCAAGGCGGTGATGGCCGAGACCGGGGCGGTGTTCGGCGGCGAGCACTCCGGCCACTACTACTTCCGCGACAACTACCGGGCCGACTCCGGCCTGATCGCGGCCATGATCATCCTCCAACAGCTGTCCGTCATGCACACGCCGCTCTCGGAGCTGCGCAAGCCGGTCGAGCGCTACGCCGACTCGGGCGAGGTCAACGTGGAGGTTCCCGACCCCACCGCGGTCATCGATCGCGTCGCTGCGGAGTTCCCGGCGGCCACCCAGGACCGAACCGATGGTCTCACCGTCGACTCCGGCGACTGGTGGTTCAACCTTCGTCCCTCGAACACCGAGCCTCTCCTGCGCATCAACGTGGAGGCGCCCACCGACGATGCCTGCAAGGAACACACCGCTCGCATCGTCGAGCTGGTCAAGGGTCCAGAAGATAACTACCTGGGCATTTCATGAACCTCCATCAACCCATTCTGACTATTGAATGCCCAGGTAGTTATCTTTCTGACCCGGAAGGTGCATGATGGCCCTCGACCCTCTCCTCCTCGAAATACTGGCCTGCCCCGAGGACAAAGGCCCGCTGTACTATCTCGCCGACGAGGATGCGCTGTACAACCCCCGGCTCAAGCGTCGTTACGCCATCCGCGACGACATCCCCGACATGATCATCGACGAGGCCGAGACCGTCCCCGACACCGAGCACGAACGGATCATGGCCCGGGTCGGCGCCGAGGGCATCGCTCCCACCTTCGAGGACAGCGGCCCGAGCGGGGAACACGGCGCGTGACGAGTACCCGAACGCCGATCGACAGCCAGAACATGCTGGCGGCGGTGGCTTCCCTTCCCGAGCAGGTGGCCGACGCTCTGGCCACCGAGCGCGACTTCGACAATCTGCCCGGACACGACGAGGTCGAGCAGGTGATGGTGCTCGGCATGGGCGGAAGTGGCATCGCCGGTGATGTTCTGACGGCGGCGGCGGGGCCGTACATGCCCGTGCCGGTGCTGGTGTACAAGGGCTACGACGTTCCCGCCTTCGTGGGCGAGAGCACGCTGGTATTCGCCATCTCCTTCTCGGGCAACACCGAGGAGACGATCGAGGCTGTCACCGAGGCCGCCCTCCAGGGTGCGCGCATCGTGGCCGTCACCAGCGGCGGCGAGCTGGAGCGCCTGGCCCGGGCTTGGGGAGCCCCGGTCGTGCGGGTGCCGGACACGATCCCCCAGCCTCGGGCGGCCATCGGTGCCCTCGCTATCCCGCCCATGCTGGTGCTCGAGGACATCGGGCTGTTCCCGGGGGCGTCGCACTGGGTGGCGGCTGCGATCGACCAGATCGGAGCCCGGCGCGACGAGCTCGTCCGTCCCGACAGTCGGGCCGAGCAGCTGGCTCGCAGCATCGGGCGCACCATCCCGTTGATCCACGGCGGCGGAGTGCTCGGCGATGCGGCAGCCCGCCGCTGGAAGAACCAGATGAACGAGAACGCCAAGGCCCCTGCGTTCTCCAACGCCCAGCCCGAGGTGTGCCACAACGAGGTCGCGGGCTGGGGCCAACACGGCGACCTGACCCGCCAGCTCATCACCCTGGTCGGCCTCCGTCACGACTTCGAGCATCCCCAGGTGATGCACCGCTTCGAGGTGACCTACCAGCTCCTCGACGAGGTGATGGCCGCCATCGAGGAGGTGCGGGCCGAGGGCGACGGCGAGCTGGCCCAGCTCCTCGACCTCATGGTCGTGGGCGACTTCACCTCCGTCTACCTGGCTCTTCAGGAAGGGATCGACCCGGGTCCCATTCCCGCTATCGACCACATCAAACAGGCGCTGGCTACCTCCGCAGGAGAACGGGAGAGATCGGCGACTCAATCAGAAGGAGCACTCCCGTCATGAGTTTCGACGTCACCGATCCCGCCCTCGCCGAGTTGGGCCGCCAGCGCATCTCCTGGGCCGATACCCACATGCCGGTGCTCACGAGCATCCGGGAGCGCTTCGCCAAGGAGCGCCCCCTCGAGGGGATCACCATGGCCGCCTGTCTGCACATCACCACCGAGACGGCCAACCTGTTGCGCACCCTGAAGGCGGGCGGCGCCCGGGTGGTGGCGTGCGCGTCAAACCCCCTGTCGACCCAGGACGACGTGGCCGCCTCCCTCTCTCTTGACGAGGGCATCGACACCTACGCCCGCAAGGGCGAGGACACCGAGACCTACTTCCGCCACATGGACGCCGTGCTCGACGAGCACCCCCAGGTCACCATGGACGACGGCTGCGACCTCGTGTCGCGCCTGCACCAGCAGCGCGCCGACCAGGTGAACGAGGTGTTGGCCGGTACCGAGGAGACCACCACGGGCGTCATCCGCCTGCGGGCCATGGAGGCCGACGGGGCCCTGCGCTTCCCCATCGTGGCCGTGAACGACGCCGACACCAAGCACATGTTCGACAACCGCTACGGCACGGGCCAGTCCACCCTCGACGGCATCATCCGGGCCACCAACGTGCTGTTGGCCGGCCGGATCGTGGTGGTGGCCGGCTACGGCTACTGCGGCAAGGGCGTGGCCAGCCGGGCCCGGGGGATGGGCGCCCAGGTCGTGGTGTGCGAGGTCGACCCGCTGCGGGCGCTGGAGGCGGTGATGGACGGTTTCCGGGTGGAGCCCATGTCCGACGCGGCGCGTGAGGGCGACATCTTCGTCACCGTCACGGGCGACCGCGACGTCCTGCGGACCGAGCACTTCGAAGTCATGAAGGACGGCGCCATCCTGGCCAACTCCGGTCACTTCGACATCGAGATCGACCTCGGTGCCCTCGCCGGGCTCGCCGGCTCCGGCGGCCGGCGCGAGGTTCGACCCTTCGTGGAGGAGTTCCTCGTCGGCGACCGGCGCCTCTTGGTCATCGCCGAGGGCCGCCTGGTCAACCTCAGCGCCGCCGAGGGCCACCCCGCCTCGGTCATGGATATGAGCTTCGCCAACCAGGCCCTGTCCGCCGAGTGGGTGCTCGCCCGTCGGGGCAAGCTCGAGCCCAAGGTCTACGACGTCCCTCGCGACATCGATGCCGAGATCGCCCGCCTCAAGCTCGAGAGCATGGGCATCGACATCGACACCCTCACCCCCGCCCAGGCCGAGTACCTCTCGTCCTGGACCGTCGGCACCTAGTCTCTGGCGGCGGGCACGGAGTGCCGAGCGAGTCGGAGGCGAGACCAGGCACCCGGGCCCTACGGGCCGCGCTCGCCGCTGCCGATGAGGGCCCCTGCCCCATCGGCCTCCGCTGCGCCCGCCGCTCCGCAGGGGTTGGTGGCCGTCATACCCCCGTCGTAGCCTCGGAGGGGTGCTGCTGCCCACCAGTTGTCCCGTCTGTGGAGCTGTGGGGCCGGCGCCGTGTCGGGCGTGCCGGTCGGCGTTGCGGCCTGCGCCTGCCCTCGCCCCGCCCGTCGGTGTCGACTGGTGCCGCGCCGCCTTCAGCTACGAGGGGGTGGGCCGGGAGCTGGTCGCCCGCCTGAAGTACCGCAACGCCCGATCGGCGCTGCCCTTCCTGGCCGCAGCCATGGCCGCCCTCGTCGACCCCACCACCATCGACGTGGTCACCTGGGACCCCACCATCGCCGCCCGCCGTCGAAGCCGGGGCTTCGACCAGGCCCAGCTGCTGGCCCGAGCCGCCGCCCGACGCCTGGGTCGGCCGTGTCGCGGTCTCCTTCGCCGGCGAACGGGCACCCCGTCCCAGACGGGCCGCACTCTCGCCCAGCGCCGCCGCGGGCCAGTCTTCGACGGCCGGGGCACGGTTGCCGGGCGAGTCCTGCTCATCGACGATGTCGTCACCAGTGGAGCCACGGTCACGGCTGCGGCAGCCGCCCTGCGAGCCGCCGGAGCGACCTCGGTCACCGCCGTGGTGGCCGCCCGCACACCCCCACCACGCGGCGGACGTACACTCGGAGTGGGCTCAAGCCGGTCGGGTGCCGGTGGAGTCCGCCATGATCAGTCCCGTCGCGATGGCGAGGAGGGCACGCTGCCCAGTCGGTCCCCGAGGGGAGTCGAGCGAGAGGGGGCGGAGTTGTTCTCAACCGCACCCGGTTTCGCCACAGGCTCCCGCCTCAGGCCGGCTGACGCACCTCCGACCACGACCAGGCTGATCCGCAGTCCCCACGCGTCCGCGGAGCGACAATCCCCGCGGGCGATGACGATGGCAGATCGGAGAGCGATGGACGTCACCATGCAGTGCCGTAACGCCGAGGTCCCTGAGGCCCTTCGGGCCATAGCCCGCGAGAAGGTGACCCGCATCGGGCGCCACCTCGACGGGTGGGACCACGCCGAGATCCACTTCTCCGAGGAGCGCAACCCGCGCATCGCCGACAAGGAGGTGTGCGAGGTGACCCTCCGTGGCCACGGTCACGTGGTCCGGGCCAAGGCCGCCGCTCCCGACACCCTCGGGTCCATCGACCGGGTGGTGGAGAAGCTCGACCGTCAGGTGTCCCGGTTGAAGAGCCGGTTGGTGGGCCGATCCCATCCCCGGCACCCTTCCCGGCCCGACACCAACGGCCACGGCAGTGCCAACGGCAACGGTCTGGCCGGCCTGCTCGACGAGGTCGACGACGACGACGATGTCGGTGGCGGCCCCCGATTCGTGAAGACCAAGCACTTCAGCTCCAAGCCCATGACGCCCGAGGAAGCGACGTTGCAGATGGACCTGGTGGGGCACGACTTCTACTTCTTCACCAATGCCGACAGCGGGCTGGCAACCGTCGTGTACCGCCGCGACGACGGCCATTTCGGTCTCATCGACGGCGGTTAGGTGAGCCTCGTCGGGTCCTGTCCCGTGGCCGGCCCCTCCCACCGCCCTCCAGGCGGCGGGCCCCTCCCCACGGGCCACCCGTCTCGGGAACTTGCTATCGACGCCCTACGGGCGCCGGCCTTGCCCCGAAGCCTCGTCGGGTCCTGTTCCGTGGCCGGCCCCTCCCACCGCCCTCCCGGCGGCGGGCCCCTCCCCACGGGCCACCCGTGAGCCAGCCCACTGCGGCGGTGGGTGAGCCGATCAGGGTCCTCGTGGCCGACGACCACGGGATGTTCCGCCGCGGGCTCACCATGGTCCTCGAGGCCGAGGGGGACATCGTCGTGGTGGGCGAGGCTCCCGACGGCGAGGTGGCCGTGACCAAGGCCGCAGAACTGGCCCCCGATGTCATCCTCATGGACGTGCGCATGCCTCACCTCGACGGCATCGGGGCGACGCGCCGCATCCGCCAGGCCTTTCCCATGAGTCGGATCATCATGCTCACGGTGAGCGACGACGAGGAGGACCTGTTCGAGGCGATCAAGGCCGGCGCCAACGGCTATCTCCTCAAGGAGGTCTCTATCGAAGAGGTCGCCGACACCGTGCGAGCCGTGATGGCCGGCGCCAGCCTGCTGTCACCGGCCATGGCGGCCAAACTCGTCAGCGAGTTCGGTGCCGGGGCCGAGGAGGATGCGATCCCGGGCGAGCAGCCGACGGAGCTCACGTCGACCACTCGTCTCACCCAGCAGGAGCTCGACGTGCTCAAGCGGGTGGCCCGCGGGGGCGGCACCAGCGACATCGCCGTCGAGCTCGGCGTCACCGAGAGCACCGTGCGCAACCGCGTGGCCAACATCCTGGCCAAGGTCCAGCTCAGGTCGCGAACGACGGCCTGACGCTGCGGTCGACGCTCAGGGGAGGTCGATGCGTCCCCCCGGGCGGGTGCGCTCGGCGACGACGATGTCGTCGCGGTCGTAGCGCACGGTGAACTCGCCGGCCAGGAGGCGACTCAGTAGAGCCCGCTCGGGGTAGCCGAACTGCTGACGGTCGGCGATCACCCACCGCACGCCCCCGGGGTCGTGGATGTTATCACCGGCGATTCCCCAGTTGACCACCTTCCACGGCTCGGGAAAGTCGTAGACCCGGTCCCGGTGGGCGACATGAGGGACGAAGTTGTAGGTGGCGGCCACCGACTGGCCCCCCGGGATCAGGGCCACCGCGGCCCGCCGAGCGCCATTGCGGGGATCGTTGGCCAACGGCCAGATGCCGCTGTGGTACTTGGCCCCGATCGGTGAAGGCCCCCAGGTCACCGTGGTCACCACCGAGCAGGCCAGCACCAGGCCCACCAGGACGCGGGTGACCCCACGGCGCCGACCCAGGAACGCCACCGCCTCGACGGTGGCCACCATGAGGCCGGCGAACACCAGCGCCGAGTAGTGGAAGCGGTAGTCGCGGGCGTAGGGGAACGACGTGAGGGCATTGATGGCCAGCATGGGAACGGCGACGAGCATCGTGGGCGCAGCGGCCAGGGGGAGGAAGGCGAACGGCGCCAGCATCTTCTGGTAGTAGCGGAGGCGGTCGTCCCTGGTGGCTGCCCCGGCAGCCCGGACGGGATGGGCGACCACGTTGCCCGCCACGTTCGCCATGCCGTTTCCGAACTCGCCGAAGTAGGAGTCGTAGAAGGGGTGAAGGCCACCGAGGAAGGCGGGCATCAGCACCCGCGTAGCCACCAGGAACCATCCGGTGGCCAGGACGGCTACGGCGGCGCCGATGCGCCGGTGGCCTCGCACGGCCATGAGGATGCCGATCGCGGCGATGGCGGGAGCCACGTCCTCCTTGCAGGCCAGGGCGAGGACGGCCGCCAGGGCGAACCACCCCCACCGTTCGGCTCGGGCCGCCCAGTAGGCGAACAGCAGGGGAGCGATGGCCAGGGCGTCGGGGTGGAAGTACTCCCAGGTGAGGAACTGGTATGTGGGGTTGAGCAGCAGGACGGCGGCCAGGGCCACGGCCAGCCAGCGGTCGGCCAGGCGGTCGCGGGCCAGGAGGAAGACCGCCACCGCCCCCGACGCCTGGGCGACTACCTGCACGACGAGGAGGAACTCTGGACCAGCTCCGAGGCGGTAGAAAGGCGCCAGCAGCACCAGCACCAGGTTCATGTGGTGCCCGAACAGAGGCAGCCCCTTCACGGTGTCGAACATCTTGAAGTGCGAGAGCAGCCAGGCGCCCTGGTCGTAGATCCCCAGGTCGAACGAGAACGTGCCGAAGCGCGCGTGGCGAATCCAGCCCAGGGCGATGAACACGCTCGACCACACCGCGACGATGGCCCCGAGTACCCAGCGAGCCGGGTCCCTGCGCCCGGCCCACGACGTCGACCCAACCACTTGTGCCCGCCGGGGACCGGTCGGAGGCCGGCCATCGGCCACGTCAACCGTCTCGACCACGGCGACATTGTCACCCACGAGAGCGGCGTCGGTCACGGCGGCCTGGTGAGGGAAATTGGTCGACGAGGGGGGGGTCAGCGTCGCCATTGGTGCACAATGTCACTCGTGGCGGAAGGCGAGGGGTCCGCTCGTCCACGGAAGCAGGAGGAGGAAACCGATCAGGTCGACTTCACCTGGCTGACCAATGGGCTCCGGCGACTTGGTCTGCTGGGGCCGCAGCGCCAGCCACCGGCCGAACAGCTCAGCCTCTTCGGGCCCGGGACCGCCAGGAGGCGCCGCCCCGACCGGGGGCCGGGTACGGGGTCATGCCCCCCGGCAACGCCGGAGCCTCTGCCATCGACGGTCGTGACCGATCCCCGGGCCCGCGCCCTGCTCGTGGTCGCCGTGGTCGGCTACGTTTTCGTCTTCCTGCGATGGTCGTTCCGCCAGCAGGACGGTCTCGGCACCCTGGCCTTCGACCTCGGGATCTTCGACCAGGGGGTCTGGTTGCTGAGCCGGTTCAAGACCCCCTTTGTCACCGTCAACGGACGGAATCTCTTCGGTGACCACACGTCGTTCGTCCTGCTGCCGTGGGCCCTCGTCTACCGGGTCTTTCCGTCGGCCAAGGCTCTCCTTGCCGGGCAGGCAATTGCGCTGGGTTCCGGCGCCGTGGCCGTCTTCCTCATCGCCCGGGACAAATTGCGGACCGAGATGCTCGCCGCCCTCCTGGCCGTCGCCTACCTGCTCCAACCGGTGGTGGGCTGGACCAACCTGAGTGAGAGCTTCCATCCCGACGCCTTCGAGATCCCGCTCGTTCTGTTCGCAATGTGGTTCATGGTCCGCCATCGCTGGGTGGGCTACTGGATCTGTGTCGTCGCCCTCCTCCTCGTCAAAGAAGACGTGGCCCTTCTGACCTTCGGTCTCGGCCTCTATGTCGTCCTTCGCCACGACCGGCGGGTCGGCTGGATCACCTGCGGGGTGTCGGCGGCCTATCTGGCCACTGCCTTTCTGGTTGTCATTCCCGCCTTCTTGGGCAGCGGCACCGTCTACAGCGGCCGCATCGTGTTCGGGGGTCCCACCGGTCTTCTGAAGAAGGTCTTCACCCACCCGGGGGAGGTCGTCTTGGAACTGGGTACCCGGGCTCGGGCGTGGTACCTCTGGCAGCTGTTCGCGCCGGTCGCGTTCCTGGCGTGGTGGGCGCCCGGGGTGCTCTTGATCGCCGCCGGGCCCCTGCTCCTCAACCTTGTCAGCGGGTTCGGGTACCAGTTCGACGTGCGCTACCACTACAGCACCCTGATCCTCCCCGTCATCGTCGTGGCCACCATCTTCGGGGTGGCATCGATGCCGCGCCGAAACCATCGGGCGATGGTGGGCCTTGTGGTTGCGGCGTCGCTGTGGTGTGCCTACCTCTGGAGTCCGATGCCTATCGGGCGCGTGCACCCCTACATCGCCGATCCCGACTCCTCGGCCGCGGTCAGTTTCCGCCGTGCCGAACGGCTCCTCCCCGCAAACGCGATCGTGTCCGCCTATTACGGCTTCGTCCCGCAGATCGCCCATCGCGACGAGGTCTACGTGTTTCCGAACCCCTGGAAGGCGTCGTATTGGGGAACGTTCGACCAGGAGGGCCAGCGCCTGCCCCGAGCCGATCGTGTCCAGTACATCCTCGTGCGTTCGAACCTCGATCCGGAACCGAGAGCCGTGTTCGACAACATCGCCGGCGATTTCGAGACGCTGTACCACGACCCCGAAGTTCAGCTCCTCAAGCGCCGACCGCCAGGATGAGACCGGCACCGGTTCGCTTCTAGAAGCGTGCTGATCTATGGATCGACCGCTTCGCAGCCGAACGCCTGGCCAGCACTTTCGCTCCGCTCAACTGCTGTTCAAGCGGATAGATAAGCACGCTTCTAGCAGGGCCGAACTGATCGCACGAGCATGTTGTCGCCGATGGTCACCGGGATGCGCAGGCCGTCGGGGACGATCCGCTCGACCTTCCGCCACGCGGAAGCGAATCTGCCGGCGATCGTCTCCAGCTTGACGGAAAGGTACGCCCACGAGACGAAGTGCGTGTACTCGTCGATCGAAACGTCGACGAAGCCCACCTCCTGCAACAGCCGACTGATCGTCGACCGATCGAAATAGTGGAGGTGCATCTCCATCAACCAAGGCCAGCGCCGGCCCATGGCTCGCGCCACCAGGCTGCCGACATCGACGGTCGACAGGTACAACGTCCCGCCCGGTTTGAGGAGCTCGAACACCGACTCCAGTTCGGCTCTCGGGTCGGCCATGTGCTCAACGACGTCCCACATGGTGATCGTGTCGTAATGAGCGCCTGTGGCGGCTCGTTCGGCGACGGTCTCGTTGTGCATCGGGAACCCGAGCGATCGAGCTCGCTCGCTGGCCCACTTCGACAGCTCGAGGCCCTCGGGAACGAAACCACCCTCACGAGCGACGTCGAGGAAGTAGCCGCAGTAGGCACCGACATCGAGCAGGGTGCGACCGTCGCCAGGGCCGAGGGCGCGAAGGACGCGCCGGAACGTGAAGTATCGCGAATCCCGCTCGGCCTCATAGGTCGGATCCTCGACCATTCGATAGTCGTCGACGAGCTCGGAGTCATGGCGCATCGGCCATTGGGAGACCATGCCGCAACTGCGGCACTTCCAGATAGGCGGGTGCGAGCCGTGGCCGAAACTGGTGCACCGGTAGGTCTCGGCCGCCGACCTCTGTAGGTCGCCACGCTCGGCAAACCGGAGGAACAACCGGCGACCGCCACAGAGATAGCACTGCTCGGGGACGGATTCGGTTCCCGTACCCACCACCGGCCCCACCGGCGCCCGATCGCTGCCCCGCATCTCCTCCACCTTCTCCGACGCTAGCACCGGGCCCGTTAAATTCCCGAACCGGAGCGTGGGACCCCCAAGCTCTATCGGGGCCGGGCCGCGTCGACCTCCGTCCACAGAGCGACGCCGCCGACGAGCGTGGGTGGTCTGCCGAGAAGGTCACGAAAGAAGGCGATCAGCACTTCCCGGTTTCGCGTCGGACCCACGGCGACGCCTCGCACGTCGGCTCGGGCCAGATCCGACGCGAACGTACTGCGGGCGACGGGATCGAGCGCCGGGGACGGTGCGCCCCGCTGGATCGCCTCCATGGTCGTGGAGAGCTTCGTCGGGATCGGAAGATAGGTGAACCGGCCGGCCCGATCGGGCCCGAGCACATATCCGGCGGGCATCCGGTATCGCATGTCGGCCTCCGCCTGCCACAGCATCGGACCCGATGTCGACGTGTCGCGGGGCAACGGCGCCACAAGGAGGACACTGTCCTTCTCGACGAGCTTCACCTCGTCGGTCCGGAAGAAGGCCGGCGTGTCCGCCTCGGTGGCCGGAAAGCTCAGGTTGGGAACGAGAGCGGCAAGGGCGATCACCGCCAGGCCCACCGCGACGGCGGGGTGACTCCGCCGCCCTCGCAGGAGCTCGTCGAGGGCCACGCCGAGAACCAGGGCGCCCATCAGGTAGACGTAGAGCATCAGGCGCACCGCCAGCATGTTCTTCAGCACCGGCAGCTTCGACAACGGCGCCAGGGGGAGCGACACGGAGGTGATCACGCCATCGACGTGTAGGTGCGGCCCCATGGATAAGAGGACCGTCGCCGCGGCGAGGAGGCCGGCCAGCCGGACGAGAGGTCGTGACCACAGTCGGGTGGTGACGACGATCATCAGGACGAGAAGGGGGATTCCGAGGTAGGCGGCTGAATCGGATGGGCAACAGGCATCGGTGAAATGCCCGGTGATCTCCGAGGCCCAGGCCGGGCTGAAGTGGAGCTGCCTGGTGGGTATCACCAGGCCCAACAGGTCGGTCACGAAGGTGTCCGGGCCCCAGAGCGCTCCGGTACGGACGCTGCCGGGCCCGTAGAACTGGAAGAGCAGCGGGAACGCGGCGAGAACGAGCGCCCCCAGCGCACCCACCCCGAGGGCGGTAACGGCGTGACGGGCGTGGGCCCGTACCTGGTCGGAATGGAGCAGCATCAAGAGAACGAGCCCGACCGTGGCAACCAGGGCCTGGGTGGCGAGCACCTCCTCGCTGATCATCAGCTGCACGAACGTCAGCGCGGCGAGGAGAAGGCCGTCGACGATCGCCGGCCGCCGCTGGCGTACGAGGATGTCGTCGAGAAGGAGGAACATCAGTGGCGGGACGAAGGCTGCCGCCAGGTTCATGTGCTCATGGGCCTGGGCGTAGACATACGGAGAGAACCCGTAGAGCACTCCCCCGGCAAATGCCGCGGCGCGCGATGCGACGTAGCGGCGCAGCATGAGATAGGCGCACCAGCCGGACAGGGCCACACACGAGGTGACGAGGAGGTTGTAGGTCAGCACGGGGCCCAAGGCGAGGGTGAACGGTGTAGCCAGGAGCGACAGCAGGGGAATCGCCGTGTTCCACATGAGATTGACGCCGTCGGGATAGTTGATGTGATGCGTGAAGAGCGGGTTCTGGCCGTGGGCGAGGGCATGGGGCATCCAGCGCAGGAACCACATGAAGAGGGGCGGATCGCCCGCTCCACCGATCCATGTCGTGGTCGGTGAGCGCCAAGCGCCCCGGAACAGCAGGACGGTCAGGACGACGAAGGCGCCGAGTGCGAGTAGGTCCTGACGCGGCGCGCTACCGTCGGCCAGGCGCTTCAGCGCACCTGGCGGGGCCTCCGGTCCGTCCTGGGTGGGAGTCTCGAAGGGCACCGCGTCCGGAACTGTTGTCAGGGCCGTCTCCGTTCCACCACGCCAGGGACGACGCTACACACCGACGAGCCCGCGCCGGCAACCCCGGGAGAGCCCGTCGGTAGACTGGCGAGCATGTCTGTCCTGTCTAAGGTCCTTCGCGCCGGCGAAGGCAAGAAGATCAAGGCCCTCCAATCCCTGGTTCCCGACATCAACGCGGTCGAGCCCGAGATGGAGGCTCTTTCCGACGATGCCCTCCGCCACAAGACCGTCGAGTTCCGCGAGCGCCTTGCCCCCGTCGCCCCAGACCAGGTCGACGATGCCCTCAACGACCTGCTCATCGAGGCCTTCGCAGTGATGAGGGAGGCGGGCCGGCGGGTCATCGGCCAGCGCCACTACGACGTCCAGCTCATGGGCGGGGCGGCCCTGCACTTCGGCTGGATCGCCGAGATGAAGACCGGTGAGGGCAAGACCCTCGTGTCCACGCTGCCCGCCTACCTGAACGGCCTCAGCGGCCGGGGCATGCACATCATCACCGTCAACGACTACCTGGCCAGTCGCGATGCCGAGTGGATGGGCAGGATCCACCGCTGGATGGGCCTCGAGGTGGGGCTCATCATTCCCGACCACGACGACCCGACCTACAAGCGGGCCCAGTATGCCGCCGACGTCACCTACGGCACCAATAACGAGTTCGGCTTCGACTACCTCCGCGACAACATGGCCATGTCCCGCGACCAGATGGTGCAACGGGGCCACACCTACGCCATCGTCGACGAGGTCGACTCGATCCTCATCGACGAGGCCCGTACGCCGCTCATCATCAGCGGACGGGTCCAGGACGCCGCTGCCCTCTATTACAAGTTTGCCAGCGTGTGCCGCATGTTGACGCGCGACGACGACTACGAGGTCGACGAGGAGAAGCGCACCGTCGTTCCCACCGAGGAGGGCATCGAGAAGGTCGAGCGGGCCCTCGGCGTCGAGAACCTCTACGACGAGCTGTCGTCCAACTACGTCCACCAGCTCCAGGCCGCTCTGAAGGCCAAGGAGCTGTACAAGCGCGACGTCGACTACGTGGTGCAGCACGGCGAGGTCAAGATCGTCGACGAGTTCACCGGGCGCATCCTCGAGGGGCGGCGCTGGTCGGAGGGGCTGCACCAGGCGGTGGAGGCCAAGGAACGCACCAAGATCAAGGAGGAGAACCAGACCCTCGCCACCATCACCCTGCAGAACTACTTCCGCATGTACGACAAGTTGGCGGGCATGACGGGCACGGCCCTCACCGAAGCCACCGAGTTCGCCCACACCTACGACTTGGCCGTGGTGCCGATTCCCACTCACCGGCCCATGATCCGCAACGATCAGCCCGACCTCGTCTATAAGACCGAGGAGGCCAAGTTCGACGCCGTGGTCGACGACCTCATGACCCGCCACGAGACGGGCCAGCCCGTTTTGGTGGGCACCGTGTCGGTGGAGAAATCCGAGCGCCTGTCCCGGCTCCTCGAGAAGCGAGGCGTCCCCCACTCGGTGCTCAACGCCAAGCACCACACCCGGGAAGCGTCGGTGGTGTGCCAGGCCGGGCGCCTGCACACCGTCACGGTGGCCACCAACATGGCCGGCCGCGGCGTCGACATCCTCCTCGGTGGTTACCCCCAAGGCCTGGCCGAGCTCGACATGCTGGCCGAGGAAGACCTGGTTCCGGGCACCGATGCCTACCGGGAGCGCCTGGCCGAGCTGACCGCGGCCCACGAGGAGCCCTGCCGGATCGAGGGCGACAAGGTGCGGTCGTTGGGGGGCCTCTACGTGCTCGGCACCGAGCGCCACGAGAGCCGGCGTATCGACAACCAGCTCCGGGGCCGGGCCGGGCGCCAGGGTGACCCCGGCGAGAGCCGGTTCTACCTCTCCCTCGAGGACGAGCTCATGCGGCTCTTCGCCACCGGGGCCATGAGTTGGGTGATGGGCCGGGCCCTGCCCGACGATGTGCCCATCGAGGCCAAGATGGTCACCAAGGCCATCGAGAAGGCCCAGGGCACCGTCGAGGCCCGAAACGGGGAGATCCGCAAGGACGTCCTCAAGTACGACGAGGTCATGAACCAGCAGCGCAAGGTGATCTACCGGCGCCGCCAGGCGATCCTCGATGGCGTCGACCTGCGCGACGAGGCGATGGCATCGCTCAGTCAGGCCGTGGAACGCGTCGTCGCGGTGTTCTGTCCGAGCGAGTTCTCCGAGGACTGGGACGTGCCCGGCCTACTTCATGACGTTTCCATGTACTTCCCCACCAAGTTCGAGGCCGATGAGCTCACCAAGGCCGACACGACCGACGAGATCAGCGAGAGCCTGGTGGCCGAGGCCGTGCGCTACTACGTGGCGCGCGAGGAGCAGCTCGGCTCCGACACCATGCGCGACATCGAGCGCCAGGTGATGCTGTCGATCATCGACCAGCGGTGGCGAGAGCACCTCTTCGAGATGGACTATCTCCAGGAGGGCATCAACCTTCGGGCCATGGGCCAGAAGGACCCGTTGGTCGAGTGGCAGCGGGAGGGCTACGACATGTTCGGCCAGATGGTCGAAGCCGTGGCCGACGATTTCGTGAAGTACGTGATGCACCTCGACGTGGTGGTCGAACAGCCCGCCGCACCCGAGGTGAGCAACGTCCAGTACACGGCGCCCGACGACCCGGTGCAGGCCGGGGGTGTGGCCCAGGCCGCAGCCCGCCAGGCCGTCGTCACCGACGAGCCCATGCCTGCCGAGGCGGTGGCCGTCGAGGAGGCGGCGCCGGTCACCGTGGTCAAGGCGCCCAACGAGAAGCTGGGCCGGAACGAGAAGTGCTGGTGCGGCAGCGGTAAGAAGTTCAAGCTCTGCCACGGTAAGTGAAAGACCTCACCGACGAGCTGGGAGCCGAGCGCACCCGGCTGTCGGAGCTGGCCGCTGCCCTCGACATCGAGGGCAAGCGCACCCGGCTCACCGAGCTGGAGAAGTCGGCCTCGGACCCGGGCCTGTGGGACGACCCCGACGCCGCTCGCGCCGTGACCACCGAGATGTCGCGGGTCAAAGACGACATCGATCTGGTCGACGGGCTCGACAGTCGACTGTCCGACACCGAGCTGCTCTTCGAGATGGGTCGCGACGAGAGCGACGACTCGGTCGGGCCGGAGCTGGCCGAGGCACTGGCCGCCCTCGTCCGCGACCTCGACGCCCTCGAGCTCCGGTCGCTCTACACCGGTGAGCACGACGAGAGTGACGCCGTCTGCGAGGTCCACTCCGGGGCCGGCGGCACCGATTCGCAGGACTGGGCCGAAATGCTCCTGCGCATGTACCAGCGGTGGGCCGAGCGTCGGGGCTTCGGGGTGGAGCTCGACGAGATCTCGGCGGGAACCGAGGCAGGCATCACCTCGGCTACTTTCATCGTGCGGGGCCGCTATGCCTACGGCCTGCTCTCGTCGGAAAAGGGCGTCCACCGCTTGGTGCGCATCTCGCCCTTCGACGCCCAGTCACGCCGCCACACCGCCTTCGCGTCCTTCGACGCCGTGCCCTTCTTCGAAGAGGTCAGTGCCGAGGTCGACATCGACGAGAAGGACCTGCGCATCGACACCTACCGGTCCTCGGGTGCCGGCGGCCAACACGTCAACGTCACCGACTCGGCCGTGCGCATCACCCACATGCCCAGCGGCATCGTGGTGTCGTGCCAGAACCAGCGCAGCCAGCACCAGAACAAGGCTGTCGCCATGCAGATCCTCGCCGCCAAGCTGGCCGAGCGGGCCCGCCAGGAGCGTCGCAAGGAGCTCGATGCCCTGTCCGGCGAGCAACGGGAGGTGACCTGGGGGAGCCAGATCCGCTCCTATGTCCTGGCTCCCTACCAGTTGGCCAAAGACCTGCGCACCGACCACGAGACCGGAAACGTCGGCGCCGTCCTCGATGGCGACCTCGACGCCTTCATGGAGTCGTTCCTCCGCTGGCGCCGCCGCACGGGCGGCCAGTAGTCGCGGTGGCGGCGGCCTCGGGGCTGTTCGAGCCGATCCTCGCTGCCCTCGATGGCAACGGCGTACGGGCGGTGGTCGTGGGCGGCGTCGCGACCGTCCTGCACGGTCACGCCCGCCTGACCGCCGACCTTGACCTGGTCGTGGACCTCCGAGCCGATCAGCCGTCTCGGGCGATCCAGGCCTTGACGGACCTCGGCCTGGTCCCGATGCTGCCCGTCGATGCTCTGGACTTCGCCGACCCGGCGATACGGCAGCGCTGGGTGGCCACCCGCAACCTCAAGGTGTTCTCCCTGTACGACCCGGCGGATCCCCTGCGGCAGGTCGACCTGTTCGCCGAGGACCCAATCCCGTTCGACGAGCTCTGGGATCGGGCGGTGGCGGTGCGCCTCGCCTCGGTGTCGGTACGCATCGCCTCGATCGACGACCTGATCACCATGAAGCGGTCAGCCGGTCGCCCTCAGGACCTTGCCGACATCGAGGCGCTCGAGATGATCAGAGGCCGAGGCGAGCCGGAATGACCGGTGGAGCGGTTTCCCCTTCCGGGCCCGGCGATTGGGACGGTGGATGGCGTGCCCATCGGGAGGCCCAGCTCGATGCATGGTGCCGGGCAACTCCGGCGCAACGCCTGGCATGGCTCGAAGACGCCATAGACTTCGCCCGAGATGCGATCCTGAGGGAGAAGCGGCCAATCGTCACCAGATGGTGACTGGTGACTGGTGACTGGTGACGGATGGCGATGGCGAAGCAACCGTTGGGCTCACCGACGTCGATCCGCAGTTGCGGTGTTGTGACTGTGGCCGCCTCCAGGCCGAAGCGATCGCTACGGACTGGCGCACACCGACACGTCAGGCCCCGGCGGCCGAGGGTGGTTGCTCCCGGGAGCCGTGGCCGGTTACTCTTGGAGTTCGCCCACCCGTGCACCGGCATGCGGCCGCGCCCTCTTACTTATGATCCGAATCGAGAACGTCACCAAGTCGTACAAGGGCGGAGTCGTCGCCCTCCGGGGCGTCAGCCTCGACATTCAGAAGCAGGAGTTCGTGTTCCTCGTCGGCCCTACGGGGTCGGGGAAGTCGACTCTGATCCGTCTGCTGATCAAAGAGGACAAGCCCGACGGCGGTCGCATCTGGGTGGCGGGCAAGGACATCGGCCAGCTCAGCTCCTGGAAGGTTCCGCTCCTGCGCCGCAACATCGGCTGCGTGTTCCAGGACTTCAAGCTCCTGCCCAACAAGACGGCCTACGAGAACGTCGCCTTCGCCCTCGAGGTCATCGGCCGGCCCTCCCATGTGATCCGCGCCCAGGTGCCCCAGGTGCTCGACCTGGTCGGTCTTTCCAAGAAGCACGACAACCTGCCCCACGAGCTCTCGGGTGGTGAGCAGCAGCGGGTTTCCATCGCCCGGGCGTTCGTGAACCGCCCCCTTATCCTGCTGGCCGACGAGCCCACTGGGAACCTCGACCCCAGCACGTCGGTGGGTATCATGCGCCTTCTCGACCGGATCAACCGCACGGGCACCACCGTGGTCATGGCCACACACGACCACAACATCGTCGATACCATGCGCCGCCGGGTCGTCGAGCTCGACCGGGGGTCGCTGGTCCGCGACCAGGCCCGCGGCGTGTACGGAGCCTTTACGTAGTGAGGAGCACGCCATGGCGATGAAGGTCGACTACGTCGCCAAGGAGACGTTCTCCAACCTCAAGCGCAACCTGTCGATGGCCTTGGCCGCGCTCATCACCGTGGCCATCTCGCTCAGCCTGGCCGGCGGTGCCCTGCTGGTGAAGCGCGGCGTCGACCGGGCCACCATCCAGTGGCGCGGCAACGTCGAGCTTTCGGTGTTCATGAAGGCCGACGCCAGCCCCCCCGAGTCCGACGCCGTCGACCGCCAGCTCAAGGCCATGCCCGAGGTGAAGAAGTACCACTACGTCTCCAAGCCCGAGGCCTTCACCGAGTTCAAGAAGATCTTCGCCAACGAGCCCGATGTGCGCGACGCCATCGGCGTCGACCAGATCCCGCCGTCGTACCGGGTCGTGCCCCGCCAGGCCGAACAGACCAGGCTCATCGGCGACCGGTTCGCGAACACGGCCGGGGTGCTTCGCGTGAGCTATGCCAAAGACGAGGTCGAGGCCCTGGTGTCGATCACCAAGTTCCTCCAGATCTTGTTGTGGACGGTGGCGTTGGTGCTGCTGGGCGCGGCGTGTCTACTCATCCTCAACACGATTCGAATGGCCATCTTCGCCCGCCGCCGAGAGGTGGCGGTGATGAAGCTGGTCGGGGCCTCGAACTGGTTCATCCGGGTTCCCTTCATGCTCGAGGGCCTGGTGCAGGGAGTCATCGGAGCGGTGGCCGCGTGCTCGATGGTCTGGATCCTGCGCGCCTTCTTCCAGAGTTGGATCCAGGGTTCCCACAGCGACGTCCAGCTCTTCAAGCAGTTCCTGGTGACGGGAGCCGATGTCACCGGCACCGGCATCCTCTTGCTCCTGGTCGGGATGATCGTCGGCACCGTCGGCTCAGCCGTTGCCGTCAGCCGCTTCCTCGACGTCTGAGCCGCTCACCCGGATCACTCCGGCCTTATCCACTCGGCCAGCAGGGCCGGGGCCCGTTCGGCCCACTCCTCGGCGGTGATGGCGTACCGAAGGTGGTCCTCCCACACCCCGTTGATGGCCAGATAGCGGACGGCCAGGCCTTCCTCGCGGAGTCCCAGCTTCTCGACCACCCGCCGGCTGGCCCGGTTGCGGGGGATGATGGCCACCTGCAGGCGGTGGAGCCGCACGTCCTCGAAGGCGAAGCGGGCCACCGTGGCCAGCGCCTCGGGCACATAGCCCTGGCCGGCCCTGGCCTCGTCGATCCAGTAGCCGATGTAGGCATTCTGGAACGGACCCCGCTGGATCCCCGACACGTTGATCTCGCCGGCCAACAGGCCTTCCACGAAGATCCCGAAGCCATAGCCCGTACCCAACTGCCACTCCCGTTGGCGGGCGCCGCAGCGGGCTCCGAAGGCGGCCAGGTTCTCCGTGTCGTCGGGATTGCCCTTCGGCGGCTTGGGCTCCCACTTGAGCAGCCAACCGGCGTTGCGACGACGGACCTCGCGCCATTGTCGGAAGTCGGTCGACGCCAGCGGGCGTAGGAGCACCCGCCGACCATGGAGCTCGTCGGGAAGACTCACGCCTCGGGCTCCAGGAGGCTCGCAGCCAGGCCGTCGAGGATGTCGGCCTCGCTCACCAGACACTCGTCGTGTCCGAAATAGCGCATGACGGCCACGAGGATGACCGCTCCGCCGACGATGACGTCGGCGCGAGCCTCATCCAGCCCGGGATTGTGCACCCGCTGGGCCCTCGACTCGGTGGCCAGGGTCCGGAACACGTCCTCGGCCGCGGCCCGGGTGAGGATGAAGTGGTGGATCCGGTCCCGGTCGTAGGTGGCCAGGCCCAACTCGATCGCCGCCATGGTGGTGACGGTGCCCGCCAACCCGACCAGGTGCCGGGCCTCCGCCGCCGCGGGTATCTCGCGGGCGACGTCGTCGAGCCAGTCCCGTGCCACGGAAAGGGCCTGCGACAGTTCCTCCGGTGTCGGAGGATCGTGGTGGAGGTACTTCTCGGTGAGGCGGACGCAGCCCATGTCGGTCGATGCCACACCCTCGGCTCGGGTGTGACCGACGGCGAACTCCGTGGATCCACCACCGATGTCGACCACGAGGAACGGACCCTCGCCGGAGTCGAGATGGCCCGCCGCTCCCCGGAACGACAGCCGGGCCTCCTCGGGCCCGGTCAGCAGCTCGGGCCGCGCCCCCACCACTTCGGTGGCAGCGGCCAGGAAGACCTCGCGGTTGGCCGAGTCACGGGCCGCCGAGGTGGCCGTGATCCGCACCCGCCCGACGCCGTGACGGTCCATGACGCACCGGTACTCCCGCAGCACGGCCAGCGTGCGCTCGATGGCGTCGGTGCCCAGCCGGCCTGTCGCGTCGGTGCCCTGGCCCAGGCGGGTGATGCGCATGAGCCGCTCGAGGGTGTTCCCCTGGCGGTCGGCGACCAGGAGGCGGGTCGAGTTGGTGCCACAGTCGATGGCGGCGACGGTCCCCGCCTCGTCGAGGGTCACAGGTCTTCCGGCGCCAGCCGGTCGGCCACCCAACGCCCGACGGGGTCGTCGCCGCCCGCCAGTAGCCAGGCGTAATGGGCGTGGAGGCACTTCACTCCCTTACGGGTACCCCCGACACCACCGGTCGGTCGGGGACCGTGGTGGTCCGGGGGCAGGGCGGCGTCCCGCTCGGCTGCGTAGCGGGCGTGGGCGCTGGCCAGCTCGTCGGCATCGACGTCGGCTGCGGCCCGGCGGACTCCGCCGGCGGCCTCGAGTGTGCTCACCGCCCGACGGAGCCCCTTGTCGACGAGCCACCAGCGCGTCGGCATCGGGGTTCCGTCGCGCAGCAGGGGAGCGTTGCGGATGACTACCGGGTGGCCCGCCTCGTCCCGCACGGCGATCACGAAGTCGCCCTCGGGGGGGCGACCGAGAAGGACGGTGACGGCGATCCGGTCGACCTCGTCGGGCACGGGCTCGCCGAATGCGCGCCAGGACGGGGCGGTGCGTCCATAGCCGGACGGATGGTCAACCGACTCTGGGGTCGGGGCACTCACGGGCCCGAGAGACGACCGTTCACCCGGCGAGCGTAGCGAGGACCGTTTCCCGACTCGTCATGGCGGAAGAAGGCGTAGGCATCACGTCCCCCGCTTGTGAGCTTGTCGAGCCGCTCCGCCCAGGCTTCGAGGCCGGCCCGGTCGTAGCGGTTGCACCGCAGCCGGACGTAGGCGAACGGCCCTACGTCGAAGTCGGGAGCGGGTCGTCCCTCGGCATCGACCACCACCAGGGTGGCGTCGTGGGCCTCGAGGCGCTTCAGGATGTCGGGCGTGGCCCAGGCCGGACCGAGCTCGACGGCGACCCCGGGCCGGGGGGCGGGCGGTAACGCGCCGAGCAGGCGGTCGAGGCGGCTTACGTCGGGCTGCTGGTGGGGAACGGACAACAGGACAGGACCGAGCAACGGTCCGAGAGGCGTTAGGGCGTCGAAGAACGACGCCATGCGCTCCTCGATACCGTCGACGTCGCGACGGTGGGTGATGCCCATGTGGGCCTTGGGGGCGAACCTGAAGGCGGGTGGGACCTGGGTGACCCATCGCTCGAGGGCGACGGTGGTGGGCAGGCGACGGTAGGTGCTGTGGGCTTCGACCGTCGGGAAGCGCCTGGCGTAGAACGGCAGCATTCTGGTCGCCGCTGTCCCGTTCGGATAGAAGCTGCCCACCCACTCGGGATAGGACCAACCGCTCGTCCCAACTCTGGCCTCGGGCACGGCGGGGGAGCATACGGCGGCCTCCGTCGGTATGCCCATTCCCGACAATGTCAACGCTGGGCACCCGCCTCCGCCGGGCACTACCGTGCCGGAGGTCCGGCGAAGATCCAGCGGAAAGGACACCATGGACGCCGACCGGCTGGCCCTCCTCCTCGACGTGTTCAGTCGGGAGGGACAACGCGTCACTGTGGGCCGCCGGGCCGTGGTCGAGGCCCTACTGGTGGCCGAGGGCCATCTCTCGGCCGACGACCTGGTCGCCATCGTCCAGGCCGATCATCCCGGCCTGCACCGGGCGACGGTGTATCGCAGCCTCGAGGCCCTGGAGACCGCCGGCCTGGTCGAACACGTCCATCTGGGTCACGGCCGCTCCGTGTACCACCTGACCGACGACCTCCACCAGCACCTGGTCTGTGAGTCCTGCGGTTCGGTCCAGGAGGCGCCGGCCGACCTCCTGACCAACGTCGCCCGCCGCCTGCGTCGAGATCAGGGATTTGTGATGCGTCCGTACCACTTCGCCGTGCTGGGCCGTTGCCGGCTCTGCAGCGACGCAGCGACGGAGGGAGTGCGCCACCAGGCCAGTGGTCGTAGCCGGGGTCGTCCCGGCCGGCCCGGCGGCACCATCATCCAGTCCTGAAGGGGAACGCCGGTAAGGGTCGCAGCCGGGGTCTGACCCTAAGGACGTCGGGGTCCAGGTCGGCGGTCAGAAGATGTCGGTCAGGCGGGTGAGGGTACGGCGCAGCCAGTCGGGTCTCGATGGGGGCTTGGGCGCCGCCGCCACCGCCGGAGGATGGGCGTCGGGGAGGATGTTGAAGACCTCCTCGTTCGGACGCACCAGGTTGTACTGCTCGCGGGCCAGGCGTTCGAGCTCAGCATCGGTGAACAGGGAGGCCTGTTGTCCCTGGAGGGCCCGGTTGCGTTCGTCGAGGTTCTTGATGCGAGCCGCCACCTGGCGCCGCTCGTCGTGCTGGGCCACCAGGGCACGGGCGGGAAAGACGGCGAGCATGACCACACCCACCAGGCCGAGCACGGCCATCGCCAGCCAGGCCCGCGCTCTCATCCGGGCTCCGTCCAGGCCGGCATCGACGCTCCGCCCCGGTAGGCCGCAGCCTCGCCCAGCTGCTCCTCGATACGCAGGAGCTGGTTGTACTTGGCCACCCGGTCGGTGCGGGCGGGGGCGCCGGCCTTGATCTGGCCGCAGTTGACGGCCACGGCCAGATCGGCGATGGCCGTGTCCTCGCTCTCGCCCGAGCGGTGGGACACGACGACGCCGAGCCCGGACCGGCTGGCCAGCGACACGGTGTCGAGCGTCTCGGTGAGGGTGCCCACCTGGTTGAACTTGATGAGAATGGCGTTGGCCGATTTTTCGGCGATCCCCCGGGTCAGGCGCTCGGCGTTGGTCACGAACAGGTCATCGCCCACGATCTGGACCCGGTTTCCGACGGCCTGGGTGACCGCGCCCCAACCCTCCCAATCGTCCTCGGCCATCGGATCCTCGATGGACACGAGCGGGTAGGTCTCCACCAGGTGGACGAAATAGGCCACCATCTCGTCGCGCCCGAGGACACGACCCTCGCCGGCGAGGTTGTAGTCGAGGGTCTCGGGGCGCCACAACTCGGTGGCGGCCACGTCCAGAGCGAGGGAGATCTGCTCGCCGGGCGTGTACCCGGCGGCCTCGATGGCTTCGGTCAGGAACCGCAGCCCGTCCTCATTGATGCCCAGGTCGGGGGCGAAGCCGCCCTCGTCGCCGACACCGGTGGCCAGACGTCGCTCACGCAGGAGGTGGTTGAGCACGTGGTAGCTCTCCGTGCACCAACGCAGGCCCTCGGCGAAGGAGGCGGCCCCCACGGGCACGAGCATGAACTCCTGGACGTCGATGGTGTTGTAGGCGTGGGCCCCGCCGTTGATGACGTTGCACATCGGCGTAGGCATGACGTGGGCGTTGGTCCCGCCCAGGTAGCGGTAGAACGGCAGGTCGAGCTCGTCGGCCGCGGCCCGGGCGACGGCCAGTGACGTGGCCACCAGGGCGTTGGCGCCGAGGCGCCCCTTGTCGTCGGTGCCGTCGAGATCGATGAGCGCGGTATCGGCGGTCCGTTGATCGAGGGCATCGAGCCCCCGGATGTGGTCGGCGATCTCGGCCCGGATGCCCGACACGGGCCCCTGCACACCCTGGCCCCCGAACCGGGATCCTCCGTCGCGCCGCTCCACGGCCTCGTGGCGGCCCGTCGAGGCTCCCGACGGGGCGATGGCCCGCCCCCGGGCTCCCGAATCGAGCATCACCTCGACCTCGACCGTGGGGTTGCCGCGGGAATCGAGGACTTCCCGGGCCTTCACATCCTCGATCGAGCTCAAGCGTGCTCCCAGTGGCCGGTGTTGCTTCTGTGGTTGGTGTTGGTAAAGTTACTTCAGAGTCGGCGGCGGTCAAGGGTGGGGGCCCAGATGACCGCACGCCGGCCATTTCTTTCCCGCTCGGTTCGCCGCCCGGCCCGCCCGGCCGGACCCGGAAGGTCAGGCGCGAATCTCGACGGGCACGCCGAGGGGAAAGGTCTCGGCCAGCCTGGTGATGCCCTTGTTGCTCATACGGATGCAACCGTGGCTGACGTCGTGGCCCAGCGCCGAGGGATCGTTGGTGCCGTGGATGCCGAGCTCACCGTCGCCGCCGCCGAACTCGGTGAGTACGTCGGAGTGGCCCGACAGGCCGAAGATGTAGGGGCCGTACGGGCCGCCCGAGGACCCCTTCTCGATGAGCTCCCTGGTGTAGTAGAGCCCGGGAGGGGTCGGGGTGTCCGTCGTGCCTACGCCGACCGGCTCACTGAGGAACGGTTCTGTTCCGTTGAACGCCGTGATCCGGTGAGCGGTCAACTCCACGACGATGCTGAAGGCATGGCTGGTGACGGAGACGTCCTGGCGGCGCAGCCATCCCGTGCTCCCATTGGGGCGGATGGGCATGAGCACCTTCAACCAATCGTGCTGCTGCTCCACGACCAGGAACACCAGTGGTTCCCCCGAAGGCTGGAGGTTGACGAGGGATCGTTCGATCGTGACGTGGTCGGGTTCGAACACGTCGAGTGTCGGGCCCATCGACCGGGCGACGATCGAGGACGGGTGGGTGGTGACCGGCAACGGCCCCCGATCGGTCGTTTGGGCCACCGGGGTGACCGCCGGGGCCACGGGGGCCGGGGGCGGTTGGGCGGTCGTGGTCGGCGGGGTCGTGGCTTGCATCGGCGCAGCGACGGACACAGCCGGCGGCCCGTGGTGGACGCCCCCGATCCCGATCAGGAAGCTCAGGGCGGCCAATACGGCGATGGCCCCCCTCAGGACCCAGCGCACCGCCGGCCCGGCGGCGCCCAGGACGGCGAGTGCCGATACCGGCATCAGCGCCAGGGTCTGGAACACCGGGGAGCCCGACGCCGCCACGCTCGCCCTGCCCGCCAGACTCTGGCCAGGCGAGTCGAGCGCGGTGTTCGTTGATGCCGGCTGCATCCGGTGGTGGCGCGAGGCTCGCCGGCGCCAACCCAGGGCGAGGAGGGGGATGGGGACGAGGGCCCGTCGCAGGGAGACGCCGAGGTCCTCCACCTCGGCCAACCGGTCGCAGCAGGCCGGACAATCGCTCAGGTGCTCGTCGACCCGGGCCCGTCGGCGTTCGGAGAGGGTGCGGGCGAGGTAGGCGCCCAGGTGGTCGACGGTCGTCTGGCATTGGGGCTGAGCGTGATTGCGGACGTGGGCCTGCAGGTACCGCTCGCGCAGGCGGGCCCGAGCCCGTACGGCCAGTTGGGCCACGTTGTTGGGGCTGAGCCCGAGGCGTCCGGCCGCCTCACGGGCCGGCACGCCCTCGACCTCGGTGAGCCACAGCACCGACTGCCAGCGGGCCGGAAGCCCATGAAAGGCCTCCGTGACCAGTTTCGAGTCCTCCCTGGCGGCCAAGGCCTCGGACGGGCCGGGCCCGCTCGTCCGCACGTCGCCGGAAGCACTGTCGTCACCCACCAGGCTGCGATCGGGGTGCTCGGAGGCTCGGCGGCCGGAACGCCGCCGTTGGTCGATGGCGGCATTGCGACTGGCGGCGATGAGGTAGGCACGGAACTCCATCGACGGCGCCCGTCCGGAGACGACGGCATCGAACACCCGGGTGAAGGCGTCGGCTGCGGCGTCGGCGGCGTCTTCGTCGTTACCGGTGACCCCCCGGGCCACCCGGCGGGCCACGTCGGCGTGCCGGCGGTAGAGCTCGACGAACACGTCGCGCTCCCCGGTCGAACCAGCCCGAACCAATCGGGAGTCCGACCACTCGGAAACCTCGGCTTCCGCCTGTACGCGCGTGGCTACCATCCCTTGCTACCAAGGCTTGTCGGAGCGTCCCTTGCGAGGATACCTGTACCCGAAAGGGACCAACCTCAGACTCAGAGAGTCCTCCGGCGATTCACAGGTTGCTCTCAGTGGGTAGTGGTTCCCTTGCATGATGGAAACAACCCCCACCAACGCCATTGTCGAGGGTCCCCGGTCGGAGGACCCGCCTTCGGCCACCGAGCGGGTGTGGCCGTCGTTCGACGAGCCTGCTTCCAGTCCGCCCACCGCCGAGTTGCCACCAACCCGCCCTCCGATCATCGACCTGCCCGCATCGCCTCCGCCCCCACCTCCATACCCTCCCGGGACGCCCCCCGCTCCCGGGGGCGGCCGGGGCTCGGTCTCGCGGCGCCTGGCCGCGGTGGCCGCGGTTGCAGCCCTGCTCGCCGGCGCCGTTGTCGGCGGGGTCGTGGGTGCCAACACGGTGAACACGACATCGACCACGCGTACCGCCGCGCCCTCGTACAACACGAGCACCCTGGCCCAGCCCAAAGACGTCCAGGGCGTGTTGGCCAAGGTCGAGCCCGGGGTGGTCTTCATCCGCACCCAGGCGTCCCGGGGTGGCCGCTTCTTCCCCGAGAGCGGGGCGGGGACGGGGATGATCCTCACGCCCGAGGGCGAGGTGCTCACCAACGCCCACGTGGTGGCCGGGGCCACCACCATCACCGTCACGCTCAACGGTGAGACCAACGCTCGCCCGGCCGACCTGGTGGGCAGCGACCCCGCCGCCGACGTCGCCCTGATTCACATCCGCGGTGCCTCCAAGCTGCCCACTGTGTCGCTCGGCAAGTCGGCCAACCTCAGGGTGGGCGACGGCGTCATCGCCATCGGGAACGCCCTCGCCCTCGACGGGGGCGTCACCGTCACCACCGGCATCGTCTCCGCCCTCAACCGCGACATCTCCGACCAGAGCGGCTCCTTGCAAGGCCTGATCCAGACCGACGCCGCCATCAACCCCGGCAACTCCGGCGGACCCCTCGTCACCTCCGACGGCCTGGTGATGGGAATGAACACCGCCGTGGCCGGCGATGCCCAGAACATCGGCTTCGCCCTCGCCTCCGACAAGGTGACCCCCGTGATCGACAGCATCCGGGCCAACCCGTCGGGGTCGTCGTCATCGGGCGGATCGTCCCCGACGGGCGCCCCGTCGAACGCAGCCTTCCTCGGTGTGAGCACCCAACCTGACCCCAGCGGGTCCGGTGTCGTGGTCGTCCAGGTCGACAGCGGCACCCCGGCGGAGAAGGCCGGGCTGGGCCCCGGTGACGTCATCCAGAGCGTTGACGGCCGGCCCGTCAGGGGCAACACCGACCTGGCGGCAGCCATCTCCGCCCACAAGCCGGGCGACCAGGTGAAGGTCACCTGGGACCATTCGGGCCAGCGACGTTCGGCCCTGGTCACCCTGGCCACCCGCTGACCGCGTCACGCGAGATGCACGACGCTTCCGGTTCGGGCACAATCATTGGTGACGACGTCGAGAGGAGTTTCCACCATGGCCCACCTGACCAGGTTCCTGATGCAGGACCACGCTCGCATCTTCCGAGCCCTTGATGCTTCTGGGAAGAATTTGAGCAGTCTCCCGACGGCATTGGCCGCCTGCGACGAGATCGAGGCGCACATGACCATCGAGGAGGAGATCGTCTACCCGATCCTGCGCGATGAGATCGACGGCCGGGAGGCCGATGAGTCCGAGAAGGAGCATGACCAGGCCAAGGACCTCATCCGCGAGATCCGCGACCTCGAGGCCGGCGACCCCGCCCTCAGCCACATGATGATGCAGCTCAAGCAGTCGGTGGCCGAGCACGTCGACCACGAGGAGACGTACGTCATCCCCCGGATCCACGAGCACCTGCTCGGCCGGGAGTGGGACCTCGGGCGCGTCGCCTGGGGCATGCGCCAGGACCTGCTGGGCGATTCCAAGCGGCCAAAGTCGCTGTCTGCCGCCCATCAGAACCCCAATGCCGGATGGTCCGGCGGCACCGTGGCCAACGCCGGCTGGTAGAGCTCACCGTGCGCCGGCCCGAGATCGCGGCATGGTCGCTCGTTGCCGCAGCCGTGATCGTTCTGGCCGCCTGCGGCGGTGGGTCCAGTTCGAACTCGAGTTCGAAGTCGAGTTCGACGCTGGCGCCGAACTCGACCATCAAGGCCACCAAGGGAGGGGACTTCTGCAAGCAGGTGGCCGCCACCTACAACGAGGCAGCGGCCCTGTCGAAGAACATCACGGGTACGCCCGACAACCTCCGCCAGACCCTCGAGAAGTCCCTGAAGGACGGCCAGGACGCCATCGACGATGCCCCCGCCGAGGTCAAGCCCGACCTCCAGGTCGTTCAGAACGCGGTGAAGTCCTTCTCCGACGCCCTGGCCAAGGTGGATTACGACGCCAACCGGCTTGGCCCCGATGCCGCCGGTGCCGTGGGTGCCCTCAGCACTCCGGAGCTCCAGCAGGCGGTCACCCGCTCCGGGGCGTACGTGAAGGATCACTGCGGCATCGACCTCGGCACCCCGACCAGCAGCACCCCGTAGGGCCGGCCGAACCGGCGCTCGGGCTGGCGCGACCAATGCGCCCGGTCTGTGGTTAAGATTCCCCGACCGCAAAATCGGGGGTTGTGCCGTGGGGGTTGTTCGAGTCGGAGTACGAAGGACAGCCTGCGCGCTGCTGGCGGCCGTGTTCGCGTCGGTGGGAGCGCTCGGCGCCACTGTCGGCACCGCCGGTCCTGCCACCGCCGCGGAACCGCTCCTCGGCATCGACGTCAGCAACTGGCAGGGCCACGTCGACTGGCCGGCGGTCCGCGACTCAGGCCACGTCTTTGCGTTCACCAAGGCCACCGAGGGCGTCACCTTCGTCGACCGCACGTTGACCTACAACCGCCAGTCCATGGCCGCCGTGGGCATGGTCCTGCGGGGCCTGTACCACTTTGCCCACCCCGACCGGAACTCGGCCGCCGCCGAGGCTCAGCACTTCCTGTCCACCGTGGGTGCCCTGGCCCAGGGTGAGGTTCCGGTGCTCGACCTCGAGGTCGAGGGCGGCCCCGGAGCGGGCCCGTGGGCGGCGGAGTGGATGAGCATCGTCGAGGCGGCCACCGGGCACACGCCGATCCTGTACAGCTACGCGCCCTACCTCAACGACACGTCGACCCGGGACCTCACCCGGTTCCCCCTCTGGATAGCTGCCTGGGGCCGGAACGACGGCAACGTACCCGGGCGCCAGCCCAACACCGATCTCTGGGCCCACTGGACCTTCTGGCAGTACACCTCGACGGCCTCGGTGCCAGGGGTGGACGGCGCCACCGACAAGTCGATGTTCGCCGGTACGGGCTCCGACCTCGCCGCCCTCGGTGCGCTGCGGGCCCCGGGCCAGCCGATTTCGGCCGACCCCCTGGGTGATGCGCTCAGACAGGTTCTCGACAACGTCGACAATGGCCTCCGGTCAGACCTGTCTTCGGTGGCCACCTCGCCGGGCGGCTGACCGAGCCGGCCTCAAGGGTCAGGTCTGCGCTCATCTTCCGCCCCGGCCGGCCAAACCGGCTCCTGACCGCGATCGTCACCGTGGCCGCGGTTGCTGCGGTGACCGCCTGTTCGGGTGGTTCGGGCTCGCGGTCGGTGGCCACGGTCACCACCCGACAGGCGCCGGCCACCACCTCCACGCTGTCCACCTCCACGTCGACCACGGTGGCGGCCACCACCACGTCGGTGACCAAGCCGCCGGTGAGCGAGGCGACGCCCGAGGACCAGGCCAAGGCGTTCTACGAGGCCTGGATGAAGGGCGACCGCGCCGGGGCCACCTCGTTGGGCGAACCGGCGGCGGTGGCGTCGATATTCGTCCACCCCTGGAGCGCCGGCGACAGCTGGTCCTTCTCCGAGTGCGCAGGAGCAGCGGGGTCGGCGATCTGTACCTGGCAGGGGTCGAACAAGCAGCTCCTCATGCTCGTCCGGGGCAGCACGGGAGGCCTTCCCGTCACCGTCGTCGACGTGAGGTTCTCGTAGTCGGCGTCGGTAGGGCTGGACAGCCGAAATGACTATCCAAAATAGCTGAAGGGGCCATCGAGAAAGGTCCTTTCGGACCATTGCCGAGGCGCCCGGGCCCGACGAACCTGAAACAGTGACTATCGGCGGACCTCGGGCGCCCGGTCCGCCGCACCGGCGCGGCACGGCCGTGTTGTGCCGGCTGGTCACCGTGGTGGCCGTGACGCTTGCCGCCGTGACGGTTGGCGTGGGGCCCGCACCACCGGCGTCGGCGGCGCCCGCCGGCGGCTGGCTCGACGGTTCGTTCGGGGGCGGCTCGGTCACCGTCGGCCCGACCGACCATGACGCCGCCGCGGACGTCGCCGTGGAACCCGACGGCAGGGTCGTGGTGCTCGCCAACACGACCTCTCAGGCGGGCGACGTTCCAATCGTCGTCCGCCTCACGCCGGACGGGCACCCGGACCCCACCTTCGGCATCGGGGGGACGGTCACCCTCCCCCATGCCCGCACGACCGACGGGCAGTCGCTGGCGGTCCAGGCCGACGGCAAGATCCTCGTCGGCGGCTCCCAATGGTCGTCTGACCCCACACCCCAGGGCCAGCTCTTCGTGGCCCGGCTGTTGAGCGACGGCCAACTCGATGCGACCTTTGCCGGGGGCGTGGTGACGATCAGCAGCCCTGTACCCGGCGTCCAGCTGATCGGAGGGACCATGGCGCTGGCCTCCGACGGCAGAGTCGTTCTCGCCAGCTCGGTACCGACGGGCGGCTTCGACTACCGCACGGTCATCGTCCGGCGCCTGGCCGACGGCTCGCCTGACCCGAGCTTCGGGACCGGAGGCGCCGTTGTGTCAATCGTAGGGGTGCAGCCGGCGTCGGTAGCCGTCGAGTCGGGCGGCGGCGTCATCGTGGCGGGCAGCGGCGGCATGCCGACCCTCCGCGTCCCACGGCTGAATCCGCAGGGCTTCGCCCTGGCTCGTTTCGATGTCGCCGGCGGGCTGGACACCTCCTTCGGCGCGCAAGGGATCGCTTGGACCGACTTCAGCCGCGGCAGCGCTCCCCGCGACGCCACCCTCGAACGCATCGCCCTTCAGCCCGACGGGCGAATCGTGGCCGTCGGATGGGAGTCGGTCCTCGGCGACGTCCCCAACCTCCACAGTCGGGACGTGGCCTTGGCCCGCTACCGGCCCGACGGCGCCCTCGACCCAGGGTTCGGCGCAGGGGGCATCGTGGTCACCCGCAATCCGCCGACCACCCGCGGCGGCGCGAGCACCGAGGGTGCAAGCTTTGGCGAAGCCCTGGTGGTCGATCCCGCCGGGCGGATTGTGGTGGGAGCGACGGCTGTCGGCGCCGCCGAGGTCGACCTGGTCCTCGTCCGGTACTCACCCACCGGGGCGGCGGACACCACGTTCGGGCGCCAGGGTTGGATGAAGACCGACCTGGGGGGCGAGGAGAACCTCCGGGGCCTCGCCCTGTCGCCCGACGGCCGCCCGGTGGTGGCGGCGACGAAGGGACCATGGGGGTCGAGCAGTGTCGTCGTCGACCGGTATTCCGGGACCCCGGATGTGTCGAACCTGGATTCCTGGGGTTGGAACGCCGTGGGCCAGCTCGGCGACGGCACCACCGCCGACCGGACTGCGGTGACACCCGCCGATCTGCCCTCGGCCCAGCCGGGAGGCTTGGTGGCGCTGGCCGGTGGGGGGTACCACTCGCTGGCGCTGCGGGCCGGCGGGACAGTGCTGGCCTGGGGATGGAACGGGTACGGCGAGCTGGGTGACGGCACCGCCGCCGAGCGAAACCGTCCCGTCACGGTGCCGGGCCTGAGCGACGTGAGCGCCATCTCTGCCGGGCTCGTCCACAGCCTGGCGGTCAGTGGCGGGCGGGTGTACGCGTGGGGATGGAACGGCCTCGGTCAGCTCGGCGACGGCACGACGGTCACGCGGATGCAGCCCGTGCAGGTGCCGGGGCTCTCGGACGTCGTCGCGGTGGCGGCTGGCGCTTACCACAGCCTGGCTCTGCGCATCGACGGGACGGTGTGGGCCTGGGGATTCAACGGCGTCGGGCAGCTCGGCGACGGCTCCACCGTCAACCGCCTGACGCCCGTGCAGGTGCCGGGCGTGTACCGGGCCACGGCGGTGGCCGCCGGCGCGTTCCACAGCCTGGCTGTGGCTTCGGAGGACCAGGCCCACGATGTCGGCGCTGTGCTGGCCTGGGGCTACAGCGCGATGGGGCAGACCGGACTGCCGAACACCGCAGCGGTCGTCGTCCCGCGGGTCGCGTACCTCTTCGCCCGCCCGGTGGCGATCGCTGCCGGCGGCTACCACAGTCTTCTGCTCACCGACGACGGCCGGGTCCTGGCCTGGGGATGGAACGGATACGGTCAGCTCGGCGACGCCAGCACCGTCGGACGGCCGGTCCCGACGGCCGTGCCCGGACTCTCCGATGTGACAGCGATCGCCACCGGGCTCGTCCACAGCGTGGCTGCGGGGCGGGACGGCCAGGTGCGCGCGTGGGGGTGGAACGGGGTCGGCCAACTCGGCGACGGAACAACGTCCGACCGCCATGCCCCGGTTGTCGTCAGGGGCCTGACTGGTGCCACCGCGGTGGGCGCAGGTGCCGGCCACAGCGTCGCCGCCCTCCATGGAGGCCCCTGACGCTCTGTCGGATGCTGTCGATGTGTGTGTGCGTGCGTGCGTGGAGGTGGTATCGAACCCTCGAAAGGTCCATCGTGTCGTTGCTGGTCAGACGCTATAAGCGCAGGTCAGAAACCATTTTCGCCCTCCCGTTGGTGTGCGCTGATACGCCCTGTAACCCCCTTTTCTGTGTTACCGCGTGTCACAACCGTGTCACAACGGCCCGGTCAGGCCCTTGCAGCGGTCGGCGGGCGGCGGCATCTCGATCAGCTTGCCGCCGGGAGGTTCGGTGGTTGCCCGGAGGTCGTCGAGCTTGGCGGTGCTCTCAGACGGAGCCTTGCGGAACGACCCATTCGTGTTGGGCTCCGCCGACGGCAAAGATGCGCTCGAAGTCGGCGTCGTAGTGCAGCACAACCAGGCTTGACAACAGCGCCGCGGCGGAGATGATCAGGTCGGGAATGGGTAGGCGGTGTTGGCCGCGCCGGGCGAGCTCGTGTTGCAGGTCCATCGCCGTGGCCATGACCTCGGGCGTGATCGGTGCCGAGTCGAGGCTTCGGCGCTCCTCGGCGATGTCGGCGTAGTCGGCCAGGTCGCGGCTGCTGTAGAGCACTTCGAGGTCGACGATCGCACAGGTGGCGAGGTGGCCTTCTTCGAGCAGTGGTCGAAGTCGGGCGGCGACGGCCGGGATTGGGAACCGAGCGAGTGCGCTCTTGTCGGCCAGGTAGGTCGCGCTCAGCGCCACGCGCCCGACATGACCCGAGGATTGGCGAGATCGAGGTTGCGCATTGCCTGGAGTCGATCGGCGTGACGTCGACGGCGGTCGGCCACGACGACAGCTTCAAGGGACCGGTTGACGGTCTCTTTCATGGTGGAGGCACCGAGGACCTTGGCTGCCTCGTCGAGGACTTCGTCATCGATGTCGACCAGTCGCTTGCTCACCGCCACAGTATATCCATAAATGCTGGCGAGAGATATACGACGACAGCTCGTCGTGAGCGGTCGGCTGCAGCCCCGGGTCACCGCGGCAGGAAGGGCGTGAACCCCCGAACGGTCCACCGCGTCGTTGCTGACCTGCGTGTTTGCCTCTATTCAGATGGTGGAGGTGGTGCGAGCTCTTTCCAACCCCGATCATCCGGCCGCCGCCCTGATCGATTCGTTTGGACCGGCACCCGGCGGACACCCCGAAGGCGGTTGACCACAGCATGTGGATAGCCGCGTGCGGATCTTCGCCATCCACATGGCCCATGGAGCTCACGAACGGCCATCGGCCCATCCTCGTTCACGAAGGGCATGTCGGATGAGCGAGACGGCCAGATCAACGTGCTCCGGCTCGTTGATGTAGCAGGTCAGGTATCTTCCCTCGGCCGCGTCGGTTCCCGGGAACTGGTCGGCGAGGTCGGGATCGAGAACAGCGTAAGGTCGACCACAGGACAGGACAACCAATCTGCCACCCGGGAGCCCAGGCGAGGTATGGCGAGGGTCTCCGCTCCGGCCCCCTCGGCGGCTGGATCTGGAGCGACCGACCAGGAGCACTTCGGCCGAGCTGCCGTCTACCGGGGGACCGTCAGCGATGCAACCTCGTCGGGATCAACCCAGTCGTAGCCTCGGTCATCCTGCTCGGTCGTGAGTTCGCCGTGGCGAATCGCGAGAAAGATGACTGCGCCCGGAACCCCGGTTCGACGAACAGCTTCCGTGACCTTGACTCGGTCGGCCATCGCCCAAGGATACCGGGCTACTCGGGGCGACGACGGTCGAACCGCTCGCGCACCATGCGCAGCGTCTCCTCGATCATCGCCACGCTGGACAAGGCGTCGGCGCCGCCGGCCAAGTCCGAGGCCTCGCTCAGCACCCAGAGGATCTCCGCTACCTCCTGCTCGGTGAAGCGAATCTCGATCTCGTCCACGTGGCGACGTTACGCCGATGACGGTGGTTCGAACGTCGCCCTTCAGGTGTCTTCGCAGTCAGTCGCAGTGGGGTGTTCCCGAAACGCTCTGACGTGCCCAGACGCGGCGTCGCTACGGCCATGGCCACACGTTAAGAGGAGGAGTCTCCACAATCGGCCGCATACCCCCTCGAGTAAACCAACTTCCGCTGCCCGGATGTCCGTGGATGTCC
>JBBSHU010000013.1:0-38251 GCA_038232455.1 Acidimicrobiales bacterium
CATGGCCAGACGCTCACGACACCCGTCGTACCCATCTGATGGCTCTCCAATCGCCGTGCTTCCGACGCAGATGCCCTTCCGGCGAGCCACGGTACTGCGTCGTCGTTGCGCGTGACGACCGTGTCAGGAGTGGCGCTGAAACAGATGTTGTGGCGCCAGAACGGCGCTAGACTCCCGTGATGCCCAGCATTCAGGTCAAAGACGTTCCCGACGATGTCCACGCCAGTCTGCGTCGACGCGCCGCTCTCGCCGGACAGTCTCTGCAGGAGTACCTTCTGGCTCGCCTCGTCGAGGATGCCCGCACGCCGACCCTCGATGAACTGCTCGACGGCGCGGGCGGTCGTGCCGGCGGTAAGGCCGGCTTCAGCGCCGGGGTCAGAGCTGTACGGGCGGACCGCAACTCCCGTTGATCGTCGTCGACGCGAGCGTCGTGGTGAGTGCGCTCGCCGACGACGGTCCTGACGGCGACCAGGCCCGGTCACGCTTACGGGGCGAGAGACTTGTCGCGCCGTGTCTCATCGACGTCGAGGTGACTTCGGCTTGGCGAAGACTGGCCGCGGCTGGTGACCTCGACGGGCGGCGGGTAGAGCTCGCCATCGCCGATCTTCTGGCAGTGCGGGTCGACCGGGTTCCTCATGGACCGCTACTGCGACGGTGCTGGGAGCTCCGGTCAAATCTCACGGTCTACGACGCCGTGTACGTGGCTCTCGCCGAGGCGCTGGACGTCACCCTGCTCACCGCCGACAAGCGGCTTGCCAATGCACCGGGAACCCGTTGCACCGTCGAAGTCCTGGTTCACTGAGCTACCGTCGCCGTCGATGCCCGGTGCCCGGTGCCAGCGTCTCCCGGTCGCTCCTGCGCATCGAGGGCGATCTACGGCGCACCTCCTTCGACAGGCTTGCCACTGAGGAGCCTCTGGAAATACGGGTGGGCGGCCGGCCCATGGCGGTCACCATGCGCACCCCGGGCCACGACTTCGAGTTGGCCGCCGGCTTCCTGCTCACCGAGGGTGTCATCAACAGGGCCGACGAACTGCGCGCGATGCGCTACTGCCTCGGGCCCGAGCGGCCCAACGAGCAGGGTGTCGGGCCCGAGCGGCCAAGCCAGGAGTTCAACGTGGTCGACGTCGTCGTGGCCGACGCTGCCCGGGCCGAGGCCGTCGCCCCTCGGGCCTTTTTCACCAGTTCCTCGTGTGGGCTGTGCGGGCGCGCCAGCATCTCGTCGGTGCGATCGCGGGCTCCCCTCGACGTGGCCGACGACCCGATCCGGCTGTCGGTCGAGATGCTGGCCGCCATGCCTGACCGCCTGCGCGAGAGCCAGGAGGTGTTCGCCAGCACGGGTGGCCTCCATGCCGCCGGACTCTTCGACGGTGACGGCAGCCTCGTGTGCGTACGGGAGGACCTGGGCCGTCACAACGCCTTCGACAAGGTGATCGGGTGGGCGGCCATGCAGGGCCGCCTTCCCCTGCGGTCCCACGTGCTGATGGCGTCGGGGCGGGCCAGCTTCGAGCTGGTGCGAAGGCCCTCATTGCCGGTGCCCCCACGCTGGCGGCGGTGTCGGCGCCGTCGAGCCTAGCCGTGGAGCTGGCCCAAGAGTCGGGGATGACGCTGGTGGGCTTCCTCCGCAGTGACACCATGAACGTCTACGCCGGTGGGCACCGCCTGCCGGGCGACGACGTCACCTGATGCGGCGTTGACCCTAACCGTTGATGGTGGCGATGTGTCGCTTGAGCTTCTCGCGCTGGCGGTCGACGGCGAGGCGTTGTTCCTCTTCGGAGTCGACCACGTCGAGGATGCGGCCCACGGCCTCGCGAATGGAAGGGACCTGGCCGGCGGCCAGCCCCACACCGCTGCGGTCGGCGACGGGAACGGCGGCATCGAACGGGACCACCCCCGCCAGCGCCACCCCCTGCTCGGCGCACACCCTCTCGTAGAACTCGGCGTCGGCCGGCAGGCGGGCTTTGTTGCCCACGCCGTACATCCGAGGAATGCCCAGCTCCTCGGCCAGGGGAACGGTGCGGGCCGCGGTGAGGATCGACTTGCGGGTGGGCTCCATGATCATGAGCAGCACGTCGGCGTAGGCCAGGGTGCCGCCGGCCCGGCTGAGGTGCTCGAGCCCGGCCTCCATGTCGACGAGGGTGACGTCGGCCTCCTCCTCCATGGCCATGCCCAGCAGGCTGCGGACGGTGGCGTGGGACATGCAGGTGCAGCCGGCGCCGGCCTGCTCGACCCTCATGGCGTGCAACAGGGTGACGCCGATCGGCGTGCGCAGGCCGTATTCGGTGAGGAGGGCGGCGGGGGTGAGCGTGCCGTCGCCACCGCCGACGACGAGGGACCGGGGCACGAGAGGAGCGTGGTTGGCCGTGTCCTCGTCGAGGCCGAGGCTCATGGCCAGGTTGGGGTTGGAGTCGGTGTCGATGGCCACGACCCGTTGACCCCGGGCTGCGTAGGTCTGGCAGATGAGCGACGACAGGGTGGTCTTGCCCACCCCGCCCTTTCCGACGATCCCGAGTTTCATGCCCCCAGCCTACCGCCGCACCGAAATTCCGTTCTGTGTGCAATATCTAACCCCTGAGGTTGGATATCGCACACAGAACGGGAAGGGAGGCCCCGCTTGCCTGGGTCCCGGTGCCCTCGAAGGGCGCACCGTGTTGGTGGCCGGCGGGGCGGGAGCGGTCGGCCACGCCGCCATCGAGTTGGCGGTGTGGTCGGGCGCCACCGTCGTGAGCACGGTCAGCTCGCCGGCGAAGGCCGACCTGGCCTCGGCGGCCGGAGCCCACCATGTCGTGAACTACCGGACCGGCGATCCGTCGGCCGCCATTCGGGGGGCGGCCCCCGACGGTGTCGACCTGATCGTGGAGGTCGCCCCGGTGGCCAACGCCGCCCTCGACCGCCAGGTGCCGGCGGGTAACGCCACCGTCGCGATCTACGCCCGCGACGGTGATGAGCTCACCGTCCCGGTGTTCTCTGCCATGAGAGCGAACACCCGCCTCCAGTTCGTTCTCGTCTACAGCGTGGCCCCGTCGGCCAAGGAGCGGGCCGTGGGCGACGTGTCGGCCGCAGTGGCTGCGGGTGGGCGCGGACGCCGGGCTACCGCTCCACCGGTTCCCGCTCGAACGCACCGGCGACGCCCACTCCGCCGTCGAGGCCGGCGCTGTTGGCAAGGTGGTGGTCGATGTGGCCTGACGCCGCCGGCACGAGCGGCCCCCTGAGGGGTGCCGGGTCAGGAGGCCAGCGGTACCGATCCGGGAGCGGCGGTGAACCGGGCCAGCTCGGCCAGATAGCGATCGGCGAAGAGGCGAGCGGCGTCGGGGCCGAAGAGGCGGTGGCGGTACCGGAACGACAGGTGGAGCCGCCGGTCGACGGTGACGGCACCGATGGTGAGGCCGAGGGGCATCCGACCGGGCGGGGAGAACCACACGTCGACGGTCCCTCCGGCGTCGGCACCGAACGACGGTGGCTCGGGCAGGTGGCCCATGTTGGACAGCATGGCCGTGTCGACCAGGCGGTTGCCGGTGAGCGGCATGAGGGCCACCATGGCCTGCTTGGCCCAGAGGGGAAGCTTGCGGGCCCCGCCCGGGCCCCACGACCAGAGCCGTACCCATACCCGACTTCTTCTTGCGCCCGGTCTGGGCGGTGAGCGTCCGCAGGGCCGCTTCGGCGCTGCGCCGGTCGCGGGGCGTGGTGGACACCCGGGCGGGCAGCGAGAAGTTGCCCACGACGTCGTGACGCCACTGGTGGGGGCGCAGGTTGGCGGGACCAGCACGCCGATGCGGCCGCACGGCTCGCCGTGGTCGGAGTTCCATCCGGCGACGGCCAGGTGGAGGGCGGAGACCAGGACGTCGTTCACGGTGCCGGCATGATCGAGCCCCATGAGGGCCTCGGTCTCCGAGGCCGACAGCGAGACGTGGTGGAAGCCATATCCGGCCGCCCCGGTGGCCCCGTCGGGAGCGACGCGCGCCGGTGGGGTGAGGACGTCGCGCAGTTTCTCGGCCAAGGCCAGGCGGCGTCGCATCCGGGTGAGAAATCCACCCGAAGCGAGACGGTCGGGGTACTCCCTCGCCTCGAGCGGTGACGGCGTGGGGGTGGGGTCGGGCTCGTCGTTGTAGAAGCGGGCCGATTGCAGGAGCCGCAGGGCGCCGAAGCCGTCCATGGCCGCGTGATTGGCATTGAGCATCACGATGTCGCCGCCGGGGTGACGGGCCAGCCGGGCCCGCAGGGGGGGCGCCTCGGCCAGGGGCACGGCCAGGCTCTGCAGTTCGGCCCGGGTGGTAGCCAGGGCGCCGTCGTCGACGCACTCCACCACACGAAGGGGGTCGTGATCGGCGAGCGGGGCAATCTCCCACTCGTCGGTGTGCAGGGCGGGCCGGGAGGCCACCTTGCGGGCCCGGGCCATGGGATGGGCGCCCAGGGCCTGGGCGAAGGCGCCCCGGAGCCGGGCTTCGTCGAGATGGCCCTCGACGGCCAGTTCCATCTGGACGCTCCACGGAGCCGCCTCGGTCTCGAGCAGGTGGACGGCTTCGTCGACCACGCTGAACGGGAACCGTGTGGGGTCGGGCCGCGGTTGCGGCGGACCGCTTGTGAATTCGTTCACGACCACTTACTCTACAACAACGTTGCTCAAAGAAAGCGACTGTGCCTCTCGCAATTCGCCTCGAAAAGCGACCCGGACCGCCGGCGCCACCGCCTCCGCGGCCACCCCGCTCGGCGCCCCGCTCCGTGCCGCCATCACGGCCGACGGTGACACCCTGTCGGGGCCGGGCATGCTTAGGGCGGGAGGGCGAGTGCGATTACGACCGGTGGTACTGGCATCGCTGACGGTGCTGCTGTGCGCAGCCGGCGTGGCGCGGGTGGTCGCCGACGGTGAGGTCGACGGTTCAACGCGCCGTGCCGCTCACGCCGGGCCGGCGTCCGGTTCCGACCAGGCGTCGACGTCGGGTCCCGGCGCCACGGCCGGATCGGGTGAGCGGCTGATCGGCGCCGCTCCCGACCACTTCGACGGCGCGCCGGCGCCGGGAACCGCTGCGGCCTGCGTGGCCCGGCCGGGCCCACCGGCCTCGGCGGGCACGTGGGCGGTGATCGTCGGCATCGACGACTACCCGGGAAGCGACCACGACCTGCGGTCGTCGGTGAACGACGCCCGCGAGGTCGACACCGCCCTGAGCGTCCTCGGTGTGCCGTCGGCCAACCGCCTCGCCTTGCTGAACGGGGAGGCCTCGTCGTGTGGCATCCGCTCGGCCCTCGACTGGCTGGTAGCACGGGCGTCGCCCGAGGCGACCGCCGTCTTCTTCTTCGCCGGCCATGCCCGGATCCTCGGCTCGGGTGCCCGGGCGGTCATGGCCGCCGACGGGTCTCCGATCACCGACGGGGAGCTCGGCTCCGGCCTGTCCGGGCTCCAGGCCCGCCGGGCGTGGATCGCCATGGCCACCTGCTACGGCGCCGGGTTCACCGCCGTGCTCGGTCCGGGCCGCGTCCTCACCGGGGCTGCCGGCCCGAACGATCTCGCCTACGAGGCGCTCGACAGCGACCTGTCGTACATGGTCGATTACATGGTGCGTCGGGCCATCATCGGCGGGGGCGCCCCCCAGAGCGTGGAGGCGGCGTTCGCCTACGCCCAGGACGGTCTCGGCCGGACCGCGGCGGCCAGGGTGCCCGTGCAGATCGACGATGCGCCCGGCGAGCTCGACCTGCGCCAGTCGACGGCGGTGCCGCTGCCGACCGGTACAGGTGTCGTCGCCGACCCTGCGCCTCAACCACCAAGCCCGAGCCCACGGCCCACGCCACCCCCGGCGCCACCACCCGTGCGCGTCGTTCCCACCACGGTCGCCTGCAAGCCCCTCCTGGGCCTGATCTGCATCGGCTGACCCTCCACCCCCGGCGTCGGTCAGGGCGACGAGGTGAACTCGGCGGCGACGCTGGTCAGCGTCGGGATGGGCCCGATCGGCGTCGTGTGGCAGCCTTCGATCGGTGATCGGCGCGCACGAGGAGCACGACGAGGGCGGGGATGGACAGGAGGGCCAACACCATGGAGACGAGGAGCAACCAGATGCCCGAATCGAGCAACCCGAAGACGAAGGTGACGGGCCACCACACCAGGACAGTACCGGCGGCCATTGGGAGCCAGTGCGGCATCTCGCGCCGCGCCGGCGTCGAATGGTGTCGAACGACCGGCCGGGGTGGGCCATGCCGAGGCGGCCGCCCGCCATCTCCCGACCTTCCCCAGCCAAGTACCCGTCCCGACGTGTCGGTCATGTTCGCCGCCTCGGCTTCTCATCCCCTCCCGCGGATCACCGTACAACCACTCGACGCGTCCCGGCTGGTTGCGGGGACTTATCGTCGCTTCCGGGGGGCTGCCGACTTCCGTGCCGGAGCCGCCTTCTTGGCCGGAGCCTTCTTGGCCGTCGCCGCCTTCTTTGTCGCCGGAGCGGCCTTCTTCGCCGGCGGAGCCGGTGGCCACACGCCCTTGGCCAGCTTCGGAGCGGCCGACATCGACATCACGCCGTCCTTGTAGCCTTTGAGGGCGGTGATCTTGGCCTTCTTCGACGCCTTGACCTTCACCGGGGCCCCAGTGGCCGGATTGCGGGCCATGCGGGCGCCGCGATCGACTCGAGCGAACTTGGCGAATCCCGAGATCGCCACCGGCTCACCCTTGGCGTTCACTGAGGTGATCACGTCTGTCATGGCCTTGATGGCCCGGTCGACCAACTTCGGATCAAGTTCGGCCTGTGCGGCAGTTGCCTGAACAAGCTCTCGTCGATTCACTTTTGACTCCCTGTATTTCGAGATGTACTCGGACCCGGAGTCTGCCAAAACGCGGCCTTGGCGGCGCGGATGCCCGCCCGTCGCGTGGCTGTGCTCAACGCGACTTCAGTCAGCCGAGCTACTCGATGACGACCACCACGTCGCCGGCTCCCACGGTGTCGCCCGGTGTCACCCGCACCTCGGCCACGGTGCCCGCCTGGTCGGCGTTGACGAGATTCTCCATCTTCATGGCTTCGAGCACGCAGACTGCCTGACCGGCGTCCACGGTGTCGCCCACCTCCACGAGCACCTCGACGATGGTGCCCTGCATGGGGACGGTCACCCGGCCGGGGGCGGCACCGCTGCCCTGCGCCGGCCCCCGGCGACGCGCCCTGGCGGTCGGAGCCGCCGGGCCCGGTCCGGTTGCACCTGCCGGACCCCACACCCGGACCTTGAAGCGACGGCCTTCAACCTCGACATCCACGTCGCGGGGCGTCGCCGACGCCTCCCCTCCGCCGGTAGCGGACGTAGCGGCCGAAGACGTCACGCCGGACAGGTCGAGCCGCTCGTCGACCCACCGTGTGGAGTGGGTGCCGCCGGCGAAATCGGGGTGTTCGAGGATGGCCAGGTGGGCGCCGATATTGGTGGCCACCCCCTCGACCACGGTCTCGCGCAGCGCACCGATCAGTCGGTGTCGGGCCTCTTCGCGATCGTTGCCCCAGGCCACGATCTTGGCCACAAGGTTGTCGTAGTGCTGGCTGACCGTGTCGCCCGCCGCGTAACCGGCATCGACCCGGATGCCGTACCCACCGGGAAGCGACAACCGCTCGATGGCGCCGGGGGAAGGCAGGAAGCGCCCACCGGCGGGATCCTCGGCGTTCAGCCGGCACTCGATGGCGTGGCCCCGTCGCTGCAGAGACTCCTGGGTGAACGACAGGGGCTCGCCCCCGGCCACGCGCAACTGTTCGGCCACCATGTCGAGACCGCACACCATTTCGGTCACCGTGTGCTCTACCTGGAGGCGGGTGTTCATCTCCAGGAAGAAGGCTTCCCCGTCCTGGTAGAGGAACTCGACGGTGCCGGCGTTCTCGTACCCGCACGCCCGCACCACCGCCACCGCCGCCTCACCCAGCAGGCGACGGTCGCCCTCCGGCATGCCGGGCGACGGAGTCTCCTCAACCAGCTTCTGGTGGCGACGCTGGCACGAGCAGTCGCGCTCGCCCATCCAGACGGCGTTGCCCTGGGAGTCGGCGAAGATCTGCATCTCCACGTGGCGGGGCCAGGTGAGGTACCGCTCGAGGTAGACCTCGGACCGCCCGAAGTAGGCGTGGGCCTCCCGCCGAGCCGCTTCCAGCGCCGAAGCGGCGCCGTCGGCGTCGTTCACCACCCGCATGCCCCGGCCGCCGCCCCCGTAGGCGGCTTTGATGGCCACCGGCCAGCCGTACTCGTGTCCGAACTCCACCACCTCGTCCGCCGACTCCGCCGCAGCCGTGGTGCCCGGCACCACGGTGACGCCGGCACCGACGGCGGCCTGGCGGGAGGAGATCTTGTCGCCCATCAAGTCCATGGCCGCCGCCGGTGGGCCCACGAACACCACGCCGAGGTCGGTGACGGCGCGGGTGAAGTCGGGGTTCTCGGAGAAGAACCCGTACCCGGGGTGGAGGGCGTCGGCCCCACTGCGGCGGGCCACGTCGAGGATGGCCTCGGTGTTGAGGTAGCTCTCCGCCGCTGTCCGTCCTCCGAGCGACCAGGCCTCGTCGGCCAGTCGCACGTGCATGGCGTGGCGGTCGAGATCGGAGTAGACGGCGACGGTCGCCACGCCCAGCTCCCTGCACGTGCGCATCACCCGTACGGCGATCTCGCCGCGGTTGGCCACCAACACCTTGGAGAACACGGGTCCTATCGTTGCAGGCGTGCGGTTCCGCGACGTTCGGGAGTACGCAGAGGTCGACTCCACCAATCGCGTGGCCGCCGATCTGGTCCGTGCGGGGGCGGGCGAGGGTCTGGTCGTGGTGGCCGACCACCAGACGGCCGGGCGGGGCCGGCGGGGTCGCTCGTGGGAGGCGCCGCCGGCGTCGTCGCTGCTCGTGTCGGTGGTGCTGCGTCCATCGGTCGACCACGCCCTGGGCCCGTGCGGCCCTGTGAGCGGGGCGCCGGCTCATCTGGTGACCGTGGCCTGCGCGCTGGCGGCTGCCGAGGCGTGTGCCGACGTGGCCGGGTTCGCTCCCGGGCTCAAATGGCCCAACGACCTGGTGGTGGGTGAACGCAAGCTGGGCGGCGTACTGGCCGAAGTCCCACTACCCGGTTTGGCCGTCGTGGGCCTGGGCCTGAATGTGCGGTGGCCCGGGCCGATGCCAGCCCATCTGCAGCCGATAGTGGTCACCGCCGAATCGGTCGCCGGACGTCCCCTCGACACGCGGGAGCTCCTCGACGCCTACCTGGTGCGACTCGAAACGCGGTGCGGTGATCTGGCCGACGCCGCGGCGGTTGTAGCGATGATGAGCGACTACCGGCGGCGCTGCGTCACCCTCGGCCGAGACGTGCGAATTGAGCTTCCCGGCGGTCGGTCCTGGGCCGGCGCGGCCACTGAAGTGCACGACGACGGAAGCCTGGAGGTGTCGTGCGATGCCGGCTCCCGTCGGGTCACGGCCGGCGATGTCGTCCACCTGAGATGAAGCTGAAAACTGATTAGTTGGTTACTCCTGGATCAAGATGGGAATGAACCCTTGTTTGGGCGCCGGTCATCGGTAACACTCCGACCATGACAACGTTGCCGCCCCCGCCACCGCCCGAAGGAACACCGCCGCCGCCTCAGGCCCAGGCTCCCCCCTACCCGCCGGGTGGGTATGGGAAGTCGACCGGCCCCATCGGACCGCAGAGGAACATCGGCAAGCAGATCCTCTTGTCGATCGTCACCCTGGGTTTCTATGGGATCTACTGGGCGTACTACTCCTTCGAGGAGATCAAGCGCCATACCGGCGAGGGGGTCGGCGGGGCCATTGGGGCGGTCATCCAGGTGTTCGTCGGGGTGGTGAACCTGTTCCTCCTGCCCATCGAGATCAAGAACATGTACGAGCGCGACGGCCAGGAGAGCCCGGTCGGGCCGGCGACGGCGTTCTGGATCCTGGCCTTCGGCATCCCCTGGTACGTCAAGTGCCAGGCCGCTCTCAACGACTACTGGGCCTCGAAGGGCGCTCCGCCGCCTGAGTGACGATCAGGGGTCGAGATCGCGTACCACCAGCTCGGCGTAGGCGGTGGCGGCGTCCAACGTGAGGGGACCGGGGGCGGCGGGTAGGACTCGATCGTCGATGGCCCGTATGGGTTGCACCTCGCGGGTGCTCGAGGTCAGGAACGCTTCCTCCGCCTGGGCGAGCGCGGCCACAGGAATGTCTTCCTCGACCACGCCGACCAGCTCCAACAGCAGCTCACGGGTGACCCCGGCCAGACAGCCCGACGACAACGGCGGGGTCACCAGCCGCCCGTCCAGCACCACGAACACGTTCGTGCCCGTGCCCTCGCACAGGTCGCCGGCCAGATTGGCGAACAACGCCTCGTCGGCCCCGTCGTCGCGGGCGTAGGCGAGAGCCACGACGTTCTCGCCGTAGGACACGGTCTTGATCCCCGTCAGGGCACCACGTTCGTTGCGGGGCCAGGGTGCCACCACCACATCGGCGGTGGGGGGCCAGTCGACCAGGGCGCTCCCGGCCACGATCACGGTGGGCTCACAGTCGGCCCGGTCGGACCCGAGTGACCCCACGCCACCGGTGATGGTGATGCGTACCCGGCCGGCATCGAGGTCGTTGCGGGCGACGACGATCTCCATGGCCTCCCGAAGCACGGACCGGTCTGGCGCCGGCAGGGCGAGCCCGGCCGCCGACCGGGCCAGGCGCTCGAGATGACGTCGGGTGGCGAAGGGGACCCCCTGGTAGACCCGGAGTGTCTCGAAGACGCCGTCGCCGGTGAGCAGGCCGTGGTCGAGAGGCGACACCCGGGCCTCCTCGACGGGCGACACCTCACCGTCGATCCAAATGACGGTCATCGTTGGTCGCTGGGCCCGAGCGGCCCCCTGAGCGGGGTGCTGGCGATGTCGAGCAGGGTGCGGGCCTTCAGCACCGTCTCCTCCCACTCCCCTTCCGGGGTCGAGTCCCAGGTGACGGCGGCTCCCGTACCGAAGTGAAGGGCGCCATCCTCTAGCCAGAACGTCCGGATGGCCACGTTGAGGTCGCCGTGCCCACGTCGGCTGTCGACCCAGCCGACGGAACCGCAGTACATGCCACGGGCGACGGGCTCGAGCCCGGCGATGAGGTCGACGGCGGCGGCCTTCGGCGCACCGGTCACCGAGCCAGGCGGGAAGGTGGCGGCGAGCAGCCCCGCCCATCCCACGTCGTCACGTAATCGTCCCTGCACGGTGCTCACCAGATGGTCCAGCCCGGGATGAGGCTCACGCCGGCACAAGGCCGGGACCTCCACCGACCCGGGCCGGCACACCCGCCCGAGGTCGTTTCTGACCAGGTCGACGATCATCACGTTCTCGGCCCGGTCCTTGGCCCCGAAGGCGTGGCCGGGTGGGGCGGTGCCCTTGATGGGCCGGGACTCCACCGTCGGGCCCCGGCGACGGAGGAAACACTCCGGCGAGGCCGATGCCACGGCCACTCCGGCGGCTGGGAGCCAGACCAAGGCACCGTGGGGGGCGGGGTTCCGGGCGGCGAGGGCGCCTGCGAGCGCGACCATGTCGGCGCCGGCGGCGACCGGAGCGGAGAGCCGACGACAGAGGTTCACCTGGTAGACGTCGCCGGCGGCGATGGCCTCACGGATCACCGTGACCCGCTTGGCGTACTCGGGGCCGTTGAGGCTCGACGTCCACGCTCCCGCCGCAGGTCCCTCCCACCGCCGCTCCGGCAACTCCGCCGGGGCAGGGCACACGTCGGTGAAACGGGCGCAGACGGGCCGGGCGTCGTAGGGAACCACGACCACCCAGACGCCGGTTGCCGGCTCGTCGAGGACGCCGAGGTCGCAGGAAAGGTCGTCCAGGCCCCTGAACAGGCGTCCACCGAGAACGGCGAAATCGTCTGACCCGATCATCGGATGGCCGCGATCGGCGCCCGCCCCTGTGGCCGGGGCCGCCCGGTGCTCGCTGATGCGTTCATCGCCGACAGCCTACGGGTCCGTTCCCGAACAGCCCGTGGGTGCCGAGACCCCACAGCTGTGTGCGGATAGCCTCCACCCTGTGGCAGCCCTCCCCCCCGTGGCGGCCAAGCCTTCCCTGGGATCCGATCCGGGGCCTTCCCGCGGGACGGCACGGCGTTGGCCGCGACGGCTCCTCATCGGAACATGCATCTTCCTGACGGTCGCCGTCGTAGCCGCCGGCAGTGGCTATGCCTACCTGCGCTGGCGTGTCGGCCAGATCAACAAGGTGAACCTGAACGACTTGGCCGAGGACAAGGGTTCGGTGATGAACGTGCTGCTCGTGGGCTCCGACAGCCGTGACCGCCTCACCGGTGACCTGGCCGACCAGGCGGGCAAGAACACGGTCACGGGTCAGCGTAGCGACACGATCATGGTGCTCCACGTCGACTCCCAGGCCCAGAAGGCAGCCCTGCTGTCGATCCCGCGCGACCTCTACGTGAAGATCGCCGGCACCACCAAGTCCGACCGCATCAACTCGTCGTTCGCCTCAGGCGGCCCGGAAGTCCTGATCCAGACGATCAAGGACAACCTCGGCATCCAGATCAACCACTACATGGAGGTCGACTTCGTCGGCTTCCGCGACATCGTCAACACCGTCGGCGGCGTCAACGTGTATGTCCCCGCGCCGGCGCGCGACACCATGAGCGGCCTCGACATCAAAGAGCCCGGTTGCATCCGCTTCGACGGCGACGTCGGCCTGTCGTGGGTGCGCAGCCGGCACTACGAGTACTTCGAGTCGGGAAGGTGGCGCGAAGACCCGACCTCCGACATCGGGCGCATCCAGCGCCAGCAGGACTTCATCCGCCGGATGATGCGCAAGGCGGTGTCATCGGGGCTCACCAACCCCCTCGCCCTGAACCGCCTGATCGGTATCGGGGTCAAAGACGTCACCATCGACTCGTCGATGTCCACGAGCGACCTGGTGCGCGTGGCCCGCCGCTTCAAGTCGCTCGACGCCGACACCGTCGACATGCTCACGCTGCCCACCACCGACGTCACCGTCGGTGGAGCCGCCGTCCTGAAGCTGAACCAGAGCGAGGCACAGACCTACATCGATCGCCTGAACGGCATCGGCCAACGGGGTTCGGGCGCCCCCGAGATCCGCCCTCGCGACGTTCGGGTGAGGGTCCTCAACGGCAACGGCAGCGAGGGGGCGGCCACCAAGGCCGCGGCAGATTTCGTCGTCCCCGGTTTCAACGTGGCCGACAAGGGCGACGCCGACAACTTCAAGTACGCCCACACCACCATCCGTTACGCCACGGGTCAGAAGGCCAAGGCCGACCTCATTGCCCGCTACCTCCAGTCCGGTGCCACCGTCACTGAGGACACCACCCTGCGCACGGTCGACGCAACGGTGGCCGTGGGCGCCGACTACCGGGGGCTGCGAGCCCAGCCCACTCCCGGCGACACCGCGTCGACGGCCCCGGCCACCACTGCCACCACGGCCCCATCGGGAATCCCCCAACCCAAGGGCGCCCCCAGCCAGCCGTCCTGCTGAAATCCTCAGGGAACGGGCGGGCGGTACCCACCCGGTAGCGTGGGAATGATGAGACTGCTCGTGACCGGGGGCGCCGGGTTCATCGGCTCCAACTTCGTCCGGTACTGGTCGATGACGCGCCCTGAGGACCGGGTCGTCGCCTACGACGCCCTCACCTACGCCGGCAATCGGGCCAATCTCGCCGAGCTCGGGCCCCAGGTGAGCTTCGTCGGGGGCGACATCGGCGACCTGGCGCGCGTCAGTGCCGTTCTTGTCGACGAGTCGATCGACACGGTGGTCAACTTCGCGGCCGAGTCGCACAACAGCCTGGCCGTGCTCGACCCCGGCCTGTTCTTTCGCACCAACGTGGTCGGCACCCAGACGCTGCTCGAGGGGGCTCGTCGGGCCGGCGTCGGCCGCTTCCACCACATCTCGACCTGCGAGGTCTACGGCGACCTCGACCTCGATACCGACGAGTCGTTCACCGAGGACTCGCCGTACCGCCCACGAACGCCGTACAACGCGTCCAAGGCCGGAGCCGACCACGCCACACGCGCCTACTACGAGAGCTTCGGGCTCCCGGTCACCATCACGAACTGTTGCAACAACTACGGCCCGTACCAGTTCCCGGAGAAGGTGATCCCCTTGTTCGCCGTCCGGGCCCTCGACGACCAGCCCCTCCCGATGTACGCGTCCACCAAGAACCGACGCGAGTGGTTGCACGTCGACGACCACTGTCGGGCCATCGCCGCCGTGCTCGACCGGGGCCGGGTGGGCGAGACCTACAACGTGGGCAGCGGTGTCGAGCGGAGCATCGAAGAGATCGCCGACCTCGTGCTCGCCGCCTTGGCCAAGCCCGCCGACCTCAAGACGATCGTCGCCGACCGTCCCGGCCACGACCGCCGGTACCTGCTCGACTCGACCAAGATCCGCACCGAGCTGGGCTGGGAGGCCGAGGTGGCCTTCGATACCGGCCTGGCCGCCACGGTGGCCTGGTACGCCGATCGCCGGGGCTGGTGGGAGCCCCTCCGAGACCGGGCACCCGTCGTGGAGACCGACTGGTCGCCGCCGGGCACGACCGCCGAGCGCCGAGCGCCGACCTAGTCCGTGCGCGTCCTGGTGACGGGAGCCGGGGGGCAGCTCGGTCGAGAGTTGGTCGAGGCCTTCGTCGTCCACGATGTCGTGGCCTACGATCACGCCGCCATCGACGTGGGTGACCGTGACCGGGTGTTGGCCGCGGTCACCGAGACCCGGCCCGACGTCGTCGTCCATGCCGCGGCCTGGACCGATGTCGACGGTTGCGAAGGCGACCCCGACCGAGCCTGGCGCGTGAACGCGCTCGGTACCCGGCACGTGGTCCAGGCCGCCCGGCTGGTGGGCGCCCGTGTGTGTTACGTGTCCACCGACTACGTCTTCGACGGTGCCGCCGGCCGGCCCTATACCGAGTGGGACTCGACCGGGCCGTTGTCGATGTACGGCCGGTCGAAGCTCGGGGGCGAGCACGAGCTCTGGCCCGACGACACCGTGGTGCGCACGTCGTGGCTGTGCGGACGCCACGGACGCAACTTCGTGCGCACTGTCGTCGAGCGGGCCGCCCAGGGCCTGCAGCTGAAGGTGGTCGACGACCAGCACGGGTGTTTCACCCTGGCCTCGGACCTGGCCGGGATGATCCGCCGTCTGGTGGTCGACCGCCGGCCCGGGCTTTACCACGTGACCAACCAGGGGCCCACCACCTGGTTCCGGTTGGCCCGCGACGCCGTTCGGCTGGCCGGCCTCGATCCCGAACTGGTCCGGCCCACCGTCACGAGCAACCTCGACCCGCCGCAGGCGGCCGTCCGACCGCCGTCGGCCGTGCTGGACAACACCGCCCTTCGCCTCTGTGACATTCCCCTACTGCCCGACCACCGGGATGCCCTGGCGCGCCTCGTCCCCGAAGTGATGGCATCGTCGCCGGCGGCGACCCGGTGAGCGAGCGCCGAGGCGCTGCCGAGGAGCTGGCAACCCGGTGAGTCGCATCGCCGTCATCGGCACCGGCTACGTCGGTCTCACCACCGGCGCCTGCTTCGCCCATCTCGGCCACCAGGTGGTCTGCGCCGACATCGTCGCCGAGAAGGTCGAGCGCCTGTCGCGCGGTGACGTCCCCATTCTGGAAGCCGGTCTGCCCGAGCTGGTCAGGGCCGGGCTCGACGGCAAGCGGCTTTCGTTCGTCCTCGGAGCGGCCACGGCGGCGAAGGACTGTGAGTTCGCCTACCTCTGCGTGCCCACCCCTCAGTCCGACGACGGCTCGGCCGATCTGTCATACCTCCAGCACGCGGCCACCGAGATCGGCCCGGTGCTGCCCGCCGAGGCCATCGTGGTGAACAAGTCGACGGTGCCGGTGGGGTCGACGCGGGCCGTCGAGGAGGTCCTCGGGCGCGACGACGTGGCCGTGGTGTCCAACCCGGAATTCCTCCGCGAGGGGTCGGCGGTCAGCGACTTCCTCAACCCCGACCGCGTGGTGATCGGCACCGATGACCAGGCGGCCGCCGGACGCGTGGCCTCGCTGTTCCAGTCGGTCAACGCCCCGGTGATCGTCACCGACCCGGCCACGGCAGAGACCATCAAGTACGCCTGCAACGCGTTCCTCGCCACCAAAGTCAGCTTCGCCAATGCCATCGCCAACGTGTGCGAGGCGGTGGGGGCCGACGTGCGCGACGTGGTCCTGGGCATGGGCTACGACCGGCGTATCGGCTTCGAGTTCCTCCGCCCTGGGCCGGGTTGGGGCGGTAGCTGCTTCCCCAAGGACATCGCCGCCCTGGTCCGCATCGCCGAGGACGCCGGTTACGACTTCGGTCTCCTGCGAGGCGTGCAACAGGTGAACGTCGACCAGTTCGACCGGGTGGTGGCCAAGGTCGTGCGTTTCGCCGGCGGTTCGGTCGCCGGGGTGGTGATCGGCGCCTGGGGTCTCACCTTCAAGGCCCGCACCGACGACCTCCGCAACTCGCCCGCTCTGGAGGTGATCGGTCGCCTGCGGTCGATGGGTGCCCGGGTCCGGGCCTACGATCCCGCCGTCGCCGGCGTGGCCGATCATCCTGCGCTCGCCGGCATCGAGGTCGTGGCCGACCCCTACGGCGCGTGCGAGGATGCCGAGGTGCTCGCCGTGCTCACCGAGTGGGACGAGTTCCGCCGCCTCGACTTCGCCAAGGTCGCCGCCGCTCTCGCCGCCCCCAACATGGTCGACGCCCGCAACCTGCTCGACCCCGTGGCCATGCGCCGCCACGGGTTCAACTACGAGGGAATAGGCCGATAACCATGAGTGGGCGCCGGGTGATGGTCACCGGGGGGGCCGGCTTCCTCGGCTCTCATCTCTGCCGGGCCCTCCTCGCAGGGGGCGACGAGGTCATCGCCGTCGACAACCTGATCACCGGTTCGATCGAGAACGTCGCTGAGCTGTTCGGCGACCCGGCGTTCACGTTCCTCCATCACGACGTCAGCAATTTCATCCACGTGAGCGGTCCGGTCGACGCCGTTCTCCACTTCGCCAGCCCGGCGTCGCCCGTCGATTTCGAGCGCATCCCCATCCAGATCCTAAAGGTCGGCAGCCGCGGCACCCAGAACGCCCTCGGCCTGGCCAAGGACAAGGGCGCCCGGTTCCTGCTGGCGTCCACCAGCGAGGTCTACGGCGACCCTCTGGTGCACCCCCAGCCCGAGAGCTACTGGGGCAACGTCAACCCCATCGGCCCGAGAGGCGTGTACGACGAGGCCAAGCGGTTCGCCGAGGCCATGACGATGGCGTATCACCACCACCACGGCGTCGACGTGGGCATCGTGCGGATCTTCAACACCTACGGCACCCGCATGAGGCCCGACGACGGTCGGTCCGTCTCCAACTTCCTCGTCCAGGCACTGGCCGGCCGGCCCCTCACCGTCTACGGCGACGGCAGCCAGACCCGCAGCTTCTGCTACGTCGAAGACGAGGTGCGGGGCATCCTCGCCCTCCTCGACTCCGGCCACCGGGGACCCATGAACATCGGTAACCCAAATGAGTTCGCCATCCGCCACCTGGCCGAGGAGGTGCTGAGGGTCACGGGGTCGTCGTCGGAGCTCACCATGTTGCCCCTCCCCGTCGACGATCCCGCGCAGCGTCGACCCGACATCACCCTGGCCCGCGAGACCCTGGGGTGGGAGCCGAAGATAACCCTGGAGGAGGGCCTCACCCGAACCGCGGCATGGTTCAGCAGTGTCTGACCAACCCAGCTACCGCACACTCTCGGTGATCGTCCCCGTGTTCAACGAGCGAAACACCATGGGCGAGGTCGTGCGCCGCATGCGACGGGTCGAGGTGCCACTCGAGGTGGAAATCATCGTGGTCGACGATGGCTCCACCGATGGCACCGACAAGGTGCTGGCCGCCATCGAGGACTCCACCGTGTCCGTGGTCCGCCACGAGACCAACTCGGGCAAGGGGGCCGCCATCCGCTCGGGCCTGGCCCGGGCGCGGGGCGACCTCGTGCTGATCCAGGATGCCGACCTCGAGTACGACCCCCGCGACTGGCCCCGGCTGCTCGAGCCGATCCTGCGAGGCGAGGTGAGCGTGGTCTACGGCAACCGCTTCGGTGGCGAAGGCGTGAACCAGTCGCTGAGGCACTGGGCAGCCAGCCGGTTCCTTGCCGTCGTGACCGACGTGCTCTACGACACGACGCTGTCGGACATGCTCACCGGCTACAAGGTCTTCGACCGCACCGTGCTCGACGGCGTCACCCTCACGGCCGACGACTTCGGTTTCGAGCCCGAGATCACGGCCAAGTTGCTGGGTCAAGGCCACCGCATCTACGAGGTTCCCGTCGGGTACGCCCCGCGGGGCCGGGCCGAGGACCGCAAGTACATGTGGCTCGACGGCGTCAAGGTCTTCTGGGTGCTCGTCCGCTGCCGGTGGCCGCGCTTGTGCCGGCGATCGAACGTCGTGTCGGCCGGATGACCCTGGCGGTCAGCGACGTCAGCGCGGTCGTCGTCAACTACAACACCCGAGAGCACCTCCTGCGATGCGTCGCCAGCCTCCGGGCCGAGGGGGTGGACGAGATCGTCGTCGCCGACAACGGCTCGGTCGACGGCTCGGGTGCCTCGCTCGCCGCCGTCGACCCCGCTGTCTTCCTGCCCACCGGTTCCAACCTCGGTTTCGGATCGGCTGCCAACGTGGGGGCGGCGGCCACCACCGGGCGCCTGCTCCTGGTGATGAACCCCGATGCCGTGGTCGAGCCCAAATCAGTCGGTGTCATGGTCGCGGCCCTCGGCGGCGACGACGGTCTGGCCATCGTCGGCCCCAGGGTCGACAATCCCGACGGCAGCCTGTACCCGTCGGTCCGGCGTTTCCCCGAGATGACGGTGGCCGTCGGCCACGCCTTCGTGGGCCTGGTCAAGCCGGACAATCGCTTCACGCGCCGCTACAAGATGCTCGACGTCGACCGTGACGGCGCCGGCGATGTCGACTGGGTGTCGGGTACCTGCATGCTCGCCCGCCGGTCGGCATTCGACGCCGTGGGTGGCTTCGACACGGCCTATTTCATGTACGTGGAGGACGTCGACCTGTGCTGGCGCCTGCACCGGGCCGGTTGGCGGGTCGGCTACGAGCCGAAGGCCCGGGTGGTTCACACCGTGGGGGCCGCAAGTGACCTGGCGCCCTATCGCATGATCGCCGCCCATCACCGCTCGCTCCTCCGGTTCGCCGTCCGTACCACCACAGGGACCCGGCGCCTGCTCCTGCCCGCCGTCGCCGTCGGCCTGGGCGTGCGCACGGTGCTGGCGTGGGCCCAGCGGGCCCGCCGTGGCCTCCCGCACGCCGTCGAGGCCGCCCCCCGGGCGGGGCACCGAAGTTCGGTGCGGTAGGTTCGAGGCCATATGGGTAAGGCGTCTTCCAGCAAAAAGGTCGCTCGCGCCGCGCGCACGGGCGGTGGCCGCACGGCCAAGGGGTCGTCGACCTCGTGGTTCTGGCCGGTGTTCATCGGCATCGTGGTCGTGCTCGGCACAGCTGGCATCGTCTACTCCAAGGACCAGCGCCAGCCTGACACCAGTCACCCCCGCCAGGGAAAGGCCGGACAGGCCCAGGACCACTGGCACGCGGCTGTCGGGTTCGACATCTGCGGCACGTTCGCCCCCAACATCACCGACGAGGCCGACCCGACGGGTATCCACACCCACGGCGACGGCGTGGTCCACATCCATCCCGCCAGTCCTGTCGCCTCGGGCAAGCGGGCCACCCTCAAGGTCTTCTTGGATGCCGTGAAGGCCAAGGTCTCGGCGACACGGATCGCCTTGCCCGGCCAGCCGGCGAAGAAGAACGGCGACAAGTGCGGCGACAAGCCGGGTGAGGTCCAGGTCAAGACCTGGGCGAACCGCAACCCCGACACCCCGGGCGTCGTGTCCATCGGAAACCCGTCCGATCTGCGCCCCAAAGACGGTCAGCTGGTGACCATCGCGTTCGTGCCCAAGGGCGACGACATCCCCCGGCCGCCGTCGGCGTCTCAACTCGACAAGCTCAACGACGTCGGCCCCACGGCCACCTCGACGACCCTGCCCGGCGCCCCGCCGGATGGCTCGCAAGCGCCGCCCGACTCCTCGCAGGCGCCGCCGGACCAGTCGCAGGCGCCGCCGGACCAGTCGCAGGCGACGAACGGGACACCGCCGCCGGGGTCCACTCCGGACACCACGCCTCCTCCGGCAGCACCGGCCGGAACCCCGACGCCCGCCGCTCCGTGAGGGCCGTCGTCCTGGTGGGCGGCGAGGGCACCCGCCTTCGGCCGCTGACTCTCGCCGTCCCCAAGCAGATGCTGCCGGTGGCCGAGGTGCCCATGATCGAAAGGGTTCTGGCGCACCTGGCCCACCACGGCGTCACCGAGGCGGTGCTGTCGCTCGGCTACCGCCACGACTACTTTCTCGCCGGCCTGCCGGGCGCCCGGGCCATCGGCCTGCACATCGTGCCGGCCATCGAGCCTGAACCGAGGGGTACGGCGGGCGCAGTGCGTTTTGCGGCCGACGCGGCCGGCATCGCCGAGCCGTTCCTGGTGCTGAACGGCGACGTCCTCACCGACCTCGATCTCGGCGCCCTGATCGAATTCCACGCCGACCACGGCGCCGAGGGCACGCTCGCCCTGAGCTCGGTCGCCGACCCCTCCTCGTTCGGGCTGGTGGCCACCGAGGCCGGTCGGGTGACGGAATTCATCGAGAAGCCACCGGCGGGCACGTCGGGGCGGGGGCTCATCAACATGGGGGCCTACGTCCTCGAGCCGTCGGTGCTCGACCGGATCCCCGAAGGAAGGGCCGTATCGATCGAGCGGGAGGTGTTCCCGCACATGGTGGCCGACCGCAGCCTGTTCGCCATGGAATCTCCCGCCTACTGGGCCGATACCGGTACCCCCGAGCGCTTCCTGGCCGTCCAGCTCGATCTGGTGGACCGTCGGCGCCCTGGGCCCCCGGCGCCGGGGGCGGTCGACCGCGGTGACGGAGTGTGGACCATGGGCACGGCCCAGATCGACGGCGACGTCCGGCCGCCGGCCCTCGTGGGCACGGCCGCCTACGTCCAGGCCGGTGCCACGGTCGAGCGGTCGGTGATCGGGTCCGGGGCGCGGGTCTACGAAGGAGCGACGGTGCGCGACTCGGTGCTGCTTCCCGGTTCGGTCGTGAGAAGCGATGCCGTGGTTGTCGGTTGCCTGATCGGCGAACAGGCGGTGATCGGGGAGAAGGCGTGCCTGTCGGAGATGGCCGTGGTGGGCCCCGGCGTCGAGGTGGAACCCGGCGCGCGCCTCGAAGGCGTCCGGGTCCCGGCCACCACCTGATGGGGCTTTAGATGCACACCCTGGTCACGGGTGGCGCGGGGTTCATCGGCTCGACCCTCGTCGATCGGTTGCTGGCCGAGGGGCACTCCGTCGACGTGGTCGACGATCTCTCCACGGGATCCCTGGCCAACCTGGCCGCGGCCCGGGCGAACCCCGGCTACGAGCTGACGTTCCACCGCATCGACGTGCGGTCGGCCGGACTGGTCGAGTTGATCGCCCATCGCCGGCCCGAGGTGATCTTCCATCTGGCCGCCCAGGCCGACGTGCGGGTATCGGTGCTGCGCCCCGCCTTCGACGCCGAGGTGAACGTGATAGGGACGATCAACGTCGCCGAAGGAGCACGGGCCGCCGGTACGCGAAAGGTGGTCCTGGCGGCCAGCGGTGGCACTCTCTACGGCGAACCCAAGGACCTGCCCGTACGCGAGACCGCCCCCCAGTCGCCGTTATCGCCCTACGGCGTGTCGAAGAAGGCGGCGTGCGACTACCTGATCGCCTACCGGGCCCTCCACGGTCTCGAGTTCACGGCCCTGGCCCTGGCCAATGTGTACGGTCCCCGTCAGGACCCCCACGGTGAGGCCGGAGTCGTCGCCATCTTCGCCGGCCTTCTCCTGGCCGCCAAGACGTGCACGATCTTCGGCGATGGCACCCAGACCCGCGATTTCGTCTTCGTCGACGACGTGGTCGACGCCTTCACCCGCGCCGCCACCCGAGGCGATGGCCTGCTCGTGAACGTGGGAACCGGTACCGAGACCTCGGTCAACGCTCTCCATTCGGTGATGGCCGAACTGGCGGGTGTGGCTACCCCCGCCGACCATGCCGCGGCGCGGCCCGGCGAGTTGGCCCGATCGGCGCTCGACCCCGGGCGGGCCGCGGTCCAACTCGGTTGGCAGTCCTGGACCACCCTCGACATCGGCGCCGGTGCCGTCCTGCGGTGGTTTCGCAGCCACGGGTCAGAAAGATGACTACCTATGCATTCCATGATGAGATCCGTTGGTCAGGACGGGGCCGCGTAATGTGTGGCCGTCCCTGACCTGGAGGTTGATGTGCGTGTGCGACGTTGGTCGGTAGCGACCACGGCGGTCACCCTGGCGGTTTCCCTGCTTGTCGCATGCTCGTCGAAGAGCACCGCCGAGCCGCGACGTCCTCTCGATACGGCCCCGGCGGCCCAGGGGTCGGTTGTCGTGAGCGACGACGCCGAGGGCTACGCCGTGAGCCTTCCCCCGTCGTGGGTGAAACTGCCCACCGACACGGGGAGCTTCGACGCCGCTGCCAAGACAGTCCAGGACAAGGCACCTGCCGCCGCCGCTCCGGCCGTGGCCCTCGGGCTCACGCAGCTCAAGTCGGCCGTGCGCACCGGGGTGATCATGGCCGCCATCGAACCCGACACGGGCTCCACGGCCAACCTCGTCACCCTCGGCGCCAATGGCCAGAAGGTCTCGGAGGTCGCCATCGGGGCGGCCAACGGCCTCATCGGTAACGGTGCCACCGAACTCACCCGGGAGAAGGTCACCGCCGACGGGATCCCGGCCGAACGATCACGGTTCCGTACCGCCTTCTCGGGCGACTCCGGGCCGGTGAACCTCAAGGAGAGCCAGCTGTACGTCGTGCGTCGGGGCCAGGCGTTCATCCTCACCCTCACCGGCGAGAGCGCCGATCTCGACGGCATCGCCTCCAGCCTCAAGCTGGCCTGAGGCGGGCCAACCCCCCGTACCCGACCAGAACGGAAGCGGACGCCTACCGGAACAGGTCTTCGCGGTGGGGTCGCACGATCTCGTCCCGTACCGAGGCTTCTCGTAGCCAGGCGGGGTCGACGCCACGGACGACGGCCACGGGCACGCCGGCGGCTTTTCCCATGACCAGTTCGGCCGCCGCCGCCAGTTCGTCGGCGACGGCCACCTCGGTGACCGACAGCACTCGTCCTTCACTGTCGGTCGTGCCCCGCAGGTCGACGACCGCAGCGACGCCGGCGCAGCCGATGGCCACGTCGGTCACCCCGCGCCGCCAGGGTCGGCCGAAGGTGTCCGACACGACGACACCCACGTTGACTCCGGCCCGGGCGCGCAGGCCGTCGCGTATGCGCCGGGCCGACCGGTCGGCATCGACGGGCAGCAGGGCGGCCCAGCCCAGCTCGACGTTGGACTCGTCGATGCCGGCACTGGCGCACACGAAGCCGTGGGGGGTTTCGGTGATCACCGCGTCACCCCGGCGGCGCAACACCCGCACCGACTGCTGCTCGATCAGGAGCAGCCGAGCGTCGGCGTCGGTGGGGTCGAGCTCGACCAGGCGGCCCTCGGCCTTGGAGACGATCTTCTGGGTCACCACCACCACGTCGCCGTCGACCAGGGCCACACGGTCGGCCACCAGCTCGGCCAGGACGTCTCCCGACCTCACCTCCGGCATCCCCTCGACTGGAATGACAGTGACGTTCAACCGGCGAGCACGACCCGGGCCAGGGCGGCGGCCTCGGCCGGGCCGCGCATGACCGTGGGGGCTACCACGCAACGGATGCCCTCCTCCTCCACGGCTGCAGCGAGAGCGACATCGGCCTCGTCGACCACGAGGGTGGCGGCCACGGGGGCCCACATGCGGGCGATTCCCACCACCGACGGCTCGTGGCCGAGCTCGGCCATGAGGCGGTCCGCCGGCCCCTTCAGGGCGGCTCCGGCGATGATCGGGGAGATGGCCACGGTGTCCTCGCGACGGGCGGCCACCGCCTCTTCGATACCGGGCACGGCCAGGATGGGGGCGATCGACACCACGGGATTGGACGGGGCGATAACCACCCGGTCGGCCATCTCCAGGGCCTCGATCACGCCGACGGAGGGCACCGCGGTGGCGGCTCCGTCGAAGCGGATCGAACGAACGACCACGGAGTGGTGGCGCTGCACGAAGTACTCCTGAAACCCGATCTCGCCCTCGCCCTCGACCTCTACCCGGGTCTCGACACGGTGGTCGGTCATGGGGACGAGCCGGCAGCCGAGTCCCCACGCCCGGGCGATCTCGGCGGTGGCCTGCGACAGGGGCGCCCCTTCGCGCAGCCGCTGGGTGCGGTACAGGTGGGTGGCCAGGTCGCGGTCGCCCAGGCGGAACCACGTGGCACCGGCGGCCGAACGCTCGGGAGCGAAAGGGCCGAAGCGCTCCAGGGCGTCCATCACCGTCCACGACTCCCCGGCAATGCCCCAGCCCTGATCCGGGTGCACCACCCCGGCCAGCGCATAGGTGACGGTGTCGAGGTCGGGGCACACGTGCAGGCCGTGGAGCACCACGTCGTCGGCGGTGTTCACCACGGCGACCACCGACTCCGGGTCGACCACCTTCACCAGGCCCTGGAGGAATCGGGAAGCCCCGACGCCCCCGGCCAGGGTCACGATCACCCGAGAGGGGAGTGCGCTGGATCGGCCACCGCCAACCCTATCCCTGGGCAGCTCGGTCGCCGTTGGCGCGACTCCACCGGCGACCTACAAGGCCGACGCGAGGAGCTCGACGACCGGCTTCGGTTTCCAGTTCTCGTCCCACAGGCCCCCGAAACCTCCCGGTGGGGACGCCCTCCGATCATCGGCGAGTCGACGGCGTGGAACCAGACGAACGGCACGGCAGTGGCCAGAAGCGCTTCATAGAAGCGCTTCTGGTTCTCGGGCGTGGCGCCCGGGGCCGCTTCGGGAGGGACTGCGCCGCTTGGAAACGACGTCTCCTGCACGACAACGACCCGGTCGGCCGACATGGCCGGGGTCCGGGTGACGAGCTCGTAAGCCTCGGCGACCACGCGGCCGCGGCCAAGGGATCGTTGCGGTGGAGGACCCACCAGGGGTGCACGTTCAGAAACGAGAAGTCTCCGACTGTGGTGGCCAGGTCGGGGAAGTACTGCCAGTCGGGAGGTTGGAACCCGGTGGTGACCGGGAGCCCGAACCGTTCCCGGGCCTGGTTGACCTCGCGCACGAGTCGATCGTGATCGGCGACCCCCTTCTGGATGACCTCGTTGCCCATGCACACCGCATCGACCGCCGTCAGTGCGGCGTCGAGGTTGGCTTTTTCGCGGGTCAGGAGCTCGTCGTCCTGCCACCACAGCTTGACCACGACGTGTTCGAACCCGCACTCCTTGGCGATCTGCGGAGCCCGTTCGAGCCCGAACGCCATCGTGTTGGTCACCAGCCCCCGGAACCCGGCCGCATGCAGGCGCCCGAGCTCCATCGTGAGCTGCTCCTCGGTGGCCGGGTTAGCGCCGGCGACGAAGTCGAATGGCGGCCCAGGGTTGTAGTTGATCCAACCCCTCGCCGCCCGAAGCGATTCGACCACGTTGGAAGCCATACGCGGCAAACTACTGCCCGGCCAGGGCGAGACGCCGTCGACCACAACGGACCGAGAGATGAGCCGGTGTCGAACAAGACAATTGTGGAGACGCTCGTGACGGCCATCGATGAAGACGACGAAGCCACCCTGAGGACCATCGTCGACGACGACCTCGTCTCGCACGGCGCCTTGGGTGAAGTGCACGGGCCCGACGGTTTCATCGGGATCATGCTGCAGAACGTGCATGTCGGGTTCCCCGACGCTCACATCGAGCTGGTCTCGATCGTCGAGGAGGGGGACCTGGTGTCGTTCCGGCTGGACGGCTCGGGCACGCACCTCGGCCCGTTCCTCGGCGTCGAGCCAACCGGCAAGACCGTCCGCATCTGCGGCATTCACCACGTGCGACTACGCGACGGGCGCATCATCGAGCACTGGCAAGGGCCGGACATTCTCGCCATGCTCGTCGACATGGGGCTGTTCCCCCCGGGATGACTGAGGCAGGCAACACCGACGTGGACGCCGCCAGTCAGGTGTTTTCGACTGAGGGTCAGAAAGATAACTACCTGTGCATTCGATGATGAGAATCGGCTGGTAGGTGGCTTCCGGAATGCACAGGTAGTTATCTCTGGACCCTGACTCGACGGGCACCCGCCGGCGGGACCGAAGTGGCGTCCTCCTCCCACGCCCGACCACGACGAGGCCGGCCACGACGACGAGGGCGAAGCCGGCCACGAGCCGCCCCACGTGCTCGGCCTGGTTGCGATAGGAGAACTCCACCAGATGACGGCCGGGCCCGACGACGACGCCCCGGAAGATGGCGTCGGCCCGCAGAACCGGCGTCTTGTGGCCGTCGACTGTGGCTGTCCACCCGCCATCCCAGTTGCCGCTGACGCGCAGGAAGCCACCCGAGGGAGCGTCCACCGTCCACCGTTCGCGATCTGGCCCCACGCTCCACCGGTGACGGTTCCAGGCCCTCCGGCCACCGGCGCGCCGAGGCCGACCACCGCCGCCGTGGCTGACGGGTCCCAGCCGGGGGCGGCTACCGCCGCCCATGCGCCCTCCGGGGTAACGGGTTGGGCGACTGGACCACGACGGCCGGGCCCGGTGCCGGGCGGGCGTACACGACCGGCGTCCCCGCGTCGACGACCGCGTAGGCCGGAGGCACGGCCACCCCGGGGTCGGCGACGACGGTGCGCACGTCGAGGGCGTCGAGCAGGGGCGAGGTGGCGAGCGTGCCGTCGGCGAGCGGGGGCACGGCGCTCAGGTCGCGGGCGAAGCTGCCGTAGTCGTCGATGAGACGGCGGTAGCGGTCGTAGTCACGGGACAGGAACACGGCCTGGCCGTCGGCGTCGGCGTCGCCGTAGACCATGGGGACGTCGGCCCCCAGGGGACCGAAGACGGTTCGGTCGCCGACTCGGACCACCCGGCCCCCCCGCTCGGCGACGATGGCGGAGGCGCGGATGGCGGGATAGGCCGAACCGGTGTCGACACTCGGGTACCAGCGCGTGGTGTTGACGCCCACCTCCACCACTGCGCAGGCGGCGAGCACGGCGACGGCGGCGACCGGTCGGCGCCGCGCCACCCACCCGGAAACCAGGACCACCACCACGAGGGCCACCGCTCGGCCGCTCGCCCGGCGAAGAACCGCCGGGGGCGCCCGTGTGGGTGGCCTGCCAGGCGAGCCACGCTCCGACGGCGCCGACAGAGATGACGCCGGCGGCGGCGAATGCCCGGCGGGAGCGGTGGCGGCCGGCAAGCAGGCCGTCGAGACCGAGTGCGGCCAGGGGCAGGGCGAGGGCGGGAACGACCGAGAACCATCGGGCGGGACGGCCCGGAACCGGTCGTAGCCGGGGACGACGGCATAGAGCAGGTGATGGACCGGGGTGCTGTAGGCGAGGACAACCACACCGCGAAGATCCCGAAAAGCAGCCATCGCCCCGGCTCCGTGCCTGTCCGCAGGGCGCCGAGGGCGGCCACGGCCAGGAGGAACCCGGTTACGCCCACGAACGGCGAGTCCATGCGCAACTCGTCGTTCGACCCGTAGAGCACGTGGTCGGCGGGGCTGCCGGTGGCGTCGGGCACGAGGACCCGGATCGCCTCACTGCGGGGGACGGCGCCGTTCAGAGGGCCAGGCTCCCGGGAGCGCAGAATGTGGCCAGACGTCCCCAACGTGGGCAGGAGCACGGGAGCAGCCAGGGCGAGGCCGAGAACCAGGGCGGCAGCCACCCCGCCAACCTGTTGCAGGAGAGTCCGTGCCGGCGACTTCGCACGGAGAGCAAGACGGCCAGCCCCAACAGGTAGACCACCAGCACGGCGGAACCGTCGTAGACGTACTGGGGGTTGCCGCCCAGCCACCACAAGCCGAACACGGCGGCGAGCGGTGCCACCCGCCGGGGCGACGGCGCCACGACCAGGCGGTGGCCGGCGGCCAGGGCCCACGGCAGCCAGACGAAGCTGCCGAGGTGCACGAGATGCAGTGACCAGTGCACCCAGAACGCCGCGGTGAAGGCCAGCAGGCCGGCCACCCATGCGGCCGACCGTCGGGCCCCCACCGCGCGGGAGAAGGCGTAGGTACCGAGGGCTCCGACCACCAGGTGGAACAGGACGAACAGGTTGTAGGCTACGAAGGGGCTCACGACCGCCGCCAGTCACGTCGGTGGGTAGTACAGGCTCACGTAGCCGTTCGGTGTGACCGCCACCCCGCCGATCAGCGCCGGGTTCCACTGCGGGAGGTGGCCGTGGTGAAGGGCCTTCCCGACGAAACTGAACCAGGGGTAGAACTGGAACGCGATGTCGGAGAGCAGTTGGTTGTGCCCGACGGACGCCCCGGGCAGCGCTGAGTAGGGGGTGACGATCGTGAGCAGGTCGCTCGCCACGAGTGTGCGGCCAGGCCGGATCGACGGCGCCAGGGCCACGAGCCCGAGCGCCAGGTAGGAGAGGGCGACGGCCAGGCCGGGACGGCGCCGAGGGTCAGAAAGATAACTACCTGTGCATTTCATAAACCACCTATCAGCGATCTCGCCAATCACAATGCACAGGTAGTTATCTTCTGGACCCTTGAGCAGCCCGGACGAGGCGCACGGCCGAAACCTAGCCAGGCCTTGCCGGGGTGTCGCGTGTCGACAGGGGGTGGTGATGCTTGGCAGACTGGACCTTCGTCCACTTCCCCGGTGTGCGACCAAGCTGATAGGCGCGCTCATGACCCACGTCCGGATACGGACTCTCCGAACTCTGCTGACCAGGCTCGTTCCCGTGGCCATGGCCGCCAGCCTGTTCACCACCGGGTTGGTGACGGCCAACCAGGCCACCCACGTCAAGGCGACGGTGTCCGACAAGGTCCAGGCTCTCACCGAGGGCGCTGCCGAACCGGGCTTCTCCCGTACCGCCGAGACCGGCCACCCCACCCAACTGGTGGGCTTCGAATGGCAGGGCCGCCAGGCCGGGGCCGTGGAGGTCCGGGCCAAGCAGGACGACGGTTGGGCGGCGTTGGCAGCGGGTCGAGGGTGACCCGGCCGAGGGGCCTGATCTCGACTCGCCCGAGCATCACGATCAGACCACAGCCGGGCCCGTCTGGGTCGGCAAGGACGTCAGCCAGGTCGAGGTGCGGGTGGTCGAGGGGTCGCTGACGGGCGTCAAGCTCCACGCCCTGCGCTCCGAGAACCCCAAGGCGGCCGGCGGCACGAAACCGGCGGGGGCGTCGCCGGCCCAACCGGGCATCGTCAGCCGGGCCGAATGGGGCGCCGACGAGTCGTACCGCTCGCTGAACTCCGGCTACGGCTGCGGGTCGGCGGCCTACGCCTCCGGGGTCCGGATGGCTATCGTCCACCACACCGCCAGCCCCACCGACTACACGCCCGCCGACTCGGCACCGTACATGCGGGCCATCTACTACTTCCACACCCACACCAACGGATGGTGTGACATCGGCTACAACTTCGTCGTCGACCGCTTCGGCACGGTCTTCGAAGGCCGCTACGGCGGCGTGACCCGCCCGGTCATCGGCGCCCATGCCCTCGGCTTCAACACCGGCACCACCGGCGTCGCCTTGCTCGGCACCTTCATGACCGATTCGGTACCGTCGGCCATGTACGACGGGCTACGTGGCCTGCTGGCGTGGAAGCTCTCGATTCACGGTGTCAATCCCGAGGCGACGATCTCGTTCAACGGCAAGACGCTGTACACGGTGAGCGGACACCGCGACGTGAACAGCACCGACTGCCCGGGCGACATACCCGAGAATTTCCTGCCCCAGCTCCGGCGCGACCTGGGTGGCCAGGGCGGGACCGTCCCTGCCGCGCCGGCCCCGGCCGCGCCCAGATATGCCCTGCAGTCGGGGTGGAGCGGCCAGTTCATGGACGTGTCCGTCGCGTCGCGTTCGGGCGGCGCGGGCGTGATCCAGTGGCCCAACAACGGCGATCCCAACCAGCGCTGGCAGTTCGACGACGTCGGCAGCGGCGTCTTCGTCATCCAGTCGGTCAACAGTGGCCTGGTGCTCGACGTGAGCGGTGCGTCGAACGACGCCGGCGCCCAGGTGATCCAGTGGCCGTGGAATGGGGGCTTCAACCAGCTCTGGCGGGTGTCGTTCCTGAACGATCCCTCGTCGAACCCCGCCCTCGTCGTCATCCAGTCGATGAACAGCGGCATGGTGGCCGCCCTGGCCGGCGCCTCGTTGGACCCGGGCGCACGACTCATCCAGTGGCCGTGGGCCGGCTATCCCAACCAGTTCTGGTGGCGCTACCCCGCCTGAGCGCCGGGGCCGGGTTCCCGTAGCAGCCGAGCCCGATTGTCGCGGATGCCCACCACCTCGGGGTGATCGGGACCGAGGGCGGCCTCGTCGATCGCCAGCGCCCGGTCGAAGCACCTGCGGGCTGCGGCCGGCTCACCGAGGTGGCTCAGCACCACTGCCAGGTTGTTGAGCACGCCGGCCACGGCGGGGTGCCCTGGTCCTTCGGAGGACTCGGCGATGGCCAGGGACCGCTCCAGGCATGCTCGGGCCGCCGCGAGCAGGCCGCACTCCTGGAGCACCATGGCCAGGTTGTCCAGATGGGTTCCCACCTCGGGGTGCCCCGGTCCGAGGGCCGATTCGACGATGGCCAGAGCCCGTTCGAGGCTCCGGCGGGCCTCGTGCAGCTCGCCCAGGTCGGCGAGCACGAGGCCCAGGTTGGCGAGGTCGCGGGCGACGATGGGGTCCGCGGGGCCGTAGGCCGCCTCGTCGATCACCAGGGCGTCGTGGAAGCACCGGCGGGCCTCGGGGGTGTCGCCCTCGCTCCACAGCAGTACGGCCAGTTTGCTGAGATCGCTCGCCACGTCCGGGTGGTTGGGGCCGAGGACCGTCTCGTCGACGGCCAGGGCCCGTTCGAGGCAGACCCGAGCATCGCCGAGACGGTCCATGTCCTGCAGCACGGCGGCCAGTTTGCCGAGCTGCGCGACCGCCTCGAAGCAGTCGGGGCCGTAGGCGATCTCGGTGATGGCCAGGGCCCGCTCGAGCAGCCCCCGGGCCTCGTCGTACTGCCCTCGGCCCTGCAGGTAGAGGCCGACCCGGGCGAGGAGCCGGCTGGTGGCCTGGGGCTCCAGGTCGGCGGCCTCGTCGTGGGCCGTGACGGCCAGGGCGTGGGGGACGAGGCGGCGGCAGCGGTCACAACTGGCGACATCGAGGCTGTCGGGGGGAAAGGCTCGCTCGACCAACCGGACGACGCCGGCGGCCCAGCTCCGGCGTCCGTCGCCGGCCAGGTGGTCGCGCACCACGGCCTGCACGACCCGGTCGACGGCGATGCCGCCGGCCCACGTGCTGCGGGTCAGGCCCATGCGGGACAACGCGGCCAGGGCATCACGCTGGGCGAGAGGTCCGGTGGCCAGCGGCTCGGGCAGCTCGTCGACACCGCTGAGCAGCGAGAGGGGGACGGCTTCGGGGGCGAGGAACGCACATGCCCGCAAGAGGGTGACGGCGACGGGTGACACGTCCTCGACCCGATCGACGGCCAGGGTGCAGGTGAGGGCGACCGACGTCGGGTAGGGGCGGGGACGGCTGTGATCACCGATCTGATCTGCGCGGCCCCGGAACACCGCGAGGTAGCCGCCCAGGCTGAGGCCGGGGCTCTGGGCGACGTAGGCCGCGGCCTTCTCCAAGGCGAGCGGCAGACACCCCAGCGCTCGAGCCAACGACAGTGCCGCCGCCCGGTCGGCCTCCCCGGTGGCGCGCAGGAGGTACTCGGTTGCCTCGTTCTCGCCAGGACGTCGACCTCGATGACCTGGGCCGTGCCCCCCCAGTCGTGACTCCGGGACGTGACGAAGACCTGGCCACCTTCGCCGTCGGGAAGGACAGCGCTCACCGATCGGGCGTCTTCGGCGTTGTCGGCCACCACCATCCATCGGTCGTGGTCGGCGAGCCAGGCCCGCACCTCTCCCACGGTGTCACCCACGCTGGCCGACGCCGCTCCCAGCCCCAGCTCCCGCCCCAGCGCCGCCAAGTCGTCTTGCAACGTGGTCGCCTCCTGGGCCCGGAGCCACCACACCACGTCGAAGTCGTCGCGGTGGGAATAGGCGTACTCCACCGCCAGACGGGTCTTACCCACGCCGCCGGGGCCGGTGAGGGCATGGGTGGTGACCGCGGGGCCGGGCCCTCCAGCGGGGACCAGGGCGTCGAGCATGGTCCGCCGGCCCACGAAGTTGGCGAGCCGATCGTGGGGGACGTTCCATACGGGCGACGGCCCTCCGGCACGCCCCGCAACCATGACAACATTCCTATAGATGTCAAGAGTCTAGAGTCGGGAGTCACTAGTGTCGGCCGCAGCCGGCATTGACATGATCCCCAGCCTGCGTGGGGTTGGGAGACACTCTCGTCCAGCCTGGGCGACCTTCCTGGCGGATGCCCCGCCAAAGCGGCTACTGGCGCGCCCGACCACTATCGTCTAAGGTTTTTCACTGTGGCACGGCGGAGTTATCTCATCACCGGCGGTGCCGGTTTCATCGGTTCTCACCTCAGCGAAGCGTTGTTGGCTCAGGGTGACCGGGTGATTGCGCTCGACAACCTGTCGACCGGTCGCTTTGGGAACCTCGACACCGTGAGTCAGCACCCCGACTTCCATTTCGTGCAGGGTTCGGTGCTCGATGAGCTCGTCGTCGATGAGCTCGTCAACGAGTGCGACGTCGTCGTGCACTTGGCCGCCGCCGTGGGGGTGAAGCTCATCGTCGAGCAGCCGTTGCGCTCGTTCACCACCAACATCCGGGGCTCGGAGATTGTGATCGAGGCCGCCCATCGGTGGCGGCGTCAGATCCTCGTAGCGAGCACCTCGGAGATCTACGGTCAAAATTCCGACTGTCCGTTGTCCGAAGAGGCCGTGCGAGTCCTCGGCCCCCCGACGGTGGCGCGCTGGGCCTACAGCACGGCGAAAGCCGTCGATGAGATCCTGGCGCACTTCTACCATCGCCAGCGGGGCCTGGCCACGACGGTGGTGCGTCTGTTCAACACCGTCGGCCCGCGCCAGAGCCCGGCCTACGGCATGGTCATCCCGCGCTTGGTTCGCCAGGCGGTGGCCGGCGGCCCACTCACCGTCTTCGGAGACGGTCAGCAGAGCCGTTGCTTCGGCCATGTCGCCGACGTGGTCGACTGCCTCGTGCGGCTCCTCGCCGACCCTGATGCCAACGGGGAGGTGTTCAATGTCGGGAGCCAGGAGGAGGTCACCATCCTCGAACTGGCGCAGCGGATCGGGGCCCGCACCGGAGGCAGGTCCACCATCGAGATGGTCCCCTACCACCAGGCCTACCCAGGCGACGGCTACGAGGACATGCGTCGGCGCGTGCCCGACACCACCAAGGTCCGGGCGTTGACGGGCTGGCGGCCCACACGTACACTCGACGACATCCTGAGCGAGACCATCACAGAAGCGGAGAACGAGCGGGCGGCGATCGCAGCCCTCGCACATTGACCATGGGCCCGCCCTGGGTCTACGCATTCCCTGCTTCTCTGGCCGTGACCATCGCCGGTACGCCGTTGCTGCGGCGCCTGGCCATCACCTCCGGCATCATCGACCGGCCCGACGAACGCAAGAGCCACGTGAAGCCTGTGCCCTACCTCGGCGGGGTGGGGATCATTTCCGGCGTTCTCGTAGCTCTGCTTTGGCTCCCCGGTCTCGGAGGTCGGGCTGCGGCCCTCGGCCTGGTGGCCGTGACTCTCGGCGCCGTGGGCCTCCTCGATGACGACCGCAACGTTCCCCCCGGGGTCCGGTTCGTGGCCGAGGTCGCTGCCGCGAGCCTGGCCGTGGCCGTGGGCCTGCGCATCCATGCCACAGGTGTCGCAGTAATCGACATGACCCTGACGGTGGTGTGGATCCTGGGCATCACCAACGCCCTCAACCTCCTCGACAACATGGACGGGCTGGCTGCGGGCGTGGCGGGAACAGCGGCGGTGGGCGTGTTCTTCCTCGCCATCCTCAACGGCCAGGAGGTGGTTGCCACAGTGTCGGCCGGCCTCGCCGGTGCCTGTGCTGGCTTCCTCGTCTACAACCGCCGCCCTGCGTCGATCTTTATGGGCGACGCCGGCAGCCTGTTCCTGGGATTCTCGTTGGCCGTCCTTGCCATCGACGTCAGCCCGGGGCTGACGCAACCGGTGAGCTTCATCGTTCCCGTGATGCTCCTGGGCCTGGCCGTGCTCGATACCACGACCGTGACTCTCTCCCGTCTCCGCCGGGGACGCTCGGTCGCCACCGGTGGCAAGGATCACCTCTCGCACCGGCTGGTGGCCCTCGGCGTGGCGCCGGGGAGGGCCGTCGGTATCCTGCTCGGCGTCCAGGTCGTTCTCACCGTTCTTGCCGTGCTCGCCGGCCGCCAGGTGGTGGGCCCTGGGCCGGGCTGTGCGGCCGCTCTGCTGACGCTCGGCACCCTCGCCGTGGTCACGAGCCGAGCCTCGGTGTACCCAGAGCCAGCGGGCCGGTTCCCGCGGTGGCTGCGTCTCGGTCTGGCGGGAGGAGTCGGGCTGGTAGCACTTCTTAGCGCCCCGGCGGTTGTGGCCATGGCCGCCGCCGCCGGTCCGGCCCGCGACGGTGCCGACATCGCCACATGGGCCCTTCACACCGTGGGAGACGCTGACCCAGGCCGCACCCGGGCCGACCTCGAGCGGGCGGAAGTGCTCTTCCGCCGGGCCGAGGGTCGTCTCGACGGGGGCCTCGCCTCGCTCGGCCTCCTGGTCCCCGGGGTGTCGTCGAACCTGCGGGCCGCCCGCACCTTGGCGGCCACCGGCTCCGACCTCACGGCCAAAGGTGCCCACGTGGCCGCCATCGCCGAGGCCGGTGGGGAGCCGGTCTCGGCGGGATCGGTCGACGCCGGCCAGCTGGCCCGGTTGGCCCCTGCCCTCGACGACGCCGGCCGGGCCCTGGCCCAAGCCCGCATCCGGCTCGGTGGTGCCGACCGACCATATGTGATCGATCGCTTCCGCACGTCGATCCGAGCCCTCGTCACCGCGACGGGAGCCCAGGCTCGAGCGACCGCGCTGATGGCCGAGACTGCCCGGGCCCTGCCGGGAATCCTGGGGAGCGACGGCCCACGGCGTTACCTCCTCATGGTGGGGGGCGTCGGGGACTCGGGCGGCCCCGTGATCGGCGTGCCGGACCCCGTCGTGCAGGACCACGAGCTGGTGGCCGAGGGCGGACGCCTGCGGCTCGAGCCGGTCGCTGGTCGCGGCTCCTCGTTGGCGGCCGGCTCCTCCTCCGCCCTGTCCTCGCCCGACTTTCCGACGGTTGCCCGAGCCCTCACCGGATCGGTCGCGCCGGGTGGGCAGGTCGACGGCGTGATCCGCGTGGACGCCATCGGGCTGTCCGCCCTGATCAGGCTGGCCGGACCGGTCTCCCTCGGCAACGAGCCCGAGCCCGTGACCGCCGGCAACCTCACCGACCTCGCCGCTCGGGCGTCGATCGACCGGGTGTCGGCCGCCATCTGGGGGGAAGCCGTCAGTGCCGACTTGGGCACCGGCCGCCATGTCGTCGACAGCCTGGCTGACGCGGTGCGGCGCGGCCATCTGATGATCTACCTCGACCGACCCTCCGAGCAGGCGTTGCTATCGCACCTGGGCGCTACGGGCGAGGTCCCGGTGATCAGGGGGGACTCCGTCATCGTGGCCGGCGAGAGCCGTTCGTCGGGCGACGCCGATCGGTACTTGCACGGGGAAGTCAACTATGACGTGCGCCTCGACCCCGGGCCGGGCCGGGCGCGCCTCAGCGGGCATGTCGCCGTCACCCTGCGCAACGACGCACCCGTTGTGAGCACACCGGGCGATGGTCCGAACCCGAACAGCGGGAGTCAAACCGCCGTCTCGGTCTACAGCCCGTTCGGTGTGGTTTCCGCCGCCGTGGACGGTAAGGCGCAGCCGCTGCACACCGGCGGCGATCTCGGCCGGCGGGTGGGTTCCACCGTCGTGACGGTGCCGCCGTCGGAGGCCCGTACGTTGCGATTCGACATGGAGGGTGACATCACCCTCGGCCTAGGAGGGTGGTATCGCCTCGACGTCCTCCCCGAGCTTGGGTCTCTGTCGGAGGCGGGACGCGTCAGGGTGTCGGTACCGTCCGGATGGCGGATCACCGACACGCGGGGCCTGTCGATACCCGACGTCAACCACGCGACCGGCCCTCTCCCCTCGGAGCGGGAACCGTCGCTCTGGGTGCGGGTGAAACGTTCCCCCACCGGCCAACTCTGGGACAGCCTGCTCGACCGCGGATGAGCTGGCGCAGGCTACTGGTAGCGTGGTGCCGATCAAGCTGAGGTGTTGGTTCGCGGCACGGGGGGCCTCCAAGTGCGACGAGTAGAGGCGGCGGCGGGCGGCGTCCTGTTGGCTCTACTGATGACCGTCGTGCCGGGAATAGCTGCGGCCGGCCAAGTCCCAGACTGTGCCCCGGCCGCATGCGACGCTCCGGTAGGCGGGGGCCCGGAGCCCGTCGTCGTCCAAGGGAGCCCCGAAGGCGCGTCCGCCCCGGTCGGCAGCGACACCTTCGACAGCCAGGCGTCCGGAACAATTTCGCCCGTCATGGTGGCGGTGGCCGGCCTGGCCGCCGTGTCCGCCGCTCTCGGTCTGGCCATCCGTCATCGCCGCCAGGCCCTCGATGCGGCTCTGTCGGCTCCCCTCGCCCGCCTCGAGCCAGCCCAGGATCACGGACAGGCTGCTCGGTCCGAGCCGATTCGGTGAGGCCCGTCGCCTACCATCCCGGCCTGTGGACCCGAGTGATCGAGCGGACGGACTGGGAACGGAACAGCTCGTAGTCGAGAGACGTCGCCGTTCCCGGGGTCCATGGTGGAGCCCCCGCCGGTGGTTTCGCCGCCTAGCCCGTCGCTACCGCCGTATCGCTGTGGCCGGGCATCGTAAGCGGGTGGTCTTCGGTCTGCTCGTGGTGGTGTGTTGCCTCGCCGCCGTCGCTGGAGCGTCGGCCTGGAGAGATCTCAAGCCTGCTCGGGCTGAGGTCCTGGCCGCGCAGGCCCAGCTCCAGAAGGTCGTCGACCCGTCGTCGTTCGCCACTCCCGACCAGCGGGCTGCCAACCGGGCTGCCATCGCCAGCGCCCAGGCACAGCTGGCCTCGGCCCGTCACCGACTCGGGCACTCTCCGGTTCTCTGGGTCGCCCAGTTCGTCCCCTTCGTCCGCCGCCAGCGGGCCGGGCTGCTCGACCTCGTCGACGACGCCCGCCGCGGGTCGGCCACCGTCACCTCGCTCATCGACCGGGTGCAATCCCTGCCCGACGGGGGCCAGCTCCGCGACGGCGCCCTCCCGCTCGACAGCCTGCCCGTGATCTCGGCCGAGACAGGACGAGCGGGGCGGGTGTTCGAAAAGATGCAGCGCCCGGCGGCCGGGCTCTGGGGGCCGCTCGGCAGTGCCCGTCGTCGCCTCGACGAGGTCGCCGGTTCCGCCGCCGCCAACTTGGGGCAGGCGTCCGATGCTCTCGGCGCAACTCGGGGCTTTTTCGGCGGAGACGGCGAGCGGCGGTACCTGCTGGTCATGGAGAACAACGCCGAGATGCGCGATTCGGGGGCGATCCTGTCCTACGGGGTTCTTCACTTCGCCGGTGGCCGGTTTCAGCTCGAGCGGCGGGGCCCCGTGGCCGATATCGTGCTGAAGGACGCTGCTCCCACGCCGATCCCGCCTGGTACCCAGGAGGTGTTCGGTGCCATTCGGCCAACGGTCCTGTGGCAGTCCGTCAACGCCACCGCCGACTTCGACTGGAGTAGTCGGGCCATGGTCGACATGTACCGCCAGGCCACCGGTCAGACTGTCGACGGTGTGGTCGCTATCGATGTCCCTGGCCTGGCCGAGGTGCTTCGGGCCGTGGGGCCGGTGTCGGTGACCGGTATCGACGACCCTGTTTCCGCCGACAACGTCGGCCGAATCCTGCTTCACGACCTGTACGAAGGCCTTGCTCCCACAGACAGCCAGGCCGGACGGAAGGAGCGTCTCGACGACGTCGTCGCCGCGGTCATCGACCGCCTCTCCGTCGGCACCCAGGACGTGTTGGGCCTGGGGGCCGCCCTGGGCCGGGCCTCCGGTGGGGGCCACCTGCGATTGTGGAGCCCCGTCGCAGCGGAAGAGGAGGCGTTCGTACGGACCGGCCTGGGCGGAGGGCCGGGCGCCAAGGACGCCGACCGGACATTCCACCTGGCCGTCGAGAACCGCACGGCGACCAAGCTCGACTACTACGTCAAGCCCACCGTTCGCCAAGAGGTGCGTTTCAGCGGCGAGAACGACGTCGTCGTCCGCACCACGGTGGTGATCGAGAACCAG
>JBBSHU010000014.1:0-37351 GCA_038232455.1 Acidimicrobiales bacterium
GGCGCCGGCTGAGCGTGCAAGCTCGCCCCTGGCGAGCTGACGCAGGTCCTGCGTCGATTGCACCCTCCCGGCCACCCCGACCTCCTGGTCGGTATCGACACTGGTGACGACGCGGCAGTGTGGCGGCTCGATGCGGAGCGCGCCCTGGTGGTCACGGCCGACTTCATCACGCCGATCGTCGACGATCCCCGGGTCTGGGGACGCATCGCCGCGGCCAACTCGGCCAGCGACGTCTACGCCATGGGCGGGCGGCCGCTCTTCGGCCTGAACCTGGTGGGATGGAACAGCGAGGAGCTCGGCAACGACATCCTGGTGGCCGTGCTCGAGGGGGCGGCCGAGGCGGCGAGCGACGGTGGATGGGTGACCGTGGGCGGCCACACGGTGGAGGACCCCGAGCCCAAGTTCGGCCTGGCCATGGTGGGCGAGGTGCATCCCCAGCACATTCTCACCAACACCGGGCTACGCCCCGGCGACGCGATCGTGCTCACCAAGGCGCTCGGCGTCGGCATCATCGCCACCGCCCTGAAGGCGGGCGTGGCCGGAGACACCGTGGTCGACGCGGCCGTCGCCTCCATGACCCGGCTGAATCGTGATGCCGCGGCCGCGGCGCTGTCGGCCGGTTCCACCGGCGCCACCGATGTCACCGGCTTCGGCCTCCTCGGTCACCTCCGGTCCATGGCCCAGGCGTCGAGCACCGATGTGGAGATCGTCAGGTCGGCCGTCCCAGTGTTGCCCGGGGTCGACGAGCTGGCCGCTGAGGGCATGATCCCCGGCGGTTCCCGCCGGAACCTGGCGTGGGCGAGCGAGGTGTTGGCCGCCCACGACCTCACCGACGCCGAGCTCATCGTGCTCGCCGACGCTCAGACCTCGGGCGGCCTGCTCTTCGGAGCGGAACCGTCGCGCGCCGACGCCGCAGTGGCGGCATTGACGGCATCCGGCCACGCCGCTGCAGTCGTCGGCCGAGCCGAGCGAGGCCCAGGAAAGATCACCCTGCGCCCGTAACTGCCTGCCGATAGGGCATCCCCACGGGGTTTTCAGGTTTTTCGACCGGTCGCCGATGAGCCACAGGGGCCCGGCCCGTTCGCAACACTGGCATCAGCGTAGGGTCACGGGACATGTCAGCATCTCCACGGCGTGTGAACGGAGGCCCCGGTGACAACGGACGTGGCACCGGTCGATTGGGCGGAAGCCCAGGAGGCCCTGCGCGCCATGGTCGGCCGTCTCACGACCATGCTGCGGAACATCCCGGTTCCCGGTGGCAAGGCTCTGGGCGACTGGGACCTGACCGAAGTGGCCATGCACCTGTCCCAGGCATGGGTGATCGTTCCCTGCATGGCGCGCCGCGACTTGTCGCGCGTGTACGAGGTCCTTCCCGGTATGACCGCCATGCCGAGCGGGTCACCGATCGCCGACATATGGGAACTGGGCGACATGACCAAGCTGGGAGTCACCTCCGATCCCGAGCGCGACCTCTCCGTCCTTGCCGACCGCATCGACACGCGAGCGACCGAGTTCTTCGCCGAATCGGCCGGTGCGTCACCCGACGAGCAGTTCGCCTGGCTGGTGGAGGGATCCACCGTCTCCCGTCGCACGCTCACCTGTCACCTGCTCAACGAGACCATCATGCACGGCTACGACATCGCCCTGGCCGCCGGCGTGCCGTGGAAGATCGACTGGGCCTACGCGGCGATGGTCCTGGCCGGTTTCATCATCCCGGTCCTCCAGGCCCTCGACCCCCGCGCCATGGTCGACCAGGAGCAGGCGGCCGGGCTGCATGCCACGTTCGATGTCCGTCTCCGGGGCGGAGCCCGCTTCGACTTCGTCTTCGACGACGGCGCGCTGCACATCGAGGGCCCCGCCGGTCGGCGGGTCGACTGCCACCTGTCTGTCGACCCCGTAGCCATGCTGATGGTGGGTTGGGACCGCAAGGGCCAGTGGCCGGCCATCGCCAAGGGCCAGCTCGTTGCCTGGGGCCGCAAACCCTGGCTCGGCCCGCGCTTCGCCTCTCTGATCCGCAACGCCTGAGCCCCCGTTGCCCTTCTGGCGTGCAAATCGCCGTGGTTTTGTGGGTGTTTCGCACGCCAGAACGTCGGGATGGGCTAGTGCGCCAGCCAGGCGTCGGGGTCGGTGGTGAGGCGGGTGACATCGGCCCGGAACTCACCGGTGACGATGTCGGCGAGGGTGACGTGCTCCAGCACCGCCCGTAGGCCGGCCCGCACGGCTACCCACACGTCCTGGAGATGTTCGGCCGGGCCCTCGTAGATCGCCGCTTCAGGGCGAAGGCCGCGCACCTCGGCCAGCGGCCCCTCCAGCGCCCGTATGACCTCGGCCGCGGTGATCGACTCGGCGGGGCGGCCCAGTCGGTAGCCGCCGCCGGCGCCACGCTGGCTGGTGACCAGCCCGATGCGCTTGAGGTCGACGAGAATGTTCTCGAGGAACTTCAAGGGGAGATGCTGGCGGCCGGCCAGGGCGTCGGCCGTGATGGGGCGGCCCTCGGGCTCACCGGCGAGGGTGAGCAGAGCACGCAACGCGTAGTCCGCCTTCGCCGAGATGTGCACGAGCCCATTGTGGCGGCTCGACCGAGTTGCGGCGAAGTCGTCAGGCCGAGGGCACCATCGGGCGGAGGTTGATCACCGAGCCGGGAGCGAGCGTCAGGGATTCGACCTGGCCCCGGGTCAGCTGAACCGACAGGGTGTGGCCCTGGTCGTCGACGGCGTCGACGCGCACCTCGAACCCGAGGCGAACGAGCCGTTCCACGCGAGCGGAAACCGTGGAGGGTCCGGCGTCGAGGAGCACGTCGATGTCGTGCGGCCGTACCAGCCGGCCACCGAGATCGGTGACCGGCCCGAGGAAGCGCATGACGAAGTCGTTGGCGGGTCGGTCGTAGAGCTCGTCGGGCGTGCCGATCTGCTCGACCCGGCCGTCGTTGATGACCACGATCTCGTCGGCGACCTCCATGGCCTCCTCCTGGTCGTGGGTGACGAACACCGTGGTGACGTGCACCTCGTCGTGCAGACGCCGTAGCCAGTCGCGCAGCTCCTTGCGGACCTTGGCGTCGAGGGCACCGAAGGGTTCGTCGAGCAACATCACCTCGGGCTCGACGGCCAGGGCGCGGGCCAGGGCCATCCGCTGTCGCTGGCCTCCCGACAGCTGAGACGGCAGACGGTCGGCGAACTGCTCCAGATGGACGAGCCTGAGCAACTCCTCGACGCGCTCTTTGATGTCGGCCTTGGGCCGCTTGCGGATCTCCAGGCCGAAGGCCACGTTGCGGAACACCGACAGATGCTTGAACGCGGCGTAGTGCTGGAAGACGAATCCCACGTTGCGGTTCTGCGGCGGAAGGCGGGTCGAATCCTCACCGGCGATCCCGACCGTGCCCGAGTCGGGATTCTCGAGGCCGGCGATGATCCGCAGGAGCGTGGACTTTCCACCGCCACTCGGTCCGAGCAGGGCGGTCAACGATCCGGTGGGGATGTCGACGGACACGTCGTCGAGGGCAACGAAGTCGCCGAAGCGCTTCGTGACGTTGGCCACACTGATACCCATCAGGCCTCCACTTCCGGTCGCATGAGGTTCACGACCAAGAGAATGACGATGGCGACGAGCGCCAAGGCGACGGACACGGCGTAGGCGGTGGCCTGGTCGAAGTTCTGGAAGCTCTCGTCGACCACGAGGGTGGCCGTCTGGGTCTTGCCCACGAGTCGACCGGACACCACTGCGACGGCGCCGAACTCGCCGAGGGCCCGGGCCAGGGTGAGCACGACGCCGTAGCCGAGGGCCCAACGGACGGCCGGCAGGGTGATACGCCGGAAGGCCTGGAATCGACCGGCGCCGAGCGTCCATGCGGCTTGCTCCTGCTCGATGCCGATCTCGGTGAGCACGGGCGCCACCTCGCGAACGACGAGGGGAAGCGAGACGAAGACCGTCGCCAGGACCATGCCGGGAAGGGCGAAGATCACCTGGAACCCGTGGTCCTGGAGAAACCCACCGAGGGGTGAGAACTTCCCGTAGACGAGGATCAGGGCCAGGCCGACGACCACCGGCGACACGGCGATGGGAAGGTCGATCAGGGCGCTGAACAGGCGCTTGCCGGGAAAGCGGTGGCGCACGAGGAGCAGGGCGGCCCCGACGCCGAACACGGTGTTCAACAGCACGGCCCAGAAGGCGACGATCCCCGTGACCTGGAAGGCGTGCAGGGCCGTTGGAGTGGTCAACGAGTGCCACACCGGTGCGATCCCGTGCTCGAACGTCCGCCAGAAGACCAGGCCGAGCGGGACGATCAGCAGCACCGTCAGGTAGACCAGGGCGACGACGCGCAGCAACCGTTTAACCACGGCGCACCGCCCAACGTTGAATGAGGTCGAGGCCCAGGAGCACGACGAGGGAGATGAGGAGCAGGACGGTGGCCACCGCCGCCGCGCCCAGGGTGTTGTCGGACTGGATCTGGTTGTACACGTGCACGGAGGCGACCTGGGTCTTGAACGGCAGGTTGCCGGAGATGAGCACGGTGGCCCCGAACTCGCTCATGGCTCGAGCGAACGACAGCGCGGTTCCGGCGGCGATGGCCGGAACCAGGTTGGGCAGCACGATGCGCCGGAAGGTGGTGAGCTTGCCCGCCCCCAGCGACGCGGCTGCCTCCTCGGCGTCGCGGTCGAGCTCCAGCAGAACCGGCTGCACAGTGCGCACCACGAACGGGAGGGTCACGAACAGCAGGGCCATGATGACCCCGGCCCGGGTGTAGGCCAGCTCGATGCCCACCGGGCTGTTCACCCCGTAGAGGGCGAGCAGCACCAGGCCGGCCACGATGGTTGGCAGGGCGAAGGGAAGGTCGATCAGGGCGTCGAGGAAGCGCTTGCCGTGGAAGTCGTCGCGGACAAGCACCCAGGCGATCAGGGTGCCGAAGACGACGTTGATCAGCGAAACGACCAGGGCGACGACGACGGTGAGCTGGATGGCCGATGCCGCCTCCGGCGCGGTGACGGCGTCCCAAAAGGCGCCGGTGCCGTTCTCGTTGGCCCGCCAGATGACCGCACCCAGGGGGATGAGAACGAGCAGGCTCAACCACAGCGTGGCCACGCCCAGGCCCAGCGCCGTGCTGGCCTTGACCGGTCGGGCCCGGAAGGGCCGACCTGGCGGCTCGGGCGCTGAGTCGGGCCGCTCCAGGACCGCTACTGCGTCAGCCAACCGAGACGTCTATCCCCTTCTCGACGTCGGCCATCACGCTGCCGGCCGGGTCGAAGAACTTCTTGGACACGTCGGTCCATCCTCCGAAGTCGGCGATGGTGAAGAGGCCGGCGGGCTTCGGGAAGGGATAGGGGCTGTTGATGTCGGGCACCACGGGGCGGTAGCCGGCCTGGGCGAAGATCGTCTGGGCCTCGTTGCCGTGCAGGTAGTCGAGGAACGCCTTGGCCTGCTCCGGGCTCTTCGCGTTGGCGGTCACGGCCGCCGGGTTCTCGATGAGAATGGTCGAGTCGGGAGTGACGTAGTCGATCGCCTGGCCCTTCTGCTGGGCGAAGATGGCCTCGTTCTCGTAGGCGATGAGCACGTCGCCCTTGCCGGAGGTGAAGGTCTGGAGAGACTTTCGGGCCGAGTCGTCCTGGACGGGGACGTTCTTGAACAGGGCGGCGAGATAGTCCTTGCCCGCCTGCTCGGATCCACCGGCGCCCTTGACGGCCTGGCCGTAGGCGGCCATCACGTTCCACCGGGCACCGCCCGAGGTGAAGGGATTGGCGGTGATGACCTCCACACCGGGTTTGGTGAGGTCGGCCCAGGTCTTGATCTTCTTGGGGTTCCCCTTGCGCACGACCAGGACCACGACGGAATCGGTGATCATCCCCTTGTAGGCGTCGGTGTTCCACTCGGGAGCGACGATGCCCTTCTTCACCAGCCGGGTCATGTCGGGCTCGAGAGAGAACGCCACGTCGTCGGCCGCCAGCCCGTTCTCGACGGCACGGCTCTGGTCGCCCGAGGCGCCGAAGGACTTGGTGAACCTGGTCTTCTTGCCTTCCGACGTCCTGTTGAAGGCGGACATGATCTTGTCGTAGGCCTCCTGGGGGGTGGAGTAGGCCACCAGGGCCAGTTGCGCGGCCGGAAGGGTCTTGCCGGTGACGGTGGAGCCGGTCGCCGCCTTGTCGCTGCTGCTCGAGCTTCCGCAGCCGGCGGCGACTGCGACCAGCACGACCAGGACGGCGGTGATGCGCCACAGCGCGGCCCGATGCCGGCCGGTCTTGTCGGTCATCGATCCCCTCCAGGATGTGTTGTGGCGCAGGCGGACGAAGGACCAGGATAGACCAATTAGTCCACTATTTCCATCGACTCGATCGGATTCGTTGTTATGAACTCCGATCGACCCCGGGCCGGGGACGTAGGGTCGACGTGTGAGCCCACGCGCCTCGTTGCCCGTTACCGCGATCCTCCTCGTCGCCACTGCCTGCGGCACTACGTCGGACCGCCCGGCGGCGCGTCCGCCGGCCACGACCGCAGTGGCACCGGGCCTGGCCGGCGCGGCCGCCGGCGATGCGGAATGCGGAACTCGCGCGGCCCCACCCCCGGCCTACCAGCACGTGGTGTGGATCTTCATGGAGAACCACCGATACGGGGAGGTGATCGGCAACGACAACGCTCCGTTCGAGACCGCCTTGGCCCGTCGGTGCGGCACGGCCACCCAGTACGCGAGCGTGGGGAGCCCTTCGATGCCCAACTACATCGGGGCCACCTCCGGCGACACCCAGGGCATCCACGACGACAACCCGCCCGCAGCCCACCCCCTCACAGCCGACAACCTGTTCCGCCAGGTCCGGGCCTCGGGCCGCCAGGCCCGCAGCTACCAGGAGGCCATGCCCGCCAACTGCGCTCTCGACCCGAAGGGCGACTACGCGGTCAAGCACAACCCGGCGGCCTACTACTCCGGCCCGGAGGACCGGGCCGCGTGCAAGATCGACAACGTGGCCCTCGGAACGCCGACCAGCGGAGCCCTGGCCGACGCACTCGACCACGACACTCTTCCGGCCTTCTCGTTCATCACCCCGAACCTCTGCAACGACACCCACAACTGCGGGGTGAAGACCGGCGACAAGTGGCTGCAGGCGTGGCTCCCGAGGCTGGCGGCCAGCAGCGCCTACCGGTCGGGAACGACGGCGATCTTCGTGGCCTGGGACGAGTACACGCCCATGCCGTCGATCGTGATCAGCCCTAGCACCCCGCCGGGCTCGGTGGCCGACGGTCCCGTCGACCACTACTCGCTGTTACGGACCACCGAGGAGCTGTTGGCCATCCCCGACTTCCTCGGTCACGCCGCCCAGGCGACGAGCATGCGTCCGGCGTTCGGCCTGTGACGTCCCGGTAGGGAAAAGGCGGGCGTTCAGCGGCCGGGCCGGACACCCATGCTGTCGACCGGCATAGTCACCACCTCCGCCTCGACCCCAGGGGTGTCGAGGCCCATCTGCCACGGCGGTGGTCCGGCGTGAGCGTCGAGCGGGGCGTGCAGCACGCCGCGCACGAGGGCGCACCCGGCGTCGGGGTCGAAGCCGGTCGACAACAACTCCAGCCACCACGGCGAGTTGGTGACGGGCGCCGGCACGCCCTCGGGCACCTGGGCCACACACTCGGAGCCACGTAGGGGGAACCGCCAGGCGACGATGGCACCGAACGGCCACGGAGGCCTTCCGATCTGAGCGAGGCGCCGGGCCAGCACCAGGCGCCCATCTTCGTCGCCGGCAGTTTCGGCCGCGGTAATGGCGGCGGTGAGCCGGGCCCGGGCGGCGGCCAGGTGAGCCTTGAGCTCGGGAGTCGGCCCGGCGGCGCCGAACGCCTGGGCCGGGAGCCCATGGTCGGCCCGTAGAGCCCGCGCCGCCACGAGGTCGTTGAAGGCCCCGGCCGACGCAACCTCGGTGAAAGGGGCGGCATAGTCGTCGACGGCGTGGCGCTGCAGGGCCCAGCCGTCGCCGGAGATGCGGATGCAGCAGGGCACGATGGGTTCGTCGCGTCCGCCTGAAAGACGCCGTTGTGGCCTTCGAAGCGGGCCTGGTCGAGCAGCTCGACCCGGCCATCGTCGAAGGCGTGGGGGGAAGCCTCGCCGGCCACCTTCGCCGAGGTGACCGTGACCCCGATGCGGATACGCGGATCGATGTGCGACCGCAGGAAGGTGCCGGCGGGCTAGAAGCGCAGGACCCGATCCATGTCGGGTTCGCCGGCGAGGGCGAACTGCCAGCCCGAGACACCCCTCGGGTCGTTGTACGGATCGCCCCCGGTGGCCAGTCGCACCTGGTACCACCGGAGAAGTCCACCGACATCCAGCGGCCCGGCGAGGGCGGCTCGAACCGCTCTCCCGACGGTGGCGCGACCCGTCCGAGAAATCGCTCCCGGAGCGAGCGCACGTCGGCGGCGAGGGCGGCAAGGCGCGGGCCCGCCCACGGCGGCGACAGTGCAGGCTGTCCTGCAACTGCGTCCAGGTCGGAGGCGATGGCGTCGAGCTCGGCCACGGTGGCCGCAGCGCGGGCATCGGGCTGGGCCGGCACACGGAACTCCCCGTACTGCTCGAAGCACATGCCCGCGGTCGGGCCGTGCTCGTCACCGTCGAGGGCGGGAAGGCGAGCGAGGATCTCGCCGAGAGGACGGAGCACGGTGGCCATGAGCCACCGAGCGCTCGCCATCGATCGATTCCGCTGGTCCTGGCGGCGGGTGACCGTCTCCTCCGGGTCCGACGCCGACCAGTCGTGAAGATACGTGCCGCCGAGCAGCAACCACAGGGCTCGGTAGGACCGGTTGGCAATGTCGGCCACCTGCACGGTGGACGGACAGGTCACAAGCGTGGTGCCGGGGGCCCCCGCGTCGCGCAGCACCGGATTGGCCACACACGGCCACGAGACCAGATCCACGTGGGCACCGAGGCGGTCGAGGTTCGCTCGCATCGCCTCGAACCGGGCGAAGTGCCCGGGAGTGGCCCCGGACGCCCCCTCTCCCTGGGTGATCACCGTCTGAAGTGAGGCGATGGCGTCCGCCGCGGTGGCGACCCGGAAGCCGTCCTGGCTGAACGTGAGTGGGGAGGGGTCGGTGCCGGTGACCTCCGCCCCGATGAACACGTCGTCGCCCAGCCGGTGCAGGCCGTCGACGATCGACCGGTAGAGGTCGCCGAGGATGTCGAAGCGGATGGGATCCGGAGGTTCAGCCACCGCCGCGGCCTGGGGTGTTGCGGGCGGCGACTCCGTCTGGATGAACCGGTCGACGGCGCCAAGGTCGAGGCGGGCCAGCTCGCACGGGAACGGGAGCCGATCATCTCGGATCGGCAGTGTCCACGCGTCGGGTACCGGAGGTGCCCCCAAGGCCGCCAGCAGTTGCTGCACGACGCCCAGGTGGTCCATCTCCTCGTGGGCGATCAGGTGCAGCTCACGAGCTGCTTCCCACGACGCCATCTGGGCGGCCACGGGCAGCGACGGATCCTGGGTGTGGCGGCAGGAGAACGCCGCGTAGAGGTACTCGACGAGCACGACGTGTTCGACCTGGGCGGCGACGCTGAGGGCATCGACCAGCTCGGCCCGGTTCCGGATCTCGAACGGCGGCTCCGGCATGTGCGCCCCCATCGTTCATTCGAAGGCGGTCGAGCCTCGGCCGGCCCAATCGCAGTGACAGGACGCCAGAAACCTACAGGGCTACGCCGGTCTGCGCCGGGAGAGCCCGGGGGCTCCGGGGACGGTGAAGCGCCACGGCAGCTCGGCTCCGGCGGTGAGGCCGATCCGGGCGGTGATTCCCGGCGCAACCGGCGGCGGCGTGCCGTCGTCGACCACCGTCACCCCGAGGTCACCCGTGACGAGGTCGGCGCCGTCGAAGGTCCGGTCGATCCCGAAGGCCCGGCAGAGCCGGGCGGGGCCGCGGCACAGATCGCCGTCGCGGCGCAACCCCGGGTAGGCGGCGCGCATCTCCTCGAGGCCGCTCACCACGTCGAGCCCCCTGAACAGGACCGCGGTGGCCGTCCCCTCGTCGCCGCAAACGGCGTTGGCGCAGTAGTGCATCCCGTAGGTGAAGTACACGTACAGGTGGCCGGGAGGACCGAACATGGTGGCGTTGCGCGGGGTCGGGCCCCGAAAGGCATGGCTTCCGGGATCCTCGGCGCCGCAGTACGCCTCCACCTCCACGATGCGTCCCACCCGCCCGCCTCTCACCAGGAGCTTGTTCAGCATCTCGGGGGCCACCACCCGGGCATCGCGGGCGTAGAACGACCGGGCCAGGCTCACCCGTCTCAGGGTGCCGGGAGCCGATCGAGGTCGGTACCCAGCTGCTGGGTGAAGCGGCGGAGCTGGTCGGCCACCGGGCCTGGCCCGGCCCCTCCCGGAGTGGTGCGTCGGGTGACGGCGGTCCCCGGCTCGAGCAGGGTCACGGCCTCGGGTCCGAGATCGGGATGAGCGGAGACGAGCTCGCCCATCGGGACACGCCTCTCGGCGGCCTCGCGCACGACCTGAGCCACGATCCCGTGAGCCTGCCGGAACGGCGTGCCGCGCGCCACCAACCACTCGGCCAGGTCGACCGCCGCCGCTTCGGCGGTGTCGGCGGCCTCGGCCATGCGGCGGTGATCGAAGGTGATCGTGGCGATCAACCCGGTGAGGGCGGCGAGGATACCGATGGTCTGGTCGACAGCGTCGAACAGTGGCTCCTTGTCCTCCTGGAGATCGCGGTTGTAGGCGAGGGGCAGGCCCTTGAGGGTGGCGAGAAAGCCGGCCACGTGGCCGATGAGGCGGCCGGCCTTGGCCCGGGCCAGCTCGGCCACGTCGGGGTTCTTCTTCTGGGGAAGCATCGAGCTGCCCGTCGCCCACGCATCGGCCAGGCGGGCGAAGCCGAACTCGGCGCTGGACCACAGCACGATCTCCTCGCCCAGCCGGGAAAGGTGGACGCCGAGGAGGGCCAGGTCGAACAGCGCCTCGGCCACGAAGTCGCGGTCGCTCACCGCATCGAGGGAGTTCTCGAACCGGCGGCTGAAACCGAGGTCCTCGGCGGTGGCGTCGGGGTCGATGGGGAGGGACGATCCGGCCAGGGCGCCGGCGCCGAGCGGCGAAACGTCGAGGCGGTGGCGGGCATCGACGAGACGGTCGAAATCACGGGCCAGGGCCCAGCCGTGGGCCAGCAGGTGATGGGCCAGCAGCACAGGCTGGGCCCGCTGGAGATGGGTGTATCCGGGAACCTGGGCCCCATTGCGGTCCGCGTGGCGGGCCTGGTCGAGGAGGGCGTGCTGGAGGTCGAGCACAGCGCGGGCGACGTCACCCAAGGCCCGCTTGGTCCACAGTCGCATGTCGGTGGCCACCTGGTCGTTGCGGCTGCGCCCGGTGTGGAGCTTGGCACCGGCCGCACCGGCGATCTCCGTGACCCGGCGCTCCACGGCCGTGTGGACGTCCTCGTCGGACGCCAGGAAGCTGAACGAGCCCTGGTCGAGCTCCTCGGCCACGTGGTCGAGGGCGGCCGAGAGGATATCCGCCTCCTCGGTCGTCAGCAGGCCGGCCCGGGCCAGACCCCGCACGTGGGCGCGGGACCCGGCCACGTCCTCGGGGGCCAGGCGGACATCGACACCGATGCTCGACGTGAACGCCAGCAGTCCCTCGTGCGGCGGATCACCCATCCGGCCCTGCCACAAGGTCATGACCGAACGCCGTCCTGGCCCGCCGGCCGAGAGGCAGTCCCCTGCCTCGAGGCCCATGTCTCCACCCCGAGGCCCCAGAGCCGGACGAAGCCGGCGGCGTCGCCGTGATGGAAGCGGTCGGCGGCCTCGTAGGTGGCCATCTCGTAGTCGTACAACCCGACGGGGCTGCGGCGACCGGCGACGAAACAGCGGCCGGGCAACTCGCAGCGCAGTCGTACCTCGCCGGTGACGTGGCGCTGGCTCTCCTCGACGAAGGCGTCGAGGGCATCTTTGAGGGGCGAGAACCACAGCCCGTCGTAGACCAACTCGGCCCATCGGGGCTCGAGGCGGGCTTTCTCGTGGGCCAGGTCGCGCTCGAGCGTGAGATCCTCCAGGTCCGAATGGGCCATGACCAGGGCCAGGGCACCCGGGCACTCGTAGACCTCGCGGCTCTTGATCCCGACCCGGCGGTTCTCGACCATGTCGATGCGACCCCACCCGTAGGAACCCACCACACGACTGACCTCGGCCACCAGGTCGTGGAGGGGAAGGACGCGGCCGTCGACGGCCACGGGCAGGCCCGCCTCGAAGCGGATCACCATCTCGGTGGGGCCCGAGGCGGTGGGGGTGGTCAGCTCGTACACCTCCTCGGGGGGCTGCTGCCACGGGTCCTCGAGGACGCCGCACTCGATGGTGCGGCCCCACAGGTTCTGGTCGATGGAATAGGGGCTGTCGCGAGTGACGGTGATGGGAATGTTGAAGCGCTCGGCGTAGCCGATGGACTCCTCCCGGGTGAGGCCCCAGCCCCGAACCGGAGCGAGAACCTCGAGGTCGGGGGCGAGGGTGCGGCTGGCCACCTCGAAGCGCACTTGGTCGTTGCCCTTTCCGGTGCAGCCGTGGGCGATGGCGTCGGCCCCGAACTCGCGGGCGGCGGCCACCAGATGTCGCACGATGACGGGGCGGGACAGCGACGACACGAGGGGGTACTTGCCCTCGTACAGGGCGTTGGCCTTGAGCGCGGGAGCCACGAAGTCGTTGGCATACTCCTCGCGGCAGTCGACGGTCACCCCCTCGACGGCGCCGGCAGCCAGCGCCCGTTCGCGTATGGCCTCGAAGTCGCCTCCCTGGCCCACGTCGGCAGCCACCGTCACCACCTCGCTGCCCCATTCCTCCTTCATCCAACGAACCGCTACCGATGTGTCCAGGCCCCCGCTGTAGGCGAGCACCACCCTCTTGGCCACTGCGTACCTCTCTCCGTGCGTAAGTGTTGGACCCTTAAAGGCCGGCCAGGGCCGAGAGCCTCCGGGCCACTTTCTCACCGCCGGTACGGGCGGACACCACCAGGAGCAGGGTGTCGTCGCCGGCCACCGTGCCCAGCACCGACGGGAGCCCGGCCCGGTCAATGGCCGAACCGACCACGTGGGCCGAACCCGGCGGCGTGCGCAGGACCACGATGTTGGCCGAATGGGCGATCTCGACGACCCACTCCCCCATCACCCGGCGCAGGTGGTCCTCGGGGGCGGGCACCTTGCGGCCCCTGGTCTCGTCGGGAATGGCATAGACCGATTCGCCCTGGGCGGTACGCACCTTGAGGGCTCCGAGATCCTCCAGGTCGCGCGAGACGGTGGCCTGGGTGGCCACCACCCCTTCGGCGGCCAGGAGCTCGACCACCCGGGCCTGGCTGGTGACGGCCTGACTCGACAGAATGCGCGCCACCCGATGCTGACGCTGTGGCTTGGCCAACCTCACGATGTCTCCGGCGGCGGGCACCCGGGTCCCATGGACCTCGCCCGCCGCTGCCGGCGGGGACCCCCAGCCTCGCCGGCCTGGGTCTGCTCGGGGATGCTGGGTATCATCCTTGCTCCGCCAGCCACCACAACAGGCCACGCTGGGCGTGCATGCGGGCGGCGGCCTGCTCCCACACGACACTCGCGGGTCCGTCGATCACCGATGCGGATACTTCCTCGCCCCGGTGAGCCGGAAGGCAGTGGAGGAACACGGCGTCGGGGTGGGCCCGAGCCATGAGGGCATCGTCGACGGTGAAGCAGGCGAAGTCCCGGTTGCGGTCGGACCCCTCGGACTCCTGGCCCATCGAGGTCCACACGTCGGTGTAGACGGCATCGGCTCCTTCGACGGCCTCGGCCGGGTCGTGGGTGACGAGGGAGCCGGCGTGGGCCAGCGACGCCGCTGACGGCTCGTACCCGGGTGGGCAGGCCACCCGGACGGTGAGGCCCACCAGGGCGGCGCCGGCCAGCAGGGACTGGCACACGTTGTTGCCGTCACCCACCCAGGCCAGCGAGCGCCCGGCCAGGGACCCGAGATGGCGGCGCAACACGAGCAGGTCGCCGAGCACCTCACAGGGGTGGGCCTGGTCGGACAGCAGGTTGACGACGGGGACGGTGGCCGACTCAGCCAGCCGCTTCACGGCATCGTGGGCGAACACCCGCGCTCCCAACAGGCAGCAGTACTGCGACAACACCCGACCGACGTCGCCCGCCGGCTCGCGTGTGTCGAGCCCGAGCTCGAAGTCCTGAAGGGACACGGGATGGCCACCGAGTTGGACGACGGCCATCTCCATCGACACCCGGGTGCGCAACGACGGCTTCTGGAACACCAGCCCCACCCCCTTGCCGGCCAGGACCGGAGGAGGATCGGGTTGTTCGCCGAGGTCGAGCACGGCCGCCAGTTCTGCCGCCGAGAGGTCGTCGATCTCGAGGAAGTGCCTCACGGCCGGCCGTCCGCGACGTCGCCCGGCGGCGGAGCCGCGCCCTCGAGGACCGAGGCAAGGATGGACACGGCCTCGTCGATCTCGGCGTCCGAAACCAGCAGCGAAGGGGCCAGCCGGATGGCGGTGGGGGTGACGGCATTGACCAGCAGGCCGGCGTCGAGGGCCGCTGAGACGACTTCGGGTGCTGGCATCGTGGTCAGCTCGGCAGCGAGCAACAGGGCCTGGCCGCGCACCCGGGTGACGCCGGGGAGGGCCTCCAGGCCGGCTTGCAACCGGGCCCCGGCCCGCTCCGCCCGGCCGGGAGCGTCGGCGGCCTCCATCACGGCCAGCACGGCCCGGGCGGCGGCGGTGGCCAGGGGCTGGCCTCCGAAGGTGGTTGCATGGTCGCCGGGCACGAACGCGTCGGCCACCTCGGACCGGGCCCAGCAGGCACCGATGGGGACACCGTTGCCGAGGGCCTTGGCCATGGTGACCACATCGGGACGGACATCGTCGTGCTGGAAACCGAACCAGCGCCCGGTGCGACCCAGACCGGTCTGCACCTCGTCGATCACGAGCAGCATGTCGCGCTCGTCGCACAGGCGACGGACAGCAGCGAGGTAGCCGGGGGGTAGGGGGTGGACGCCGCCTTCTCCCTGCACCGTCTCGAGCAGCACGGCGACCACACTGGGGTCGATAGCACCGGCCAGGGCGTCGAGGTCACCCCACGCCACGTGGCGAAACCCCTCGGGCAGCGGCTGGAAGGCCTCGTGCTTCGACGGTTGGCCGGTGGCGTGCAGGGTGGCGAGGGTCCTGCCGTGGAACGAGCCATAGGCGCTCACCACCACGTAGCGCCCGTGGCCGCCCCACTTGCGGGCCAGCTTGATGGCACACTCGTTGGCCTCGGCTCCCGAGTTGGCGAAGAACACCCGTCCTCCCCCGCCGATCAGGCGGTCGAGGGTAGCGGCCACCTCTGGGCCAACCGTCGTGCCGTAGAGGTTCGAGACGTGCAGCAGCGTCCGGGCCTGCATGGCCAGGGCGTCGGCCACCGCTGGATGGGAATGGCCGAGAGCGGTCACGGCCAGACCGCCTACGAAGTCGAGGTAGCGCTTTCCGGCTTCGTCCCAGAGCCAGCTACCCTCACCCCGGACGAACACGGCAGGCTGCGGCGGATACGTCGTCATGAGCGACGGCCCCGACCCGACGAGGCTCACAGGTTCACCATGGTGCCCAGGCCCCGGCGGGTGAAGACCTCGAGAAGCAAAGCGTGGGGCACGCGCCCGTCGAGGATGTGGGCGTGGCCCACTCCACCCCGCACGGCCCTCACACAGGAGCGGATCTTGGGGATCATGCCCCCGGTGAGGGTTCCGGCGGCGAGGAGGGATTCCAGCTCGTCGACCGTCACCGATGTGATGAGGCTGGACGGGTCAGATGCCTTGGCCAGGAGGCCGGGGACGTCGGTGAGGTATACGAGCTTCATCGCGCCCAGCGCAGCGCCGATGGCCGCGGCCGCGGTGTCGGCGTTGACGTTGTAAGCCTGGCCCTCGGTGTCGCTGCCGATGGTGGCCACCACGGGAATGAGCTCCTCGATCAACAGGCGCTCGATGATCTGGGGATTCACGCCCACCACGTCGCCGACGAAACCCAGCTCGGGCGAGCGGGCGCTGGCGCTGAGAAGCCCGGCATCCTCGCCCGACAACCCCACGGCCAGCGGATCATGGACGTTGATCGCAGCCACGATGTCCCGGTTGACCTTGCCCACCAGCACCATCCGTGCGATGTCGAGAGTGTCGGCGTCGGTGACCCGTAGTCCGTCGAGGAACTCCGGTTCCTTGCCCAGCCGGGCCATGAGGTGGCCGATCTGGGGACCGCCGCCGTGGACCACCACCGGGCGCATGCCCACCGAGCGCATCAGGACGACGTCCTGGGCGAACAGCGCCGCCAGCTCGGGGTCGGCCATGGCCGCCCCGCCGTACTTGACCACCACCGTCTTGCCCCAGAATCGACGGATGTAGGGGAGGGCCTCGGCCAACACCGCGGCCTTGTCGGCCGGAGCGAGGCGGCGGCCGACCATCCGGGTGTCGCCCGTGTCGATCTGGTTCACGAGGTGCGCATGTTCTCGTCGATGTAGCCCGGCGTGAGGTCGTTGGTGAGCAGGCTCGCTTCGCCCGAGCCCAGGCCGAGGTCGGCCACGATCTCCACCCGACGACCGGCCATGTGAACGGCGAGGGCAACGGCGTCGTGAGCGGCCGCCAGCCCCCCGGAGCACACGGCGATCCCGCCGTAGGCCACCGACACCAGGTCGGGGTCGAAGGTGATGCCGGCGCTGCCGAGCTCGCTCACGATCCGGCCCCAGTAGGGATCGGCCCCGTAGAGCGAGCACTTCACCAGTTGGCTCTCCGCCACCTTGCGCGCCCCGCGGGCGGCGTCGTCGTTCGAGGCGGCCCCGACGACCCGCACGGTGACCACCTTGGTCGCCCCTTCGGCGTCGTCGGCCATCTGGGTGGCCAGGCTGGCGCAGGCCTCGCTCAGGGCGTCGCGGAACACGGTGCCCGACGGCGCCGATCCCCGGCCGCTGCAAAGGACCATCACCGTGTCGTTGGTCGACGTCGCGCCGTCGACGGTGAGGTCGTTGAACGAGTGCTCGACGGCGATGCTCAGGGCCGCGCTGAGATCGGCGGGCCCGAGGACGGCGTCGGTCGTGAGCACGGCCAGCATGGTGGCCATGTTGGGGGCCAGCATGGCCGCCCCTTTGGCCATCCCCCCGATGGCGAATCCGGGTCGGCCCACCACGACCTGCTTGGCCACCGTGTCGGTGGTGAGGATCGCTCGGGCGGCAGCCTCCGCTGACGCGGCATCGGCGGCGCGGGCCCGAGCGAGGGGCTCCACGCCCGAGACCACGGCGTCGATCGGCAGGGGGATGCCGATGAGCCCGGTGGAGCACACCAGCACCTCCTCGGGGGCGCAACCGAGGGTTTCGGCCACCAGCGCACAGGTGCGCTCGGAATGCTCCCGCCCGGTCGAGCCGGTGGCGGCGTTGGCGTTCCCGCTGTTGAGGACGACGGCGGCAGCCCGCCCGCCGGTGGCAGCCAGGTGGGCACGCGAGACCTCCACGGGTGCCGCCGGCGCCCGGTTGGAGGTGAACACCGCGGCCGCAGTCACGGCCACGGCGTCGTCGGTGGCCACCAAGGCCAGGTCGAACGCGGCGGGATCCGCCTTCACCCCACAGTGCACCCCGGCAGCCACGAACCCAGCAGGCTTGGTGACGCTCATGCGAAGCACCGTTCTTGGCGCGCTGGACGACGCCATTGGGTGACGAGCGCGCCGAGAACGGCAGGTCGGAGAAGTCTCACGGGTAGATTCCCACCGCCGACAGGCCGGTGATCTCGTCGAGGCCGAGCATTAGGTTGGCGCACTGCACCGCCTGGCCGGCTGCGCCCTTGACCAGGTTGTCGAGAGCCACCAGCACCAGCACCCACCCCGTGCGGTCGTCGTAGCGCGCCGTGAGATGGGCGGCGTTGGAACCCCAGGTGGCCTTGGTCGACGGCGAGGACGGACCGACGGCCACGAACGGTTCGCCGTCGTAAGAGGTCCCGAGGATGTCGAGCAGGTCGGTGGTGGACGTTGTCCGCGCCGGTCGTGCGTAACAGGTGGCCAGGATTCCGCGGGTCATGGGCGCCAGGTGAGGGGTGAACAACACGCTGGCGCCGATGGCCTGTTCGATCTCCGGGGTGTGGCGGTGGTCGAGGAGGCCGTAGGCCGAGAAGTTCTCGTCGACGGTGCCGAAGTGGGTGGCGTGGGTGGCCGCACGACCGGCGCCGGACACCCCGCTGGCGGCGTCGACCACGATGCCCGCGGGCTCGATCACGCCGGCGCTCACCAGGGGTGCCAGCCCGAGGGCCGCAGCCGTGGGGTAACAGCCAGGCGCGGCCACGGCATCGGCCTTGGCCACGGCCTCGCGGTGGTGCTCGGGGAGGCCGTAGGTGAATCGGCCGAGCAGGTCGGTCGCGGTGTGGGCCTCGCCATACCAGCGCTCGTAGACCGCCGGGTCGGTCAGGCGGAAGTCGGCGGCCAGGTCGACGACGGCGCAACCGCGGGCCAGCAGATCGGCGGCCAGGTGCTGGGACTGCCCGTGGGGAAGGGCGGTGAAGACCAGGTCGACGTCGTCGGCCAGATCGGGGGCGAAGGGGGCGAAATCCTGGCCGCCGTAGGCCGCACCCAGGCTGGGGTACAGCTCGGCGATCGGCATTCCAGCCTGGGTGTCGCCCGTGGCGAAGCCCACCTCGAAATCGGGATGTGACGCGCACAACCGGAGGAGCTCGGCGCCCGCGTACCCCGAGGCCCCGACGATGCCCACCTTGCGCATCCAGGTAGCATACACGCGGGTGCATAGTGATGCACACCCAGCGAATAGCGCCTGCCGATCAGAAGCCGGGGACCGATTCCGGCAGGACCGTCACGTCAGGGAGGTAGAGGGCATAGTCGCCGGCTCGAACCCGCTGGTAGGTGATGTTGCGGGTCCCGAGGGCGTCCTCGAGGCGCTGCTCGGCGGACGAACCGGCAACGAGCACGTAACCGGGGCGGTCGCTCGATCGCACCCGGGACAGCAGGGCCAAGTCCCTCGTGTTGCCGAGCACCGGGGTCGCGCTCACCCGCTCCTCGGTGGCCAGGTCGATGCGGTAGGCCGTCCAGTAGTCAGCGAAGACGAAGTCGACGCCACGGTCGTCCATCGCCGAGAGCAGCGGACCGAGGGGGTGGGCATAGGCGATGGCGCCGATCGGGTCGAGCTCGGGCTGGGCCAGCAGGGACGCCAGGCCACCGGCACTGAGGGCGGCCACCACCACGACCGCCGCCAACTGGCGCCACCTGTCAGCCAGGGCCGAGGCGGCCAGCAGAGCGAGGAACGGCACGATGAAGAACAGGTAGCGGCCGTCGAGGACGTAGAAGGCGAAGGGCGAGAGGGCGAACACAAAGGGGTACACCACGCAGGCGAACAGCAGGAGGCCACGTCCGTCGAGGCGACGGTGGCGGACGAAGGCCGCGGCGCACGCGACACCAGCGACGGCGAGGGCGGCGAGAACGGCGACGTAGACGGCGGGCCCGATCCAGGGAACGAGCCAACGGGTGCTGCCCATCTTCCGCAGTCCGAGGGCCACAGGCAGCCCGGTACGGAAGAAGAGGCGCAACCGTTCGCCGTAGGTCGTCTGGACGGCCTGGACCGGGGGGTGCAACGACGGGAACCCGTTGCCCACGTTGACGTACAACCACGGGATGGCACCGACCAGTGCTGCGCAGACGGCCAGCCAGGCCATCCGCACGAGCTCGGGGCGTCGCACGAGCATCCACACGGCGGCGGGGAAGGCGAAGTAGACGATCTGGGGGCTGGCCCACCAGCCCAGGCCACCGGCGAGGCCGGCGAGAAAGACATCACGGTGGTAGGGCCGCTCCACGAGGCGCAGGGCGAGAAGGACGAGGGTGAGCCCCAGGACCAGGGTGGGGCCATAGAACGCCAGCTCCCTGGTGGACAGCCACACTGCGGCGAGGGGGCCGACCCAGACGAGCATGGCCGCGGTCCGCCCGCGGGCGTCGTCGAAAATGCGGCGACCGATCCGCCACACCAGCAGGGCCGCAACGGCATGCAGGGTGATGGGCACCACCCTCATGGCCACGTTCCACGAACGGACAACGGAGAAGGTCAGGGCCACGAGGACCGCCTCCTGGCTGCCGCCGTAGGCCTGGCCCAGATAGAAGGCGGTCGGGTGACCGTGCAGCAGATGGCGGGCCATCAGGCCGACGACGGCCTCGTCCGAGGTCGGGGGGCCCAACCTCGATTGCAGGATCCACAGCCGTAGCCCCATGCCGATGACTGCGACCACCACGACGAGCCAGGTCCCACCGACCGGCTCTCGCCGACGGTCGGGGGCAGCGACGGTGTCGCCGGATTGGCGGCTGCGGGCGGCGATGGCGTGGATGCTATGCAGTGCCCACCGGCGGACGACGCCGCCACGTCGGGAACGGGTTCCTACCGTGCCGTTCGTGCGACGAGGAGCGGGGGCCGGGCCCTCTACGCCCGCAGGCGGGCGGCGAAGGCCGACTCGACGGCGTCGATGCAGCGGGTGCGCAGGGCGGCCAGCTCGTCTTCGGCCAGGGTGTGGTCGAGAGAGGAAAAGCGCAGGCGGAAGGCCAGGCTGCGATGGCCCGCTCCGAGCTGGGTCCCCCGGAACACGTCGAACAACCACAGGTCCTCCACGGCGTCGCCACCGGCGACGCGCAGGACATCGGCTACCGACCCGGCGGCGACGTCGTCGGCGACCACGAAGGCCAGGTCGATGTCGGCCGAGGGGTAGCGGCTGACGGGCCGGTAGAGGCGGGGCGGTCGTGGCGCCGCCAGCAGGGCACCCAGGTCGACGTCGAGCCAGGCCACCGGACCGGCGAGGTCATGGGCGACGAGCACGGCCGGGTCGATCTCGCCCAGCACCCCGATGGTGATCGAGCCGGCCACGAGCTCGGCGCTGCGGGTGGGGTGCAAACCGGAGGGGCTGGCAGGCACCAGGGTGATCGGTGCGATGCCCATGGTGTCGACAAGAGTGGTCCACAGCGTGGTGGCATCCGTGGCGACACGGCCGCTGAGCACGAAGGCCAGGTGCTCGGGCTCAGCCGGCAGCTGCTGGCCGGCCGGCGGGGGCAGGAAGACATGACCGATCTCGAACAGGGACACGTCGGTGTCGCGGTGCGGCCGGTTGGTGACGATAGCCCGCAACAGTCCCGGCAGCAGCGACGTGCGCAGCACAGATTCCTCGACGGCCAGGGGGTTCTCCACCTCCACGGCGTCGGCGGACAGTCCCGCCCGTTCGAGGTCGCCCGGGGCGAGGAACGTAGTGGCCCAGGCTTCGCTGAGGCCGGCGCCCACGAGCACCTGGCGTACCCGGCGGCGATCACGCTGGTACGGCGTGAGGCCACCCCCGACGGCGGCCGTGACGGGAAGAGTGCGGATGATGCGGTCATACCCGTGGTGGCGGGCCACCTCCTCGATGACGTCGATCTCCCGCTCGCTGTCGGGACGCCACGATGGGATGGTGACCGTGAAATCACCGGTCGTGTCCGGGCCGGCGTCGCACGAGAAGCCGATGGGCTCGAGATAGCCGGACACCTCGGCGGGGGCGAGCGACGTCCCCAGGATGGCGTTGACCCGGGAGGTGCGTACGACCATACGAGAGCGCTCGGGCAGGCGGCCGCGAACCTCGACGGGAGCTCCGGCCACGGTGGCCGCCGCCACGTCGGCCGCCAGTTGGCAGAACCGGGCCACGGCCCGGTCCGTGGCCTCGGGGTCGACGCCGCGCTCGAACCGGACCGACGCCTCGGTGCGCAACCCCAGGCGCTTGGAGGTGTGGGCGATCGCCATCGGTACGAACCAGGCAGCTTCGAGGAGCACGGTGGCCGTGACATCGGAGATCTCGCTCGACGCCCCGCCCATGATGCCACCGATACCCACCGGCGTTCCCTCGGCGTCGCAGATGAGGCAATCGTCGGCACCGACATGGCGCGCCACCTCATCGAGGGTGACCACCACCTCCCCGGCACGTCCCCGCCGCACCGACAGACCTCCGCCCGGGAGGCAGTCGAGGTCGTACGGGTGATTGGGCTGGCCGCCCTCCAACATGACGTAGTTGGACACGTCGACCACGTTGTTGATGGGCCGCATTCCCGCCAGGGTGAGGCGGGTGCTCAGCCATGCCGGCGAGGGGCCCACGACGACGCCCTCCAGTCGCGCGGCGATGAAGCGGGGGCAGAGGTCGCCGGCCTCCACCACCACGCTGGTCTTGGCCGGCTCACCCGTCGGCAGGTCACCCGCGTCGGGCAGGCTGAACGGCACACCGAGGCGGGCAGCCAGGTCGCGGGCGACGCCGGCCATCGAGAGAGCGTCGGGGCGGTTCGGGGTGATGTCGAGGTCGAACACGACGTCGGCACCGATGCCCAGGGCTTCGGCGAGCGACGCTCCCAGCGGCGCGTCGGCAGCCAGCACGAGAATCCCACTGTGGTCGTCGGACAGGCCCAGCTCGACACCGGAGCACAACATGCCGTCGGACCACTGGCCTCGAACCTTTCGCCGCCCGATCTCGAAGCCTCCCGGAAGCGATGTGCCCGGTCGGGCGAGGGGCACGAGATCGTCGGGGCCGAAGTTGTAGGCCCCGCACACGACGCGCAGGGTGGACCCGTCACCGGGATCGACGTCGACCAACTGCACCCGGTCGGCGTTCGGGTGGGGCGACGTGGACAGCACCCTCGCCACGACGACCTGGTCGAGGCCCTCGCCTACCCGCTGGACGCCCTCGACCACCAGGCCGAGCTGCGACAGGGCCGAGGCCAACTCGGTGGGCTCGCCCTCGAAGGGTGCAAACTCTCGAAGCCAGGAAAGCGGTGCCCGCATGACGACACGATAGGCGTCGGCGTCAACTGACGATTCCGGATTCCTGTCCGCCTCCAGGCGATCCGACATGACAGGCTGAGGCCATGAGCGATCAGAGCGAGTCCCGAGTATCTCCCCGGTTGGTCGTCGGCGCCATCCTGGTGGTCCTGCTCATCGTCTTCACCTTCGAAAACACCAGCCGCACCGATATCCGGTTCATCATCCCGGTCGTGACGGCACCGCTGTGGGTTGCCTTGATGGGCGCAGCCCTGATCGGCGCAATAGCTGGCGCCCTACTGACGCGGCACAGGAGCCCGAAGGGCTAGTACCCGGCCGTTCTAGAACTGCGAAAGAAAACGGACGTCGTTGGTGAGGAGGTGACGGAGGTCGTCGAGGTCGTGACGGACCTGGGCGCAACGGTCGATGCCGAAGCCGAAGGCAAAGCCGGTCCACTCCTCGGGATCGATGCCGACGGCTGCGAACACGTTGGGGTCGACCATGCCCGCGCCACCCAGCTCGATCCAGCCCGACTGGGAGCACACCCGGCAGCCCTCGCCGTGGCAGAAGATGCAGGTGACCTCGAACTCGGCCGACGGCTCGGTGAAGGGAAAGTACGAGGGCCGCAGCCGGGTGTGGATGGACTCGCCGAAGTAAGCAGCGGTGAAGGCCTCGATGGTGCCGGCCAGATCACCGAAGGTGATGCCCCGGTCGATCACCAGACCCTCGATCTGGTGGAACACGGGGAGGTGGCGGGCGTCGGGCGTGTCCCGGCGGTAGCAGCGCCCGGGAGCCACCATGCGAATGGGCGGGGGTTGGGTCTTCATGACCCTGATCTGCACGGGCGACGTGTGCGTGCGCAGCAGCACCGACTCGGGCGCCCCCAGCTTGAGGTACAGCGTGTCCCACATGCTGCGGGCCGGATGGGCGGGCGGCATGTTGAGCGCTTCGAAGTTGTACCAGTCGGTCTCCACCTCGGGTCCCTCGGCCACGGTGTAGCCCAGGGCCACGAACACGTCCTCCAGCTCGTCGCGCGCCTGGGTGACGAGGTGCATGTGCCCCCGACTGGGCCGGCCGACGATCTCGGTGAGGTCGATGCGGTCGGCGTCGAGGCGGGCGGCCCGCTCGGCTGCCTCCAGGGTCTGCCGGCGTCCGGTCGCCGCCTCCTCGACTCTCGTTCGGGCCTCGTGGATCGCCCGTCCCTGCTCGCGTCGCTCCTCCATCTCGAGTGTGCCCAAGGACCGGTGCAGTGCAGCAAACGGGGACTTCTTCCCCAGGAACTCCTGTTGGGCGGCGTCGAGGTCGGCCACGGAGGCGGCCGACGCCACCCGGGCCACCGCTTCCGCCTCGATCTGGGCCGGCGTGCGCGCCTCGCCGGTCAATTTTCCAGCTCGGAGGGAAGGCCAGTGGGCAGGGTGAAGCGGAAGGTCGATCCTCGGCCCACCTCGGACTCGACCACCAGGGACCCCCCGTGCGCCTCGACCAGGCCGCGGCTGATCCAGAGGCCGAGCCCTGAACCGGTGGGGCGGGTCTCGGCGCGGCGGAAGAACTTGCTGAAGACGCGTCGCAGGTCGGACTCGGGGATGCCCTCACCCTTGTCGGCCACCGCCACCGCCACCGCTCCCTCACCATCGGTTCCCATGATCCGCATCCCCCTGGGGTCGCCGTACTTGGCGGCATTCTCGACCAGATTGGTGAGCACCTGCTCGACTTTGTCGGGATCGGCATACACGTCCGGGAAGTCATCAGGGAACACCACCTCGGCATCGAGGGTGGATTCGCTCATGCGTACCTTTTCAACGACCGCGGCGACCAGGGCCGGGAGGTCGACGAGCTGGCGGCGGAGATGGAGCCGGCCGCTCTCCAGGCGACTGATGTCGAGCAACTCGGTGACCAGCCGGGTGACCCTCGCAGCATCGTGGTTGACCTGCTCGAGCATGCTCCGCTTCTGGTCGTCGCCCAGCCGGTCCCAGCGGTTGAGCAGCAAGCTGGTGTAGCCCCGTACCGACGTGAGCGGGGCGCGTAGCTCGTGGCTGACCGTGGAGATGACCTCCATCCCCTCGGCCGGCCCAGCCCTGCGGCGGCTGGCGTCGCGCGCCGCCACCACGGCGCCGACCACGCGACCATCGACGTCGCGCTGGTAGGTGCCGGTGACCAGGGTGACGACATCGGAGCCGTCGGCCGCACGCATCACCACCTCGTGCTCGGGAATGGCCCGCACCGAACGAAGTCGGGCCGCCCGGGGCCAGCCGTCGACCAGGAGGGCCCGGCCGTCGGTGGTGTGGCAGTTGAGCGCCTCACCGGCGGGACGCCCGATCAGGTCGTCGCTCCGGAAGCCGGTGAGCTCGGTGACGGCCCGGTTGACGGCCAGCAGGTGTCGATCGGCATCGAGATGGAACACTGCGTCCGGGAAGAGGCCGGTGTCGGTGTCCCCGGTGATCATCGTCGAGTCCGTCGCTGGCGCGCCGCCTCGAAACAGATGATCGCCGCCGCCGACCCCACGTTCAGGGACTCGGCCGGCGCCGCCATGGGAATGGTGATCAGGCCGTCGAGGATGGCCTCCAGCTCGGGCGAGAGGCCGTGGGCCTCGTTGCCGAGCACGAGGGCCACAGGCCCGGTCAGATCGGTGGTGTCGTAGGCGGTGCCACCTGCAGCCCGCGCCCCGAGGCGACGCATCCCCCACGACCCCAACTCCTCCAGCACCTCCACCGGCGGCCCTCCGCTCACCATCGGCAGCTGGAACACTGCACCGGCCGATGCCCGCACGCATTTGGGGCTGTAGGCGTCAGCTGTCCCGTGGCAGCAGACTATCCCGACGGCCCCAGCTGCCTGGGCGCTCCGCAACACCGTCCCGAGGTTGCCGGGGTCACGGACATCGACAGACACCACCACCGGGCCGGATCCGGCCGCTACAGCCTGGCGGAGGGCGGCCATATCGGTGTCGACCATGGTGACGACGCCGATGACGGGCTGGGGTGTCACCGTCGCCGACACCCGCTCGAGGACACCCGGGGCAAGTGTCTGGGTGACTACGCCGACTGGCGACGACGACGCGGCCAGCGGGCCGGCATATCCGGGGGCGACATAGACGGCCTCGAGGGGCGCATCGGCGGCAATTGCCGCGGCAACGAGCTTCTCACCCTCGACCACGTAGGCCCGCTCCGTCCTGCGGGCCCTGGGGTCACGGGCCAACCGGCGCAGCCGCTGGACGCGAGGGTTGCGTATGGCCAGCCCGACCGGCGATCCGTCACCCGGGCCGGCGGGCCTCATGACGCCTTGGGCGGGGCCTCCTGGGCCACCTTCACCAGAGCGGCAAAGGCACGGTCGTCGGTGACAGCGAGGTCGGCCAGGATCTTGCGGTCGACTTCGACCCCGGCCCGGTTCAACCCGTCGATGAACCGGCTGTAGCTCATGCCGTGCTGGCGTGCTCCGGCGTTGATTCGCTGGATCCAGAGCTGGCGGAAGTCGCCCTTGCGCGCCCGACGGTCGCGGTAGGCGTACTGGCGGGAATGCATCAGCTGCTCGTTGGCGGCCTTGAAGCTGCGACTCTTGTTGCCGTAGTAGCCGCGGGCCTCCTTGAGTACCGCCCGGTGGTGCTTTCGACCGTGTACGGCGCGCTTGACCCTGGCCATGAAACGCTCCCTTCGTGGTACTCGTGACGTGTGCGGGTGTCGGGTGTGGCTAGAGGCCGAGAAGCTGCTTGACCTGGGCCCGGTCGCCGCCGCGAAGCTCGGCTTCCTTGGCCAACCGGCGGGTGCGCTTGGAAGGCTTCTTTTCGAGGATGTGCGACCGGAACGCCTTGCGCCGCATGATCTTGCCGGTACCGGTGACCTTGAAGCGCTTGGCCGCCCCTCGGTGGGTCTTCATCTTGGGCATGTCGTGGCTCCGATCTCGGTCATTGGTCTGTCGTGGATCTCAGGCGGACGGCGTGGTGTCGGGGCCTGCTTCGCTTGCCTCTTCAGCGGCCGCTTTCGCCGCCGCCGCCTTTGCTCTCTTGTCGGGAGCCAACACCATCACCATGTTGCGGCCGTCCAGCTTGGGTGATGCTTCCACCTTGGCCCCTGGCCCCAGGGTTTCGGCGATGCGGTTGAGGATCTTCATGCCGAGGTCGGGGTGGGCCACCTCGCGGCCACGGAACATGATCGTGACCTTGACCTTGTGACCCTCGTCGAGGAACTCCCCGACCTTGCGCGTCTTTGTATCGAAATCGCCGCCGCCGATCTTGGGGCGGTACTTCATCTCCTTGATCGACGTGCTCGCAGCTCGCCGCCGGGACTCCCGATCGCGCTTGGCCGCTTCGTACTTCCAGTTGCCGTAGTTGAGGATCCGGCACACGGGCGGGTCGGCGTTGGGTGCCACCTCCACCAGATCCATCCCGAGCTCCTCGGCAATGCGCAGAGCCTCCAGGGTGGGCTTGATCCCGAGCTGACCTCCGTCGGGGTCGACCAAGCGCACCTCGCGCGCTCGGATGCGGTCGTTGATCCTCGGGTCGGTCCCGTCTGCGGTGGCGATCCGGCATCACTCCTTGACTTGTATCGTCGGACTGGTCTTCGAGATGTTCGGATCGATGGACGCGAAAGAGGCGGACGTCGGGAAGGCAACGCCCGCCTGCGGCGGTCGAATCGACCCGGCGCACCTGCGGTGGCCGGGTGGGGACCCGAAGATCCCGCTTCCCGTCTTCAATTGTGCACCTAGGCTAGCAGCATGAGCACCATCTGGACACCGTCCGGCGAGCGTCCCGTCCATCGAGACGACCCGCCCGCACCGCCACCCCAGGGCGCACAGCCGGTCCCTCCGGGCGACCCCTCCGGTCGGTCCCAACCCACCGAGGAGGAGTTGGCCGCACGGATGGCCGAGGTGCAGCGCGAGCTCCTGGCGACGCCCGCCATCGTGGTTATCGCCAACCACTGCATCGGCCTATTCCAGCTCGCTGCCCTCCACCTCGACCAGGAGCGCCCCGACCTGACCCAGGCGCAACTGGCCATCGATGCCCTTGCCGCCATCGTCGAAGGGCTGGGCGACAAGCTGGGCGAAGACGAAACCCCGTTGCGCGATGCCCTTACCAGCCTCCGCCTGGCGTTCGTGGAGGCCGGCAAGCGAGCCGGGGGTGAGCGTGCCCCCTCGCCCTGACCGATCTGTCATTCGAGGCGACGCAGGCGCCGGACGATTCCAGGCGAGAAGGATCGGGAAGAGAACGAGGGCTCTGGCTGCCACCGCCGTCCTGGCCCTGTTGGTTGCCGGGTGCGGATCGGGGAGCCAGAAGGCGACCACTTCCGGGACTCCGACGACAGACCTGCCCATGGTGAACACCTATTCCGCTCTCGCCCGGAACCACGTGCAGGGGAACGTGGATTATCCCCAGACGCCGCCGGTGGGCGGTGATCATGCTCCGATCTGGCAGAACTGCGGCTACTACTCCCAGCCGATCGTGAAGGAGCAGGGCGTACATTCCATGGAGCACGGGTCGGTATGGATCACGTACTCCCCCGACCTGCCTGCCCAACAGGTCGCCGTGTTGCGCGACCTGGCCAAGAGCCAGACGTACGTCCTCGCTAGCCCGTTCCCGGGACTTCCCGCCCCGGTCGTGGCCTCGGCATGGGGTGCCCAGCTCGAGCTGCCGTCGGCCACCGACCCCGAGCTGGAGGCGTTCGTGAAGCAGTACCGCCAGAGCCCCAAGGCGCCGGAGCCGGGCGCGCCCTGCTCGGGCGCCTCAGGCACGCCGGAATAGCCTGCTACAGCCGGAATAACCGCTACAACGGCGATTCTTCCCGGTGCTCGGTGGACTCGGTCGTTGCCGAGGCCCGATGAGCGGGCCGCCTCATGATGAGAAGCAGGGCCACACCTGCGCCGACAGCCAGTGCCACCAGCCCGATCCCCACCGCCACCTGCCCGACGGCGATGAGCGTCCCTGCCCCGACTGCGGCCGCCACCATGACCAGGGAGCACGCGGCCGCGACGATCGACATCAGCAGTGACAGGGGCGGCGGCCCCGGGCGCTTGGGCGACGCTTGTTCCGCCGGCTTGGACTCGGCGTCCTTGGATTCGGCGGAGTCGGAATCGGCGTCCTTGGAATCGGCGTCCTTGGACTCGGCGGAGTCGGAATCAGCGGAGTCGGAATCAGTGGAGTCGGAATCGGTGGAGTCGGTGGATTCGGTGAGTGTGGTGGTCGAGACCTTCGGCGGCGAGGGGGGCGGATCGTTCTCCTCGGCCCACGACACCATCGACAACGCAGCCCCGAGGGCAACCGCGTGCGTCGGTTCGGGCGCGACGGTGACCGGCCGGCCCAACTCCTCGGACACCAGTTGAGCGACCAGGGGCATGCGCGACGACCCGCCCACGAGGACCACGGCGTCGACCTCGGCGGCGTCGACCTCGGCCGCGACAAGGGTGCGGCGAAGGACCTCGACGGTCTCTGTGAGCGACGAGCGGACCATGGCGTCCAGCTCGTCCCTGGTCACCCGCACCTCGCGTTCGCCGCCGGGGAGAAACACCGGCACCGACACCTCGGCGGCGGTCGACAGTGTCTCTTTGAGCACGGCACACTCCTCGCGGAGGCCGTCGATGGCGGCGGCCGTGGCCGGGTCGTCGGGTTCGAAGTCAGCCAGCCCGACGCCGACGGCTCCCGAGATGTGGGCGAGAACGGCCTCGTCGAAATCGATACCTCCGAGCCGGTCGATACCCTCGGCCGCCCCGACGATCTCGAAGCCGTCGGCGGTCCTGCGCCCGACGGCCGCGTCGAACGTGCCGCCGCCGAGGTCGTAGACCACGACCAGTTTCCCGTCGGGTATCCCCTCGGTGGCGCAGTAGAAGATGGCGGCGGCCTCGGGGTCGCTGACCGTGCGGACGCCTTCCATGCCGGCGAGGCCGATGACCTGGTTGAGCAGATCCAGCCTGTAGGCACCCCAGTTCGCCGGGTGGGAGACGGTGACCAGGTCGGGAGATGCACCCTCTCGCTCCGAGACCACGTCGATTACCCGGCGCAACAGCTTGGCCAGGAGGTCGTCGGCGGACCAAGGCGTGCCCCCGAGCACTATCGGGGCGGGGTCACCCAAACGGCGCTTGAAGGCGCGTGCTACCCGGGTCGGGTCGGAGAAGCCCTTCTCGCGGGCGGCATCGCCCACCACCACGACCTCGTCGGTACCGACGAATACGACCGACGGGATTGCGGCGGAGTTGTCGCCGAGCATGACCATCTCGGCCCGGCCCTGGCGGAGAACGGCAGCCGCAGTATGCGTCGTACCGATGTCGACACCGAGCTGGTAGCCCACTCCATCCCCTCGCCGTTTCACCGAACGGCTACGGTGGCCATGGTAGCGAGCAGTCGACCCCGCGCCTGGGACCCTGGCCCTGCTCCACCTATCGACTCCGGATCAAGCCCCTCTGTACCGAGGACCACAACCCCCTATGACCTCAACCTGATGGGTACCTCGGGAAATGCCTTCCGAACCCAATGCATCGAAAAGGTGAACCGGCTCAAGGCACTGGGAATCGATCCTTATCCTTCGACATCCCGGCGAACCCACATGGCCGCCGACGTTCACGATCGCTACGACGAGCTGGTCGGGCAGGCCGTGACCGTGGCAGGGCGGATGATGTCGCGCCGAGGCCACGGTCAGCTCGTCTTCGCCGACGTGCAGGACCAGTCAGGCCGGGTTCAGCTCATGATCGCCGGCGAGAACCTGGCCCCGACCACCCCCGGCCTGGGGACGCTCGGCTTCGACGACGCCGGCCAGCTCATCGACATCGGCGACATCGTGGAGGCCGAGGGCACCGTCACCCGGACCCGTCGGGGTGAGGACTCGGTTCAGGTCAAGGGGCTTCGGCTGCTCGCCAAGTCCCTGCAGCCTCTCCCCGACAAGTGGCACGGCGTCACCGACGAGGAGGTGCTGGCGCGAAAGCGGTATCTCGACCTGATCATGAACCCGGCCAAGCGGGAGAGGTTCGTCGTGGTCTCCGACATCCTCCTGGGCATTCGGGCCTTCCTGAACGAGCGAAAGTTCGTCGAGTTCAACACCCCCATCCTGCAACCGCTCTACGGTGGCGGCCGGGCCCAACCCTTTCGTACCCATGTGAACGCCATCGACAGCGACTATTACCTGGCAATTTCGCATGAGCTCTACTTGAAGCGACTCATCATCGCCGGTTTCGAACGCGTGTACACCATCGGTCGCTATTTCCGCAACGAAGGCATCGACCGGACGCACAACCCCGAGTTCTCGATGCTCGAGACCATGACGGCGTTCGAGGGTTACGAGTTCAACATGGAGCTCACCGAAGCGCTGTACAAGCATCTTGCCGCCGATGTCGTGGGCAAAAAGACCGTCTCGGTGAGAGGTGAGTCGGTCGACTTGATGGGTGAGTGGCCTCGGGAAACCATGGTCGGCCTGGTACACCGGCAGTGCGGGGTCGACTTCCGGGCGGTAAGCGACCTGGAGGCTGCCAACCAGGTCCTGGTCGACAGCCACCTGCGGCCGCAGGCCACCGTCGGCCACGCCTTGACCTCACTGTTCGAGGAGGTGGTGGCCCCCACGCTCGTGCAACCGACGATCGTGTACGGGTATCCGGTCGAGGTCTCGCCTCTGGCCAAATCCATGGCTGACGACCCACGATTCGTCGAACGGTTCGAGTTGTACGTGGGCGGCATCGAGCAGGGCGACAACTGGTCGGAGCTCAACGATCCCGATGAGCTCCGGCGCCGGTTCCAGGCCGAGCAGGGCCGGCGCGGCGCAGCGCAAGACGTCGAGGCCCATCCCGTCGACCACGAGTTCCTGGAAGCCATGGAGTACGGGATGCCGCCCACGACGGGTGTCGGCCCCGGGATCGAGCGCCTCGCCATGCTCCTGACCGAGGCAGATTCGATCGCCGACGTGATCTTCTTCCCCCTGCTGCGCCCCCTCGCCCCCCGACCCGACGAACTGGCCCGCTACACCGACTCCGACGAGAGTCAATAGAACCAGTCACCGAAGCGGCGGATGTCTCGCCGGCGGGCGTGGGCGCCGGGCCGAGGGAACCATCCGAGCTCGCGGCCCGAGCCGTCGTGGGTGGCCGCCGACCGGCAGTGCACGCCGTCGAGACCGGCATCGAAGATTCGCTGTCCCAGGCTCCGACAGGTGCGGTGGGCGATCTCGGTACCGCCCCGGTCGAGGGGGTAGGTGGGCGGTAGCCCGAGCGCGGCCAGGCCGGCGGTGCTGTGGGCGTCGGTGCTGTGGGCGTCGGCAACGCGTTGCCGGGGCGGCAGCCGGGCGCCGACGAGCGTGTAACCGTTGTCGTCGTCGAGGTCTTCGGGAACGATCGAGTACCCGGCACAGAGGCGGCGGACATTGGCGCGCGCCGTGGCCACGTCGGCATTGAAGTACAGGGTCGGAGGGCCGCCGACGGGCGTCCAGCGCCCCCCGACGACCGGTGCGAACGTCGGGTCGAGGGGGTTGGCCCAGCCTGGATCGGCCAGGCGCAGCCACACGTGACGAGGATCGACCGACTCGGCCAGCGGCACCGCCACCGGCACCGGCGACTTCGGCGACTTGGCCGCCCCCGCCCTCGATGCCACCCCTCAGGCGACGACGCGACGGAGGTCGAACATCTCCCGCGTGTAGGCCAACAGTTCATCGGTCCGGCCGGCCCGGGCCAGGTCGAGCATGCTCGAACCCTCCAGGCGATCGGCCGGGCGGCGCACGACGGTGGGAATCCGGTCGCGCTTGAGGTAGCGAACCAACAGGTCGGTGACCGCCTCCAGATCGGCCACGGCTGGACGCCGTTGCTCGGGGACGCCCCGGCTCAGCCACTTGTCGACGGCCTGACGGCTGACACCGAACATCCGGCCGGCGTCGGCCATGGAGAGTGACCACACGTCGAGGATGCGAGCCAGCTGGCTGCGCTCGGTGATGTGGTCGAGCTCGGTGAGGAACCGGTTCATCCATCCCGACGACGCACCGTTGACGGTGAGGGCTCCGGCCACGGCATGGGCCGCGGTGGCGGGGTCGTCGCCGGCGAGTTCCTCGAGCCGCAGCGCTTTGACCATCGAGATGAGCGTACCGCAACTCTTTGTCAACGGCAACCGTCTGTCAACCTACCTCTCCGCGTCCGGCACCTCACGTCCTTCCGTAGAACACCCGCTCGACCACCTGGCGGCACCGCCGGGTTACGCGCCGGTAGCCATCGCGCAGCTCCTGGGGCGTGGTGCCGAGCGATCGAGCCAGGCGAGCCAGGTCCTGCGGCGACTGCGGCAACGAGTCGTCGGGTTCGCCTTTGATGAGGAACCATCGGTTGCGGGTGCTCTCGCAGTACCGGTAGGCCTCACCGAGGATCATCCGGTCGTCATGGGCCAAGGCGCCGGCCGCTTCCAATCGGTCGAGGGCGGCCATGGTGCCGGTGGCTGCGACCCGGTGCTGCAGCTGGAGCAACTGGGCGGTGAACTCCACGTCCGACAGCGACCCGCGGCCCAGCTTGAGGTGGAACTGGGGGTCGTCGCCGGGCGGCATGCGCTCGCGCTCGATGCGGGCCTTCATGCGCCGGACCTCCCGGGCATCGTCGTCGGAGAACGGATCGCGCCACAGGTGGGGCTCGACGAGCTCACAGAAGCGCCTCCCCACCTCGGCGTCGCCGGCCACGAACCGGGCCCGGAGGAGGGCCTGGCGCTCCCACATCTGGGCCCACCGCTCGTAATAGGTGCGGTAGCCGTCGAGGCTGCGGGCCACAGGGCCGTCCTTGCCCTCGGGACGCAGGCCGGTGTCGACTGAGTAGATCCGTGTCGCCGGGCTGGGCCCGGCGAGGAACTCGAGGAGAGAGATGGCGGTCTTCTCGGCCATGGCGAAGTCGGCGGCCGTGGTGCCGTCGTAGACGAAGAGCACGTCCAGGTCGCTGGCGAAGGACAGTTCCGCTCCGCCGAAGCGCCCCATGGCCACCACGGCGAAGGGGAGGGCCGGGGCCACGACGTCGATTGAAGCCCGCAGGCATGCCTCGGCCAGGGAGGTCAGCTGGGCACCGGTAACCACGACCGGGTCGTCGCCGGCGGGAGTCAGCGACAGGACGTCGGCGGAGGCGATGCGCAGTTCCTCACGACGTCGGAACCGCTCGAGACCCCGATGGCACTCGCGGGCATCGATTCGCCACGTGACCGCGCTGAGCGCTCCCCCCACCAGCTCCTCGGCCGAACGGGAACCCAACCCGTCCGGCCCATCGAGGTCGGTGATCAGATCGGGGTGGCGCTCGAGGGTCTGGGTGAGGCGCCGGCTGGTGCCCAGCAACACGCACAGACGACGGGCGCCCTCGGGCGACTCCCGGAAGGCCACGGCCAGCTCACCGGCTCGGTGCTCGTCGCCGCCCGCCAGAAGGCGCAGGCCCAGCAGACCCAGGTCCGGGTCAGGTGACTCGGCCAGCCAGCCCAGCAGCAGGGGAAGAAGCTGCTGCATCAGGCGCGACGAGCGCGTCAGTCCGCGCGTGAGCTCGGCCAAGGCCTGGCGGGTCCGGGTCGCGTCGGTGAACCCGAAGGCGGCCAGCCGGACCTCCACCGCGCCGGGACCGAGGGCCGAGGGGGGGCCGATAGGCGTGGCCACCGTCCGGGCCCCGCTGGCAGCCAGCAAAGCGTCGAGGAGGGGCCGGAAGAACAGGTGCTCGTGAATCGACCGGACCGTCGCCTGTTGACGGCGGAGATAGCGGACGAGCAACTCCCCGGCCGTGCCGTCGGCGTTGTCGCGGTAACCCATGACCCGAGCCAGATGGGAGAGCGACGCGGCGTCGTCGGGCAGGACGTGCACCTGTTCCTCGTGCACGAGCTGGAGGCGGTGCTCGACGGTTCGCAACAGCCGGTAAGCGTGGTCGAGGGCACGGGCGTCGTCGAGGTCGACGTACCCGGCCCGCCCCAGCTCGCTCAGGGCGTCGAGGGTGTTGGCCGACCGCAGGGCCGGGTCCTGGGCACCGTGGACGAGTTGGAGCAACTGGATGGCGAACTCGATGTCGCGGATACCGCCCCGGCCCCGCTTGACCTCTCTGTCGGTGAGGCCCTTCCGGGCCAGATGCTCCTCGGCCCGGGCCTTCATGGCCCGGACCTCCCGCAGGTCGTCGGAGGTGAACTCGCGGCCCCAGACCCGCTCCTCGGCGCTGGCCGCGAACGCCGCACCCAACGTGGCGTCGCCGGCCACGGGCCGGGCCTTGAGCAGGGCCTGGAACTCCCAGGTCTTGGCCCACCGGTCCCAGTAGGCCTCATAGGAGGCCAGCGAGCGCACGAGAGGACCGTCGCGGCCCTCGGGGCGGAGGTCGACGTCGACCCTGAAGCACGACCGGGCCGTGTCGATCACGGCCCGAGCCGTCTTCTCGGTGGCGACCGGGTCGTCGGCGACGAACATCAGGTCGACGTCACTGGCGTAGTTCAACTCGGCACCTCCGAGCTTGCCCATGCCGATGACGGCCAGTCCGCCACGGTCCTCGGCCAAACCCCCCCGGGCGTCGGGCAGGCCACCCCCGCCGTCGGGCAGGCCGACCAGGGCGCACGACACCTCCAGGACCTCGGCGGCCAAGCGGGCCAGGCCCCGGCCCACGGTGGGCAGGTCGTCGAGGCCCACGAGGTCGCGACCGGCGATGCGCAACAGCTCCAGGCGCTTCCACCCGGCCAGGTCCTCGACGCGCGCCGGCCCATCGAGGCGAGGGCGGCGGTCGAGGTCGGCCAGTACCTCGACGGCCGCCGGTTCGGCCACGCACAGCTCGGCCAGTGACCGGCTGGCCGCCGTCACCGCCACCACCGCCTCGCTCAACGCGACATCGTCGGTGAGGCGTTCGACGATGGACGGGTGTCGCTCGGCCATACGCTCGATGACGACCGCGACGGCCGCAGGTGCCGCCGACTGCTCGATCGTCGACCGCAGCCGTTTGCCGTACACGGCCGCAGTCTGCCCCCACCGGACTTGGCGCGCCGCCGGTAGGCTCACACCGTGGGTCGCCTGCGTGTCGCCGCCTGCCAACTCGACTTGGTGGTGGGAGATCTCGACGCCAACGTGGACGCCGTCCTCGCTGCCCTCGAGACCGCCGAGACAGCCGGAGCCGACCTGGCCGTCTTCCCCGAGTTGGCCATCACCGGCTATCCACCCGAGGACCTGTTGTTGAAGCCCGGCTTCATCGCCGACAATCGCTCGGCCTTGGAGAAGCTGGCTGCTCGTACCGGGCGGTGTGCGGCGGTGGTGGGCTTCGTCGACTCCGGGCGCGACCTCTACAACGCCGCCGCGGTATGCGCCCATGGGTCCGTACAGGGCGTCTACCGCAAGCGCCTCCTGCCCAATTACTCGGTGTTCGACGAGCAGCGCTACTTCGCCGCCGGATCCGACGATCCCACCCTGTTCGTGGTCGGCGGTGTCCGGGTGGGTCTCACCGTCTGCGAGGACATCTGGTCCCCGACCGGCCCCATGACCGACCAGGCCGCCGGTGGGGCCGAGTTGATCGTGAACATCAGCGCCTCGCCCTTCTACGCCGGGCGACTGGTCGAGCGGGAGCGCATGCTCGCCACCCGCGCATCGGATGCGTCGTGCAGCCTGGTCTACGTGAACCTGGTCGGCGGCCAGGACGAGTTGGTGTTCGACGGCGCGTCCCTGATCGTCGACGCCGACGGCAGGATCCTCGCCCGGGCGCCGCAGTTCGTCGAGGACGTGATGGTCGTCGACATCGACGTGCGGCCGGTGTTTCGCAAACGCCTGCTCGACCCTCGGGGCCGGGCCGTGGCACCGGCGCTCGCCGCCGTCACGATCACCGACGAGATCCAAGAGCACGGGGATACGGCCGAGCCGGGGCTGGCCGAGCCGCTCGACCACGTCAGCGAGGTCTACGAGGCCCTGGTCGTGGGCACGCGCGACTACGTGACCAAGAACGCCTTCTCCGACGTGGTCATCGGCCTGTCGGGAGGCATCGACTCATCGCTCGTGGCGGTGATCGCCGTCGACGCCCTCGGTGCCGATCACGTCCACGGGGTGGCCATGCCGTCGCGCTTTTCGAGCGCGGGAACCAACGACGACGCCAAGGAGCTGGCCGACCGGCTGGGCATCGACTTCCGGGTCATCGCCATCGAACCCGCCCACGCCGCCCTGCTGGAGATGCTCGAGCCGTCGTTCGCCGGCAGCGATGAAGGCCTGGCGGAGGAAAACGTGCAGGCCCGGGCACGGGGAGTCGTCCTCATGGCTCTGTCGAACAAGTTCGGGTGGATGGTGCTGGCCACAGGGAACAAGAGCGAAATGGCGGCCGGTTTCGCCACCCTGTACGGCGACATGGCCGGCGGCTTCGCCGTCATCAAAGACGTGCCCAAGACCCTCGTGTTCGAGCTGTGCCGGGAGCGCAACCGCGGGGGCGGCGACACGCCTCCGATCCCCGAGGTGGTGCTCGACAAGCCGCCGTCGGCCGAACTACGGGCCGACCAGCGCGACGACCAGTCGCTCCCGCCGTACGACGAGCTCGACCCGGTGCTGGAGGCGTATGTCGAAGGCGACATGACGGCCGTCGACCTCGAGGCGGCCGGCTTCAACGGCGAGCTCGTGCGCCGGGTGGTGACCATCGTCGACCGGGCCGAGTACAAGCGCCGCCAGGCCCCGCCCGGCGTGCGGGTGACACCGAAGGCCTTCGGCAAGGACCGCCGCCTCCCGATCACCAACCACTACCGCTGAGA
>JBBSHU010000015.1:0-36915 GCA_038232455.1 Acidimicrobiales bacterium
AACCTCATCAAGCGCATCAAGCGGGTGGCGTTCGGTTTCACCCGGTTCCGGAACTACCGGATCCGCACCCTGCTCTACGCAGGACGGCCGAACTGGGCCCTACTCGCCAGCGTCACACCCCGCTGAAATCCGAAGCGCCAGCAATATCAGCGCGCCGACCACCACGAGGAGCCATCCGGGCAGGGCCCGCCCGCCTTTCACCCGTCGGCCGAAGCTCCACAACGGCACCAACGCGGCCACAAGCGGGGCGGGCGTGAACGCGTCCACCGACCGGACGATTCCCGACGGTGGCCGAACGTCTCCCGTACCGCTGATGCCGCCGCCCGTTCCCGCCCAGCCGACCAGCGGGCTCGACAGCACGATGAGTGCGCCGATCGCACCCACCAGGGCGGCCAACCGTACCCGGCGTCGCTCCCGGCCGGGTTCTTCCTGGTCGGCCACCTAATGCGCCATCTGGCTCACTCGGCGAGCAGCCGTTGGGCTCGCTCAGGGGACAAACTGAGCAGGCCGGCGGCTTCCACCACCGCCAGCCCACAATCCCCGACAAGCAGGCGAACGGCTTCTCTGAGGGTGGTCACCGCTTGGCTAGAGGTCACGGTGGCCGACTCCCGGGCCAGCAGGGCGGCCTGGTGGTGGTAGTTGGCCGTCTGCCGTTGCTGGTGGGCGCGCTCGATCATCTCCATGACCGCCACGGGCATCCGGATGTCGGTCACCAGCCCGACGTCGTCGGCCTGGGCCTCGACGAAGACGCCTTGCTCGACGAGCATGCGGCCCGCCTCCCGGGTGAGGGCCAGGGCCTCGCGGGTCAGCGCGGCCACGGCCTCCTCCGCCGCTCGTGCCTCGGCCAGCTGCTGACCGGCCCGCTGGTGTTCCAGCCGCCCCTGGTTGGCCAGGTTGATCACCGCATCGGGCAGCCGGACGTCCTCCACCAGTTCGAAACCGTTCCTGTCCGCGGCGAAGGGACCAAACAGCGTGTTGACGGCGTCGCGGATGTTCCTGCGCGCTTCAGCCAGGGTGGTCCCGTAGGCGTGCACGTTGGGTTGCTCCGCCAGCTCTGCCACCCAAGCACCATTGTCGGCCCGCTCGAACGTCGCCGTGTAGGTAGGCCTCGTCGCCGCCAAGATCCCAGCCCCTCATCTGTCGCTGTTGCGCACTTCTGAAGTGCTACCCAGGAGCGGTCCTTTTCACCGGGGTGGAGCCGGTGCGCCGACTTCGCCGCTGAACGTCGGCCGCCGGGTGCTCCCGGACCCCACTCCCGGGCGCGGAGGTTCTGGTCGCCACCTTCCCGGCGGAGGCCTTCCCGGCGCGGGGCTTCCCGGATCTGCGGGCGATCTCCCCGGACGGTACCGGTGCCGGCGTCGGCGGCTTCTTGGCCGACCCGTCGGCGGACCGAGAGGTCGACTTCGCCCGCGACGTAGCCGAGCGCTTCTCGCCGTTCGACCCGCGGGTCGTGGGCCGGGGTTCTTCGCCGATCGCCCTCAGCGAAGGTCGACGGATCTGTGGCTCGGCCAGCGGTCGTCGGCGCAGGCGACCGAGCACCCCGGGCCCAGGCGCCCTGAGCTCGACTGCCGGATCGAGCGCAGACCAGGGATTGGCCGGAGGCGTGCGCTCCAGCGGCGGGGGCGCCAACGGGGGCGCCGCCAACGGCAGGGGCTCCGGCGGCGGGATGGGCGAGGTGCTCGCGACCTGGGTTCGGGACGATGCACGATCTTCTGCCAGGTCGGTCATGGTTTCGCCACCCTTGGAAGTCGACCGCCGCTTCACGATGGACACGACAAGGCCAATGCCGGCCAGGATGCCGACGCCGATGGACAGGTAGACGATCGGGTTGGTCGCGTGTAGGAGGCCGACGATCGGCGTCATCGAGGCCGCCGAGCGGAGGGGCACGTGCACCGGCACCATGAAGTCAGTATCGCACCTATGGCCACGATTCCATTGCCAAGCGTCAGGGGGTCACCCATTCGAATCGACGGCCCCGGTACAGTGCGTCCTCACGTCGGTGAACCGAGTGGAAAGAGGGCTTTGATGTATGGGACTGGACGAGGGCTAGGCCTTGCTTCTGGTGCCGGCGGCACGGGTGCCGGTCTGGCGTTCACGGGATTTCCGGTTGTCGGCCTGACGCTGCTGGCGGTCGCCCTGGTCGCGTTCGGTCTCGTCCTGCTGCGCCTCGCCAACGCCAGGAGCACCGGCGACTGACGCCTACCGCTTCGCCGGCGCGTCACCCGAAGGCTTTCGGGGCCGTCGGTGCGGTCAACACGGTCGACGCCGTGGTCGCGGTATCGGCCGTCCCAGCCGTCGGGGCTGTCCGGGCCCGCTGCCCCGTTGGAGCAGTCGGGGCGGGTGTGCCAGAGCCGCTCACCGGCTCCCCGCTGGCGGCGCAGGCCGACAAGATCGCCAGCAGCACCAATGCGGCCGAGGCTCGCTTGATTCTCACGTCCTTCTCCCTGACCGGCGTTCGGCGACCGTGCAACCTTGAAACTTTCGCGTGCGAGCGGCGCGATGACGCGGATACCCGAGCGTGCGGCATGCGGCGTGCCTGCGCAGCGACGCCGGTTTGCATCCACCACCGCGAGGTTGCCAGCCCCCATAATCGACGGGTCCACCGAATCGGAGCAAGACTTGTGCTCTTTCGTCACCCGAGGCCCGATCGAATTGTTGACTCCGGGTGGCCCGGCTGATGGGTAATGCCGGGGCGCTGCTGCAGGCTGCGCTGAACACCACAGCCTTCCTTTTCTGCGTGAGCTTCATCGCCTACGTGTTGCTCATCCTGGTGCCGTTCCTGCGGCGAAAGCCCGCCCTCCCGGGGGATCATCACGGATTCTCCTGGCATTTCATCATCCCCTGTCTCGACGAGGAGGAGGTGATAGCGGCAACGGTGAGGCAACTGATCCGGACCTTCCCGACCGCCCAGCTGTGGTGTGTCGACGACGCTTCGAGCGACGCCACTCCTCAGGTCCTGGCCCGGATGGCCCGAAGGTACCGAAGACTGCACGTGGTCGCTCGCCATCTTCCCGACGCCCGCCGTGGCAAGGGAGCGGCTCTGAACGCGGGTTGGAAGGCCCTGCGCGCCAGCCTCCCGGCCGGCGCCGACACAGACAACTTGATCGTCGGCATCGTCGACGCCGATGGTCGCCTCGATCCGCAATGCCTGGCAATGATCGCCGGGCCCTCGTTCTTCGGGAACGCCGATGTCGGCGCCGTCCAGATCAAGGTACGGATCGCAGCCGGACACGAGGTGACTGGTGAGCACCACCACCGCCGGTGGTTTGCCCGGCTGCTCGTTCGGCTTCAGGACATGGAGTTCGCCTGCGTGATCGCGGCCATGCAGACCCTGCGCCGGCAGGTGGGTACGGTCGGGATGGGCGGAAACGGGCAGTTCACCAGGCTCTCGGTGCTCGAGACCATCGCCTTCGAACATGGCACTCACTGGCATGGTGCGCTGCTCGAGGACTTCGAGCTGGGTCTGCACGTGCTTCTCGCCGGAAGCCGCACGGAGTACTGCCACGACACCTCGGTGACCCAGGAAGGGCTGTCGAGCGCTCGCCAGTTGATCCGCCAGCGCAGTCGCTGGGCGCAGGGCTCGATGCCAATGCTTCCGGTATCTGATGCCGATCGTTCGTTCGCCGAGCGTTTCGGCCTCCGGCGCCATCGAGATCGCCTATTTCCTGTTCCTCCCGTGGATCCAGTTGCTCGGTAGCCTCATCTACCTGTTCTGTGCGGTGATCGTGGTGGGGTACGCGATCGCGTTTCCCGGGGGCCTGGCGGCCTGGCTCACCAATGGCGCGTGGGCGCTCATCCCGCTGTTCGTCTGCTTCGGACTCGGCCCCTTCGTGCTCTGGGGTCCCGTCTACCGGGCGACGGCATGCCGGGAGACGAGCGTGCTCCAGGCGTTCGCCCTCGGCCTGGCCAACTGGCTCTATCTGATGGTCCACTATCTGGCGATCTGGTGGGCCCTCGCACGGGTCGTCACCACCCGCCACGACTGGAAGAAGACCGCTCGCAGGGTGCCTGCGTTCGGGCCGGGCCCACTGGCCGGGGGCCTGTCCACGGTGGCGGTGCCCGGTGTCATTCGGTTCGCACCGACGGGCGCTCCTCCCGGCGCCAAGGTGGTGCCCGGACGTCTGCGGTTCCCGACCTCGCCTCCCGAGCGCGCCCTCAGCGAGGTCTCGTGAACGACAGGGCGATCCTCGGGCTCATCAGTCGACGATGGTCTCCGGTGCCCACGAGTGGATGAGCCCTTCGCCGTCGCCGGCGCCGACTACCTCGAGCAGCTGCTTCGCGCTGCGATACACGTTCCTGCCGCGGCTGGCGACCCCTCCAGCGGTCGAGTCGTGGCCAGGCTCATGGTGGCTCTTGGGGTCAAGCGGGAGGATGAGCGCCTCGAGGCGTATCTGTCGTGTTCGCCCGGGCGGCATTCTGTCTATGACGTGACCTGCTACGACGAGGCCGACCGTCCGGCCTCACAGGTTTCGGATCTGGGTGCGGGCCAGGCCGTGCGGGCGGCGATCGGTTTCAGCGCAGCCCGTCCCGAATGCACCATCGTGGTCGTCGCCCGCGACGACACCGGCGGCGAGCGCTGTGTGCTGTTGGTACGAGGCCCTGTCGCGACCTACCAGTTCCCCGAGATGAGCGTCGACGAACATGAGCCGGCGTCCCCCACCTCACCGGCCCCGACTGTCCCTACCACCCCGCCGACCCCGACCGTCGAGGAGGCGGGACCGAGACCGCCGGCCCCGGCTCCGGCTGCGACATCGCCCTTGCCGCCAGATCCGAGAGAGGCCGAGCAGTGGTTGGCCCTCACCGAGCGAGTCGAGTCACTGCCGACGACCGACCAGGTGGTCGCCGCCCTGCGCGATGCGCTGGCCGGAATGACGACTGACCTCGAGCGGCTCAGTTCACTGCCGACGAGCGATGAGGTCGTCACCGCGCTCCGGGACCTTCTGGCGGGGATGACCATCGAGCTCGATGCGACGGCCATCGAGGACGTGATCCATGCAGCCCTGGACGAGATGCCCCACGGCGCCGCTCCTTTGGCATCCCCCGTCCCGGCCCCGATCGAGGCGGAGGCCCCGGCCGTCGACGAGGTGACGATGCCGTCGACCGCCCCCATCGAGAGGCCGGCTCCGCCCCCCCCTCATACCCCCGCTCGCACCCCGGCGCCGGTGGCGCGAACGGCGACCATCAACGCCACGCCGGTAGCCGAGCAGATCGCTGAGCGACCGCCGGAGTCGGTCGTGCCCACGGACCGCCGGGGAAGCGGGAGAACCACGGTCGCCTCGCCGCGAGTGAACAAGCGCCCGCCGTCGGACCGCGCCGTCGACGACCCCCTCGTCCTCGTGGCACTCGCCACCCGTCGCTCCTGACCGCGCTTCTAGAAGCGTCCAAGTCCATGGATCGGCCGCGTTGCAGCCGAACGCCCGAACAGCACTCTCGCTCTGCCTAGTTGCTGTTCAGTCGGATAGATCAGCACGCTATTAGCCTGCCAGTTGCTCGATTCGGCGCCGGTAGGCCAGGAGGGCGTCGAGGTTACGCGCCGCCAGCGATGTGGCCTCCCCCCGGCCCGAGGCGATGCCACGTCTGAATGCTTCCTCGGCGCCGCCCATGTCGCCCTCACCGGCCAGGACGACGCCCAGGTTGACCTCCGCCTCGGGCGCCTGTTGGGGGTGGCCCGAGGCGATCGCCCGCCGGAACTCGGCTTTGGCGCCCTCGGTGTCGCCGAGGTTCGCCAGAAGCACGCCCAGGTTGCGGACTGCGAGCCACCGAGCATCGTCGTGGCCCGACTCGATAGCGCCGCTATAGGCGGCTCTGGCTCTGTCCAGGTCTCCCCGGGCGGCCAAGAGCTCACCCAGGTTGACGGCCGCCTCGGGCGCGTGGCGGGAGTGACCCGAGTCGATGGCCTGCCGGTAGGCCGCCTCGGCTTCGTCCCGATCGCCGGAGCCCGAGAGCAGGAGACCGAGATTGAACGCCGACCGGGGCGCCTGATCGGGGTGCCCCGACTCCATTGCCCACCGGTAGGCGGCCTTCGCTCCCTCGACATCGCCCTCGTCGTCGAGGAGCCCCCCCAGGTTGAATGCCGCCCTCGGCGCCTGGTCGGGATGCCCCGACGCGATGACGGCCTCATACGCCGCCCGGGCTCCTTGGAGGTCGCCGTTGTCCTCCAGGAGCAGGCCGAGGTTGACGGCGGCAAGCGGAGCCGCGTCCTCGCGACCCGAGGCGATGGCGCGCCGAAACTCAGGGGCGGCACCCTCGCCGTCACCCTCGACGGCCAGCAACACACCGAGGTTGGCTGCCGCCTCGGGGGCCCCCTCGGGGTGGGCCGAATCGATCGCCTGCCGGTAGGAGGCCTTGGCGGCGTCCCTATCGCCCTCGTTCGCCAACAGAACGCCGAGGTTGAAGGCCGCTCGGGGTGCCTGGTCGGGGTGAGCCGAGTCGATCACGTCCCGGTAGGAGGCCTTGGCGCCGTCAGTATCACCCTCGTTCGCCAACACGACACCCAGGGCGAACGCGGCGCGGGGTGCCTGGTCGGGGTGGGCCGAGGCGATCGTGGCCTCGTACGCGGCTCTGGCGCCCGCGACATCGCCATGTTCGTTGAGCATGTAGCCGAGATTGAACGACGCCCTCGGCGCGTAGTCGGGGTGTCCTGACGTGACGGCGGCCTGATAGGCGGCCCACGCGCCCTCGACATCGCCCTGCCCGTCGAGCAGCCGGCCAAGGTTGAACGCACCCTGGGGTGCCCGATCGGGATGGTCGGACCGGGCGGCCAGGCGATAGGCGGCAATGGCTCCGTGGGTGTCGCCGCGCGCTTCGAGCAGGTAGCCTTCGCTCAGGGCGGTCTCGAACATCCTCGTGGTCGGACCGGTCGGCGTGGCCGGGCCGGTCGGCGTGGCCGGAGGCGCCGCGGCATGCTCCGGCTGCGACGGCCCAGGTTCGGGTTCGTCGCCGCGGTCGGCAAATACCTCGTAGTCGAAAGGCCCCCGCAGCTGACCCTGGAGCGACGTGAGTTCCTCGTTCGACCATGGAGCCGGCACGAGGGCCTCGGGCTCGGCCCGCCCGGCGTGGGAGCGAGGTGCCTGCGTTCCGCGGGGACCGTTCCGACCACCACAACACCGTCGTGCCTTCAGGCCGCTTCCACACAGGCACCGACCCCTCGTGGTCAACGAGCCCATGCTCTACCTCCCTCTCGGCCGGTTTGGGCCACGATCCATCCTGGTCGCACGCCCGCCGGCCGTGGTGGATGCTCTGGCCGGCGCGTCAGGTGGCGGGTCCGGCCTCGATGCGCACCACGTAGGTGCGGACCTCGGCGGGAACCGCATCCCACGGACGGCCGAAGGCACAGCGAACGGTCGCCAGCCCTTCCCGGGTGGCGGCGAGTGTGACTCGGTGGCGCGGAGGATCGGTCTGGTCGAAGCGCTCGTCGACCAGGGTGAGGGGCCCGTCGGCCAGTTGCACCCGCCAGACGTGGCCGGGCCTGGGGTCGGCGCGCAAGCGCAGCTCGAAGGTGGCGCCGGGGCGGACTCGCACGGTCTTGGTGGGATGCTCGACGGGCCCGGCCGCCGCTGCGGGCTCGACGCCGGCGGGACCCGAGCCCCCCGCCGGGGCGTCGCCCGGTCCTGGCTCACCGCGCCCGGCCGACGTGGCGACGGGACGGCGCTCCCGCTCCGGGTCGTACCCGGCGGGCGGCGGGCAGGGCCGGGGGGCCACCCAGATCCACCCTTCGCGCTCCTCGACCCGATAGGTCGGTAGATACCCGGGCTTCAGCTTCCACAGGTTCTCGGGCCGGGCGTCATGGGCGGGCACGATGTTCTCCCCGGTGTGGGGGTCGTAGAGGTACAGGTGGTAGGGGCAGCGCAACCGCCCGTCGAAGAAGCTTGCGTCGGTGAGATCGGTGCCCTGGTGGGGACACCGGCTGGTGAAGGCCACCACCTCGCCGTCGGCGAGGCGCACCACGATCACCTCGGTGGTGCCCACTGACACCCGGCGAAGCTCAGGCTCTTGCGGTGTCCCGACAGGACAGTCGCCGCTCGGCAACACCCGAACCAGATCGTCGTCGCCGTGGTCGCCGGCCGAAGGCTCGGGCACGTGTCACAACCTTCCAGGCCGAGGGGTGTCCCTGGACCCGAGCGGCCCTCCGAGGGTGGCACCGTGGCGAGCGTACCGCTGGCCCTGCGGTCATCCCCGTCGGGCGCCCGTAGGATTAGGGTCGGCGAAGCACCGGTATGCCGCGGGTTCGGGTGGCGCCGAAACAATGGAGGGATCACATGTTACGACGCCTTGGTTTCACGCTGATCGTCCTCGCCGCGCTCGCCGGTTCGGCGCCGGGCGCGTCGGCCCAGACCACCACATCGTCAACGGTCGTGACCCCGACGAAGCCGAGCACGATCGCGCCGACCACCGCGCCCCCCACGACCAAGGCACCCACGACGACCACCGTCGCCAGGTCGACGTCGACATCGTCGAGCACCACCTCGACCACTGTGGCCGGCGCCGACAAGGGGGGATCGAGCATCTCGGGCAAGACGATCGGCCTGATCGTCGGCGCCTTGGCTGTGCTCATCCTGGCCGGCATCATCATCTTCCTGCTGGTCCGCCAGCGCAGCTCGAAACGTTGGACCGACCAGGCGGTCCAGGCTGCCGCCGAAGGCCGGAATGTGCTCGCCCTGGCCACCCACGGGCTTTCCACCCTCGACCAGCCCGCCGCCGCCGCCCGCACGTGGTCCGACCTGGATGCCCAGGGCGCCCAGCTCCACCAGCGACTGCAGGCGTTGAGCGGCCGACCACCCGAGCAGTGGATGGGCACGGCTGTGGCCAGGACCGATCAGTCCCTGCAGGCCCTTCGGTCGGCGGCCGACGCCGATCGGGCCCTGCGCCTGGGGCCGCCGCCTCCGACCTCCGAGCAGCTCGGTTATTCCGAGGCGGTGGTCCGCCAGCGCGCCGCCGACTTCGAACAGGAGCTCGGCGGTCTTGATGCCGCTCTCGCACGCGGTGGGCATTGACCTGCCGGGGAGCCGGAAGGAGCGGGCGGGATTGCCATGCCTGACCTCGCCGATGCCACCCCGGCGCCTGGCGACGGTGGGTCGGGCGCTGTTGCTGGCGTTGTTGTCACTGGGGGTGGCGGCCGGGTGCACCGAGAAGCGTCCAGCGGCCGGGCGCTTCCGGCCCGCCCAGCCGGGCACCTTGACCGTCGCCACCTCGGAGATCCCGGCCACCGGGTTCTGGGAGGGCACCGCGTCCCAGCCCACCGGAGGCTTCGAGTGGGCCCTCGCCAAGTCACTGGCCGAACGCTTCGGGCTGGATCGGGTCCAGGTGGTCACCATTCCGTTCTCCAGGCTGGTTGACGGCGACCTGGGCGGTGCCGATCTCGCCTTGGCGGAGCTGACGGACACCGCGGCGCGCGAGCGGGTGTTGAGCTTCTCGGTGCCATATCTGCCGGCATCGCCGGCGGTACTCGTCCGAAATGGTCGGGAGGTCCCCGACCTGGCGGCAGCCCGAAAGCTGTCGTGGTCGGTGCGGGCATCGAGCACGTTGGAGAGGTTCCTGGCCGATATCGTGCGTCCTGATTCGCCGACAGTTGCCGTGACCACGCGCGACGACAGTCTCAAGGCGCTCGAATCAGGCCGGGTCGACGCCGTCCTACTCGACCTTCCAGTGGCCGCGGCCTTGGCCGGGGCCTCCGGCGGCCGGCTGACGGTGGCCAGTCAATTCGATACCGACGACAATCTGTCGGCCGCGCTACCCAAGGGCTCGGTCAACCGTCAGGCGGTCGATTCCGCCCTGCGGGCCTTCGAGGCCGACGGTACGATCACCCAACTGGTGGAGGGTTCACTTGGTCCGGGCGTGGTCGGCACCGGGGCCGCTCCCGTGATCCGGACGCGAGAATGAGCGGTCTCGCCGCCGGATCCGATCGGGTGTTGGCGAGCTGGATCAAGCTCGAAGCGCCGCACGGTCACGCCTGGTTGTTTCTCGTGGTGTTCCTGGTCATCGTCGGAGGACCGTTCATCATCGAGCGGTTCAAGCTTCCGGGCATCATCGGTCTGCTTCTCGGCGGGCTGCTGATCGGCCCGCACGGCCTGGGTGCGGTGCCGGCGAGCGACACGACCGTGACTGCCCTCGGACAGCTGGGTCTGCTGTACCTCATGTTCGTGGCCGGCCTCGAACTCGACCTGGGCCTGCTGAAGCGCCACCGCCGGTCGGTGATCATCGCATCCATGCTGACCTTTTCGTTTCCGATGGCCGCCGGTACCACCGTAGGGCTCGCTCTCGGTTACTCGGGTCTGGCGTCGGCGCTCCTGGGCTCGCTGATGGCCTCGCACACGCTCGTCGTGTACCCCACGATCCGTGGCTTCGGCCTCGGTTCTGACCCGGCCATCGCCGCCGGTGTGGGAGCGACCGTGGTCACCGACACGCTGGCCCTGATCGTGCTGGCCGTGGTCTCGGGGGCCACCGTGGGCCACGTCACCGGGCCCGAGCTGGCGTCCCAGGTCCTGATCGGGTTCGCCATCCTCGGGATCGGCTGCTTCGTCGTCCTGCCTCGACTGGCGCGCCTGGCCCTGAACCTGCTCGGCCAGTCTCGGCCCGTCCGCTACGTGTTCGCCCTGGTGGCCCTGTTGTCGGCGGCGACACTTTCGGAGATGGTCGGCATCGACGGCATCGTGGGCGCCTTCTTCGCAGGAATAGCCCTCAACCGCCTGGTGCCCAGGGCCAGCTCGCTGATGGACCGCATCGAGTTCTTCGGCTCTGCTGTGTTCATTCCCGTGTTCCTTGTCTCGGTCGGGCTCATCCTCGACCCCGGCGTGATGGCCGACCCCGACACGCTGGCCCTGGCCGCCTTGTTCATCCTGGCGTGCTCGGGCGGGAAAGCCACCGCCGCCATGCTCACCAAGCCCCTTCTCGGCTATTCCTGGCCCCAGGTCGGGCTCTTCTTCTCGCTCTCGTCACCCCAGGCTGCCGCCACGTTGGCCGTCACCACCATCGGCCAGGAGATCGGCCTGTTCGGCACCGATCTGGTCAATGCCGTGCTCATCCTCATCCTGTTCAGTCTCGTGTTCTCCGCCCTAACCACCAACTACTTCGCTCGGCGCGCCCAACTGCCGCCGCCCTTCGCCGGTGGCCTGGGTGACCGGGTGCTGCTCGTGTCGGGTGCCACCCCCCCCTCGGTGGGAACGATCAACGTGGCCGCGCGCCTCGCCGCCGGCGACGGCGGAGTGGTCATCCCCGTGGTCGTCATCGGTCGAGGCCAGATGCTGCCGCCGGCCGAGATGATCGCCGCCCTCGAGCGCAGTGTGTTCAGTGTCGGCCCCGACATCCCTGTGGAGGTCCGCCATGACCGCACCCTCGCCGACGGGATCGTCCACGCCGCCAGCTCCCTGGCCTGCACATGCGTCGTCGTCGCCGACAGCGACGCCTCCGCCCTTCCCGACATCCTGGCGGCGAGGGACGATGCCCCTGTTCCCATCCTGGTCGTGCAGGGCGTGCCCGACCAGGCTCGGCGGATCGTCGCCGTCACCAACAGCGACTCTCACGACGAGTCCGTGCAACTGGTCGCCCGCCGTCTCAACGGCCGGGGGGGAACGGTGACCACCATCGCCAAGTCGTCCACCGAGGAACTGCGCGACGACGACCTTGTGGTGATGGCCATCGATGTCTCCGAGGATCTGCCCCAGAACCTACGGGCCAGCAGTGTCACCATGGTCCGGTAACGGCCTCACCCGAACCCGTAAATCCCTGCCCTGGTCGGGATGGACGGGGCACGCTCCATTCGTTGCCTTCTGTCGTGGTCCTCTCTGGCCTGTGCGGGTGGCCTTCAGCTATGCCGCACGGGGGAGGCCGAGTCGCGGCATACTGATCAACCATGGCGCCCATTTCGCCGTCGACCCCGCCCCTGTCTCGGGGCACGGGGGGGCAGGGCGCAAGCGGCGAGCCCGGCATTGACGACGATCCCGAGGGGGCAACGCCGGCGATGTCGATCGACAGGATCACGACTCGTCCCACCGTCACCGCCGAGCGGCCTTTGACGACCGAGGTGCAGGGGCTGTCGCACAGACGAGCGGCGGGCAAGCGAACGTCCTATTTCCCGGCCCTCGACGGTCTCCGGGCCCTCGCCGTAGGAGCGGTGGTCGCCTACCACGCCAACCTGACCTGGGCGAGAGGTGGTTTTCTCGGCGTTGATGTCTTCTTCATGTTGAGTGGGTTTCTCATCACCGGCCTCCTGCTCAAAGACGTCGATCGCTGCGGGCATCTCCAGCTCCGGCGTTTTTGGCGGCGGCGGGCCCGCCGGCTCCTGCCCGCGGTGGGCGTCCTGCTGGTGGCCGTGGTCCTGCTCGTACCCTTGTTTGCACCCGACCAGGGTCACCGTCTGGGCGGCGATGTCGTGTCCTCGCTGGCGTACGTCACCAATTGGCGGCTGATCTTCGGCCACCAGTCGTACTTCGAGGCCATGGGCCGCCCGCCCTTGCTCCAGCATCTGTGGAGCCTCGCCGTGGAGGAGCAGTTCTACCTGTTGTGGCCGCTCGTACTCGCCGTCCTCCTCCGGTGGAACCGCCGCAGGGAGCTTCTCGGAGCCTGGGTATTCGCCCTAGCCGGGATGTCGACGTTCATCATGATCCTGTTGTACGACCCCGACGTCGACCCCTCGCGGGTGTACTACGGCACCGACACCCGGGTGGCGGCGATTTTTGTGGGCGCGGCTCTCGCCTGCGTGACCAGGTCCTGGGTCGCAAGACCGAGCGTCGTCGACCCGCATCGGAAGGTCCGGCTCGAGGTCGCGGGCATGGTGAGCATCGGCTTTCTCGGTTGGTGCGTGGCCCATGTCAACCAGTTCGACGCACGCCTCTACCGGGGGGGCTTCCTCCTCGTGGCCCTGGCTGCAGCGGTGATCGTGGCCGTGGGAGCCGACCGCCAGCGAACGATGGTGGGTCGGGTTCTCGGTATGCGCCCGTTGGTCTGGCTGGGCAAGCGGTCGTATGCGATCTATCTGTGGTTCTGGCCCGTGCTCATGCTCACCCGTGCCCACGCCGACATCGACCTGAGCGGCAACACCCTGCTCGTGTTCCAACTGGCCATCATCATGGCCCTGGCCTCGGCCTCGTACCGTTTCGTCGAGGTGCCCTGTCGCTCGGGTGCCCTGGGCCGGGTTTGGCACCAATGGCGTGCCGACGAAGTGTCGCGACACACGACACACTCGGTCGCGTTGGTCGCCGGCGCGCTCGCCGTGGTCGCCGTCGGGGCGGCCATCGTCTATCAGCCGCCCAAGCCCAGACCCCTTCAGTCGGCAGCCAGAGGGGCCACGCGGTTGGGGGCCACAAGGACGGTCGCCCCGGCCACGACGATCGGTCCCTCGCCGCTCGACAATGGCTCGACCTCGGCCGCGCCCCCGGTGGTTGCCGCACCGGGCGCTCCCGCTGTTGTGCAAGCCAAGGTCTCGGTCATCGGCGACTCCGTGCTCGACGACGCCCGAAACGCCCTGGCCGCCAGGATCGGCGATCTGGTGCTCGATGCCCAGCTGGGCCGCCAGACCACAGCCAGTCTCAACGCCGCCCGGACCATGCGCGACTCGGGCCTGTTGGGCGACGAGGTCGTTCTCCAGGTGGGGAACAACGGCGTGGTCACGAAGAGCCAGTTCGACCAGTTCATGGAGGTGTTCAGCGCGGCGCGGCGGGTAGTGGTGGTCAATCTCCGGGTACCTCGCCCGTGGGAGCAACCCAACAACGATGTCCTCGCCGACGGCGTGCGACGAAATCCCAAAGCCGTGCTGGTCGACTGGAACAAGATCGGTTCCGAGCATCCCGATGTGTTCGACGGCGACAGCGTGCACCTGACGAGATCGGGGAATCAGATCCTCGTCGACGCGATCGTCGCCAAGCTCTGAGGCTCAGTCGTCGGCTGTCGACGGCCGCCCGTACGAGAGCCAGTCGGACTGGGCCGAGGTAGCCGGGGGCCCGGGCGTGTTCGCCGCCGGTGGTAGGGGCTCGGGCTCGGGTGCCGGTGAATGCTCCGGGGCCGGGCCTGTGGGGGTCGGGGGAGAGTCGGGGGCGGGTCGTCGGCGACGACCGCCCTGGCGCTCCCGTCGCTCGATGTCGCCCTGGCGCTCCAGCTCGGCGTTGAGCTCGGCCCCCAGGATCACCGCCAGGGCCGACAGGTAGAGCCACAGCAGGAGAGCGACGACGCCGCTGAGCGACCCGTACTTGGCCACCAGATCGCCCACGCTCGTCACGTAGAGGGAGAAGGCGAGGGAAGCGAGGAGCCAGACCACGGTGGCGACGATGCCGCCGGGGCTCACCCAGGTCCATCGAGGAGTTTCCCGGTTGGGGCCGAGGGAGTAGTAGCCGGCAAACAGGATGGACAGGGCGAGCAGACCCAGGACCCATCGGGCGATCGTCCAACCGATGTTGAACGCCGCACTCCCGAAAGGCAGGTGGCCCTGGATGGTGTCGCCCAGAGGTGCGCCGAAGACGATGAGCACCGTGGCCACGCCGCCCAGGACGATGGTGAGCAGGATGAGGAGCATGGCCCGGGCCCGGGCCGCCACCAGCTTGCGCTCCGTCGCCACGTCGTAGGCCACATCGAGGCCCCGCTGCAGGGCCACCATGCCCGCCGACGCCCCCCACACAGCAAGGGCCAGACCGAAGATGGTGGCCAGGAGCGACCCGCTACCCCCTTTGGCTCGGGCGGCGCCGTTGACGATGTCCTGGAGGGTCGTAGCCGCCTTGCCGGGAAGGGTGGTGCCGATGGCCTCGTTGATGTTGTCGATCGTGCCGGGACCGGCGTTGGCCAGGCCCAGGACCCCGACGGCGGCGATGATGGCCGGGAACACGGCGAGGAACCAGTAGAACGCCATGCCGGCCGAGATCAGCGAGCCCCGGTCGATCTTGAACTCCTTGACCGCCCGCTGCAGGCTCACCTTCAGGCCGGGAGGGCCGAGCTCGGTGGGCGAGGTCGGGGGACCGCTCTCGGCGGTCTGTGACGGCACCGGTTGGGCGTCGGCCTGTTCGCTCACGTCGGGCTGCTGGGGGGCTGCGGCTGGCGGAACACGGTGGTGGATCTACCCCACCGATGCGGGAGGAAACGGGCCCGTCGGGCCGGGGCCGGTCCGTCTCCTAGGCTTGCCGCCCGTGGCCGCCCGGGTGCTCAGCGAGCGTTACCGCATCGTCCGCCATCTGGCCCGGGGCGGCATGGCCGAGGTTTATCTGGCCCACGACGAGCTTCTCGACCGGCAGGTGGCGGTGAAGGTCCTGTTTCCCGAGTTGGCCCACGACGCCAACTTCGTGGAGCGATTCCGTCGGGAGGCCCGGGCCGCTGCCGGGCTCAACCACCACAACATCGTTTCCGTCTACGACTTCGGCGAGGACGACGGTTCGTACTTCATCGTGATGGAGTACATCGACGGCGAGACCCTGCGCGACGTCATCCGCACCGAGGGACCCATGGAGCCATCAAGGGTTGTCGAGATCGGTGCCGAGGTGGCAGCGGCACTGGCCATCGCTCACGCCAACGGGATCGTCCACCGCGACGTGAAGCCGGGCAATGTGCTGATCTCCTCGACGGGGTCGGTCGTGAAGGTCGCCGACTTCGGGATCGCCCGCGCTGGAGACCCCCGCGAGGGGCTCACCCAGACCGGCGCGGTGATGGGCACGGCCACTTATCTGTCGCCGGAGCAGGCGCAGGGAACCGACCTCGATGCGCGCTCCGACGTGTACTCGCTCGGGGTCGTGCTCTACGAGATGGCGACAGGCCGGCCGCCGTTCGCCGGGTCGAACCCGGTGGCCGTCGCTTACCAGCACGTGAACGAGCCACCCCAACCGCCGTCGAGCCGGAACCCGGCCCTTCCACCCGCCTTCGACGCCCTCGTGCTCGAAGCCCTGGCCAAGGATCCCGCCGACCGTCAGGCATCGGCCACCGAGCTGCGAGCCCAACTCCTGGCCCTCAGCCTCGGACCGCCCGATCTCGACGCCACCATGCTCGCCGCCCCGGCGGCTTCGGAGGCTGGAGTCCCCCCCACGGAGATGTTGACGCCCGTCGGCGCCCCCGTCGCGGCGAGGACCGAGTACGGGGCGCCGCCCATCGGGCCTGCTCCGACGCCCGACTCCATCTACCGCCGGCGGCGGCTGGTGCTGCTCGGCCTCCTGGGTGTCCTCGCCCTCGCCGCTGTGGTGATCATCTTGGCGCTGAGCTCGGGGAGCAGCGGTACGACCACCGTGCCCCGGGTCATCGACCTCACCGTCGACGATGCCAAGGCGGCAGTGAGCCGGTCCGGCCTCACCTCCACCGTCGAACAGCAGCCCGACCGCACGGGCGACCCCAATAGGGTGATCGACCAGAAGCCGCCGGCCGACGCCAAGGTGAAGCGAACGACGGTGGTCACCCTGGTCGTTCCCGGCACTACGACCACCCCCACCGAGCCCCCGAGCCGGACGGTCACGACGCCCGAGCCCACGCCGACCACCGCCCGACCCTCCACCACCGCGGTCAAGCCCACGACGACCTCTCCCACCACGGTCGCCCCTCCCACCGTGCCTCCGACGTCGGGCCCGATCCTCACGTTGCCTCCGACGACGGCTCCCTGAGCCCCGCCTCCACCTGGTGGCCCGCCTCATCGACGAGCTGAACTACGAGTTCGACGACGAGTTGGGCGTGGAGTTGGTGCGCTCCTAGATTTGCCCGATGGCTCCGCCGGACATGCCGCAGCGGTCGTCCGACGGCGGTCCGGGCGACACCGTCGACCTCGACGGTGTCGTGCTGGACGACGCCCGTACGGGTGAACCGTTCGACTTCGGAACCGACCACGGGCTCCTCGTTCTCGCCGTCATCCGTCACCGGTACTGACTGCCGTGCCAGGAGCATCTCGTGGAGATGCAGGGTCGCCGGTCCGACTTCGAGGCTCTCAGGGCCACCGTGGTGGCCGCCGGCTTCAGTCCCGCCCCCGCCCTGGCCACACTGGCCGATCGTCTGGAATGGCCGTGGGGCTTCCTGGCCGATCCCGAACGCGTCCTCTACGAGCGGTTGGGCCTCCAGCGGGCGTCGCTACGCGACGTTCTCGGTCCGGGAGCCGTCCGCCATTACCGCGATGCCGTGGCCCAGGGCCGCGAGGTTCACCGCCCGGTGGAAGATCCGCGCCAACTCGGCGCCGACGCTGTCGTGGTCGAGAGCCGAACCGTGTGGCTCCGTCGCCAGGTGAGCCCCGACGACCGACCTTCGGCGGAGACGGTCCTGCAGGTTGTCGCCAGGGTCGCGGGGCCCGACCCCAACCAACCCTGACGGGCCGGGAGCGGAGATTTGCCCGTTCCCGGGGAACGGGCCCGTCGCTACCGCGGGGCGGGGCGCTTGGCCACCGCCGGTGCCCGGTCGCCCGTGGCTTCGGGCAGGTGGTAGTACTCGCCGTAGCTGTCCCCGTAGGTGTCGTGGGCGGAAGCGCCGTTCAAGATGGTGCCGGCCACGGGGGCGTTCACCTGGCGTAACAACTCGAGCGCTCGCATGAGATTCCGACGGTCGGTCACCCCGGCGCGGCACACGAGCAGCGTGGCGTCGGCATGGGCGGCGGAAACGAGCGCATCGGTCACGGGAAGGACCGGTGGGCAATCGAGCAAGACGACATCGGCGGCTTGGCGCAGTGCGTCGATGATCTCGGCCGTGCGTTTGGAGGAGAGGAGCTCGGAGGGGTTGGGCGGTCGTGGCCCCGACGGCAACAGCAGCAAGTTCGGCACATCGGCGACCGGGGCCATGGCGTTGGACAGCGGGACTCGCCCGATGACCACCGACGTGAGGCCCGCCCGGTTCTCCTGGCCGTAGACCTGATGCATCCGCGGGCGTCGGAGGTCGCAATCCACCACGATCACCCGTTGCCCGGTCCTGGCGATGGCCCCCGCCAGGTGCGCGACCATTGTCGTCTTGCCGTCGCGGACCCCCGGGCTCGTGATCTGGAGCACTTGGGCGGGAGACTCGATGCCCAGGAACTTGACGGTCGTGCGCAGGGTCCGGAACGCTTCCGGCGCATCCGCCCGGATCGACCCGGTACCCCGCCCCCCGCCGTCCTCATCGGACTTCCACCCCGGCACGGTCGGGATGAGCCCGAGCACGGGGAGGCCGGGAGCGGCCCGCTCGAGGTCCTCCTTCGTCTTCACCGAGTTGTCCAGGTAGTCGCGGGCAAACGCCGCCCCCACGCCTAGGACGAGCCCGAAGGAGAGGGCCCAGAGCCCGGTCCGGAACGGTCGCGGCTTTGCAGGAGCCGCCGGGGCCACGGCCGGTGTCACGAGCCGGGCACTGCTGCCCGAAAGGGGCTCGTTGACCTGGAGCTCGCCCAACTTCTGCCGGAACGCTCCCTGGGCTTGAACCAGCGTGTCGCGCTCGACCCCGGTGGCCCCGTCGATCTGGCCCTGCAGGTCGGTGATCTTGGTCTGGATGGATTTGGTGAGGGCCAGGACCTCGTCGACAGCCTGCTGGCGCAGAAGGTCGACGAACGCCTCGGCATACGCGTTTGCCACCGCCGCGGCCTTCTGGGCGCTGGGTTCCTGGGCGGTGATACCGATGACATCGGCGTCCTTGGCCGCCGCCGCCGAGATCTTCGGTGCTCGGCCCACCTTCTTCTCGGCCGCCGTACGAACCTGGGGACCCTCGATCACCCGGATCTGCGTCTCGAGGGCCCTCGCAGGGTCGGGCGTCGGCGAATTGTTGGTGCCGAAGACGGAGTTGGTGGAGGCCTGCTGCACCACAACCTCGGCAGTGGCCTCGTAGACGTGTGGGCCGGCCAGACCGATGGCCACGGCGACCACGGCAACGCCGATAGCGATAAGGGCGATCAGGAGTCGGCTGCGGCGAAGGACGCGCAGATAGTCGCTCGGATGGAGTTGTTCCCGCTCGACCATCAAATGGTGCTTTTCCCCGGCTCGGCCACGTAGGGCATGGTAGCGGGACCCACCTTCACCGCCCCGTTGGGGCCGGCGAGACCAGAGCTCCCGTCGAGATTGGTCAGGACCGACCAGTCGAGAGGCGCGGTGATCCGGCGCACCGGCCAGCGACGCCGGACCCGCAGTGCCCTCCGCTGCCATGCCAGGTTGGCATCCCAGTGCCACTTGCGGTGGAGCTCCAGGTGACTGAACTCGAACAGAGCGTCGGTCCTCGGGCTTCGCGTGGCCCGCTCGGCGTGGATGACCGGCCCGCAGTCCACGAGGGCCAGGCGCCACGAGGATTGCTGGCAACGCAGTGACCAGTCGATGTCCTCGGCGTAGAGGGGGAACCGCTCGTCCAGACCCCCGACCGAGGAGTAGGCCCGGCTGCTGACGGCGAGGCAGGTCCAGGGCAGATACTCACCATGAGCCAGGAATCGTGTGCCCGACGGTGGCTCCTGGTTGCGCGCGGCCCAGCCGCTCGTGTGCTTCAACAGACTTCTCTGGAGATCCATGAGCCGGCCGTTGCGGAGACCAGCCGCCCGGAGGGCCTCCTTCGTCGGCGTGGGCAAGGTGCCGACGCTGAACGTCGGCTCGCCCGGCACCGAGCAGAGCACCGCCCCGGCGGCGGCCAACGTCTCGTCGTCCTCGAGCGTCGATACCAGCTGGCGAAGATCCTCCGGGCGCGCCTGGAGATCGAAGTTCACAATGCAGGCGGCCGGGCAACGCCCATCGGCGAATGTGCGGCCGAGGGCGGCGTTCACGTTCTGGGCGAATCCGAGAGGAACGGGGTTTCGGGTGACGACGGCACCGGCCGGAAGGTCGGCGTATTCGTGGTCGGCGGGATCGTTCAGGGTCAGGTGAAGGCGCCAGCACCCTGGGAGGTCCACGAGCCATACCGGAAGCGTGAAACCTCCGTGGAGGATGCAGACGATGTCGATCGGCGGAGCGGGGGGCACCGGGTGAGCCTGTCATGCCCCAACCTGGCACTCCAGCCCCGATGCACCTTCAGCAGTTCTTCAGGTAAAGGTGAGAGTCTCATGGGCGGCGGGAGCGGGGCACAGTGGTGAGGAGTTCCGCCGACAACAACGTTTCGGTCGACCGAGGAGGCAGGCGATGAAGTTGCCGCAGCGTGGAACCCCTCCGGACAAGCCGACCCCGGCCATACCGGTCACCGAGGACAAGGCACCGTCGCATCAGGGGAAGGAGCGGCGCCGACGCTCGGAACGAGGCCCCACCGGGGACCTGGCGATCGCCCTGATGGTGCTTCTCGCCGTCTATGGAGCGGCCCTCTATGCCCTCCGCCCGGCGTCACCCGGTCGCGAGTTGCCTTTGGACGTGGTCATCCGGGCCGCCAACGACCACAACCTGCCGACGGCCCGGTTCCTCGACGAGGACGCCCGCATCACGGGCACCATCGTGACGGCGCCGGGGCAGCCCCCGCTGAAGTACTTCACGTCGTACCCGGCCAGCGACGCCGCCACCAACGACCTCCTCAAGTCGTTCTATACGGGGGGAACCCGGATCACCGTCGACTCCCAATCCACCAAACGCCTGATCCGCTTCCTGGCCCAGTTCCTCCTGCCCCTCCTAATCCTGGCCGACCTCTTCGCCCTGCTCTTCTCGCTTTCGCGAACGGGTGGGGGCACCAAGGAGTTCTCCGTGTTCGGGCGTATCGGCGACCGGAGGCTCAAACAACCGGGGGCCTCGACGTTCGGTGATGTGGCGGCCATGGAGGAACCGCTGGCCGAGCTGGTGGAGGTGCGGGACTTCCTCGCCGATCGTTCGGCGTTCGACCGCATGGGTGCCCGACCGCCCAAGGGCGTGCTGCTGATGGGCCCTCCGGGATGTGGCAAGACCCTCATGGCCCGGGCGGTGGCAGGCGAGGCCCAAGCGGCCTTTTTCAGCGTGTCGGGATCGGAGTTCGTGGAGTCGCTGGTGGGCGTCGGAGCGGCACGGGTCCGCGACCTGTTCCGCCAGGCCCGGTCGTCGGCTCCGGCCATCCTCTTTATCGACGAGCTCGATGCCGTGGGACGCCAACGGGGGACCGGCCTCGGCGGCGGCCACGACGAGCGGGAACAGACGCTCAACGAGCTGTTGGTACAGATGGACGGCTTTTCCCCCAGCGAGGGCGTGGTCGTGATCGCCGCCACCAACCGCCCCGACATCCTCGATCCCGCCCTCCTCCGCCCCGGTCGCTTCGACCGTCAGGTGACAGTGGAACGCCCCGACCTGGCCGGGCGGCTCGCCATTCTCCGCCTGCACGCCAAGGGCAAGCGCCTCGAAGACGCCAAGGCCGATCTCCCCGCCGTCGCCGCAGCCAGTCCTGGCTTCACCGGCGCCGACCTGGCCAACGTGCTCAACGAGGCAGCCCTGTTGGCCGTGCGGGAGCGGTCCGTGGCCGTGGCCCGCAGCCATCTCGACGAAGCGGTCGAACGGGTCGTAAGCGGGCCGCGCCGCCGGGCCTCCATCCTGTCGGCCGACGATCAGCGCCGGATCGCCTACCACGAGGGTGCTCACGCGGTGGTGGCCGTGGCCCTGGGCAAGGCCGACCTGGTGGAGAAGCTCTCCATCATCTCCCGGGGCCAGGGCGTCGGTCACCTGTCGCTGTTCGACGGCGGGGCGGTGCTGCCCACCCGGGGCGACATGGAGTCGAGCATCGCCATCGCCATGGCCGGCGTGGCCGTCGAGGAGCTGGTCTTCAACGAGCCCTCGATCGGCTCCGAAGCCGACCTGCAGCGGGCCACCACCACGGCGCGCGACATGGCCGGCCGGTTCGGGATGAGCGCCCGCCTGGGCCGGGTGCGGATCCTGGCCGAGCACAAGGAGGTGTTCCTCGGGCGCGACTACCTCCTGACCAACGAGGTGTCCCAGCCCACGCTCGAGCACCTCGACACCGAGGTACGGCGCATCCTCGACGAGCAGGAACAGCGGGCCACCGCCCTTCTCGTCGCCTCCCGCTCGACCCTGGATGCGCTGGCCGATGCCCTGGTGGCCCACGAGACCCTCAAGGGACCCGACCTGCACGAGATCCTCGCCGGCGTCCACGGCCGGCCAGGGCGCCCGGACAACGGGGCCAAGGCCGGCGCCTGGTGGCGCTCCCAGACCTAGCCGGTGGCCCAGACAACCCTGGTCGCCGACTCCCCGGGACGCGTAGGTGAGCGTATGAAAGCGAGGATTCTCGTCGTCGAGGACGACGAGCCCATCCGTACGGCCCTCGGGGTGGCGCTCGGCGGTGAGGGCTACGAGGTCAGGACCGAGGAGGACGGTTCGGCCATCGCCCGAGTGGCCGAGGAGTTCCGGCCCGACCTGGCCGTCCTCGACGTTCGCCTACCCGTCGGGCCGGACGGGTACGGCGTGGCGCGCGTGCTGCGGGCCACGAACGACCTGCCGCTGTTGTTCCTGACTGCCGCCGACAGCCTCGACGCCCGGTTGGCCGGGTTCGACGCCGGGGCCGACGACTACATGGTGAAGCCCTTCTCGATGGCCGAGCTGCTGGTTCGGATCCATGCTCTCCTGCGTCGGGCGGGCCGGCTGTCGTCCCAGGTTCGCCAGGTCGGCGACCTGGTTATCGACGAGGCAGCCCGGACGGTGCTTCGGGCGGGACAGCCGTTGGAGCTGACCCGCACCGAGTACAACCTCCTCTGCGTGCTGGCCCAGCATCACGGGCAGGTGCTGTCGAAGATCCAACTGCTGACCCTGGTGTGGGGCTTCGACGCCTATGGCACCAACCTCGTCGAGGTTCACGTCAGCACCTTGCGGCGTAAGCTCGAGACGCTCGGGCCTCGCCTGGTGCACACCGTTCGAGGGGCAGGATATGTGCTCCGAGCCTGAGGGTGACCGAGGGCCACCCACCAAGAAGCTGGCCATCGCCGGAAAGGGCGGTTCCGGCAAGACCGTGTTGGCGGCGCTGCTGACCCGGGTCTTCAGCGAGCGAGGCCTGCTGGTGCTTGCCGTCGACCTCGACGCCAACCCCGGTCTGGCCATCGCCCTCGGGATTCCGGCCTACGACATCGCCCTCCCGGACAGCGCCATCGAGCGCCAGCCCGACGTGCCCTACGGGTGGGGGCTGGCCCGTGACCTGACCGCAGCCGAGGCCGTCCGCCGCCACGCTTTCCAGGCCGCGGGAAAGGTCGCCTTCCTCGGCTTCGGCAACATGGCCGGTGTACACACGCCCCTTCATCACTACCTCAGTGCCGTGCGCCAGATAACCGCCCAGTTCGAAGAGCCCGGTTGGGTGGTCGTCGCCGATCTGGCTGCCGGCCCCACCAACGCCTACGAGGGATACGCCAACTTCGCCTCGCTGGCCCTGGTCACGGTGGAAGCGACGCCCACGTCGATCCTCACCGGCCGGCGCCTGTGCGAGATCCTGAGCCACGACAACGTCGACACCGGCGTGGTGGTGACGAATGTGCGGAGCCCGGATGAGGTCGACCGGGTGAGCGCCCAGATGCCCGTGATCGGGGCTGTCCCCTTCGATGCCGAGATCCGGCGACTGGCCCGAGAGGGCTCGCTCCGAGACCTGGACTCCGAAAACCCAGCTGTCGCAGCCGTTCGTATGTTGGTCGACACGTTAGGGTTCTGACCATCGGGGCCCCGTGGCGAAGGGTCCTTTGACGAAAAGGAAGGGTCGCAGATGAAGTTGGCCATCACCGGTAAAGGCGGCGTCGGCAAGACCACGCTGACCGCTGCGCTGGCCCGCACCTATGGTCGGTTGGGTAATTCGGTGGTCGCCGTCGACGCCGACCCCAATCCCAACCTGGGCATCGCCCTCGGCCTGGGTGTCGAGCGGACCGACGGCGTGGCCGGGGTGGCGAACGTGGTCAACCAGGAGAAGGCCGCCCACAGCCACGACGCCAGCCCGACCACGGATCTGCCCGCCAAGGAGGCGGAGGATTTTCTCGATGCGCTGGGCGTCACGGCGTCCGACGGGGTCCGCCTTCTGCAGACGGGGCGAATCGAACGACCGGGGGAGGGGTGCCTGTGCTGCGGATCGCACCGTACGACCCGGGAGATCTTCGACGGGCTCGCCGCCGAGGACCGCATCGTGCTCGCCGATCTGGAGGCGGGAGTCACCGACCTCTGCTGGACCGATCCCAAGCCGGCGGACGGCGTCGTGGTGGTGGCCACTCCCGATCGCAGCGCGGTGGAGGTGGCTCGGCGGGCCCTCCAGGTCACCAGCGACCTCGGGGTGACCAATGTCGTGGTCGTGGTGAACCGGGTCGAGGGAGGCAATGACGCCCAGTGGGTTCGCGACCTGCTCCCCGGCGCCGACGTCGTGGAGATCCCCGAAGACCCGACGATTGCCGAGGCGGAACGCCGGTGCATCTCTCCCCTCGAGATTGCCGACGACTGCCCGGCCATGCTGGCCGTCCAGAGCCTGAGCGGCCAACTGCTGCGCGCCTGAGGGCTATGTAGAGGCCGGGAGGGGGCCGGGCCGGGCGGCCCCGCCGCAGTCGATCTTCGGGGCCGTGCCGGGCAGGCGCAGCACGAAGCCCCGTTCGTAGGAAAGGTGTCCGTTGTGGGCCTGCGCCAGCCCTTTGGCGATGGTCAGCCCGAGGCCCGAACCACCCTTTCCGTCCAGGCTCACGAACCGTTCGAAGACCCGCTCCACCTGGTCGTCGGGGAGACCCGGCCCGTCGTCGTGGACACGGATCTCCACGAGGTCGTCGGCGGGGGTCACCGTCACCTCGATGCAACGCTCGGCGTGGCGTCGGGCATTGTCCAAGAGGTTGGTGAGGATCTCCCGGACGACATTGGGGTCGAGCTCAGGACCGTAGGTGGGCTCGGTCGAGGACCGCACCGCAATCTCGAGGTGAGGGGCGAGGGAGCAGGCCCGCTCGACCTCCTCGGTACAGAGACGGACCACGTCGCACGGCAGGTATCGCAGCGTTTCTCCCTGGTCGACGCGAGCCATGCGGAGCAGGCCGGTCATCACCCGACTGGCCCGGGAGGTCTCCCGGACCACGTTGAGAAGCAGCCGATCACGGTCGTCGGGCGACGAACCCCGAAGAAGTGTCTCCGCCGAGGCCCGGATGCCGGCGATCGGCGTCCGCAACTGGTGGGCGGCGTCGCCCAGGAAGCGCCGGCAGCGCGCCTCGGATTCGCGGGTTTCCTGCAGGGCCAACTCCAGCGACTCCAAGGTGTTCTCGAGGGTTTTCGCCATCCAGTGCTGCTGGGTAACGTCGCGGGCGATGACGCTGGCCCCGCTCACCTCCTCACGACCGTCACGGAACGGCGAGATGGTGACGACGAGGTTCATGATCACGCCGTTCTTGCGGACCCCTTCGATCTCGTGGCACTGCGGCCCCACTCGCGCTCGCAGCGCCTCCCACCAACCGGCCACTTCGTGCCGGCGCTCGGGAGGCAGCAGCATGGACGCTGGGCTGCCGACGACTTCGACGGCGGTGTAGCCGAACGTGCGTTCCGCTCCGGAGTTCCAGCTGAGAATCGTCCCGTCAGGGCCGAGGCCGAGGACGGCTTCGTCGAGCGAGTAGACGAGCGTGGACATCCGGAAGAGGGTTTCCTGTTGATGGCGGCGGGCGCTGATGTCGTGCAGGAAGGCATGAAGAACCGTGGTGTCGCCGTCGTGGGTGGTCCACAGGCTGGCCTCCACCGGAAGACCGTGGCCGTCTCGGTGAACGGCGTCCAACTCGATCCGTCGGTCCGAGACCGGCCCTCGGGCGGCCGACAGGATCCGGGCGATACCCGCCTCGGGGGCCGACCGGGAGGAGGGGGCGATGATGGTGTCGCCGAAGTTTCGGCCCAGGATCTTGTCGCGCGACCACCCGAACGTGCGCTCGGCCGCAGCGTTCCAGGCGACGATGTCGCCGGCTTCGTCGGTGGCCAGGTACGCATCGTTGGCCGCCTCGATGATTTCTTCGGCGCGTGAGCCGGATGCAGGGCGGTCGGGTGCCGGGCGGATCGCTCGTATTGAAGACACCGGTCCATGACTCCTACGGCTAGGCGACCCGAGGGGCCACCCGTCGCCCGACGGAGAGGTCCCGCTATTCATTGCTTTGCACAGCAGTTCGGTGCCGGGCGAGAGAAAACGTCCGGCAACTGGAACAGATCCTACAGCGCCTCCGGCCTGCGACAAAGCGTGGTCGGTCGAACGGGCAAATCTTCAGCAGTTCTTCAGCATCAGGTGTGTGAGACTTTCCATACATAAGTGGGAAAGATGACTGGGGTGGGCTCGGCCGAGCCCGGCGCCACTCGCCCTGTCGTCCCCTCTGGTCCGGCAACCTGCACCCTTTGATTGGAGTACCAGCTATGACATCTGCGTCGACAGGATCAACCCCCGCACCCCGTGGCAATCAAGGACGGAGCGGGCGGGCCAGGCAACGGGTCTCGAGGCTCATGCGTGTCCCTGTCGTTCTCGGGTCGATGGCCGCCATCGCCGCGGCGTCACTCGCCGCCGGCGTGGCTCCGGCGGCTGCGGCCACGGCAAGCACGGCGTACGTACCCACGAGGATCGATTCGCCCGACCAGCCGGCCCGCCGGTGGGGAGAACGGCTGGTGGCCGCTTCCCTCGCCGGACCCAACGGCGGAAACGGTGTGACGCCCGGCGACCTCAACGCTGACGGAGTGAAGGACTTCTGGACCGGCGATCCCTTCGCGGCGATCAACGGCAACACCAGCCAGGGCCGGGTCTACGCCGTGAGCGGGAAGACCTTCCAGGTGCTCTACCGCATCGACGCACCCGTGGTCCAGCCGGCCGACAGAGCCGCCTTCGGCTTCTACATCTCATCTCCGGGCGACGTGAACGGCGACGGAATCCCCGACCTCGTGTCGGGAACCGACGCCCAGGACGTCCCGGTAACCGGACCGTGCCTGTCGCCGACCGCCCCCGAGCCCAACGGCTGTAACGAGAACCAGGGCGAGGCATGGGTCTTCAGCGGGGCCAACGGCGCGCTCCTCTACGCCATCAACAACCCCACGCCGCAGGGCTCGCCCACCAGCTCGGCCCGCTTCGGCTCGCGCATCGGCAAGGCCGGCGACATCAACGCCGATGGCGTGCCCGACATCATTATCGGCGCGTCGAACAACGATGTCTGCAACACCGCCGGCTGCTCCGCTGCAGTAGTGACCGCCCAGGGCACGGCTGGCACCCAGGCGGCCGCCGGCGACCTCGCCTGTGGTGACATCTCGCCGGTCCCGGCCGGTTGCGGCTTCAACCAGGGCCAGGCGTTCATCTTCAGCGGCGCCACCGGTGCCCTCCTGCGCACGCTCGACCTTCCCGACCCTGTTCCCACTGCCACGACGTCCTGTGCCGCCAACTGTGGAACCTTCGGGCTGGCCGTGCAGACCCCCGGCGACCTCAACGGCGACGGCGTGGCCGACCAGTCCGTCGATGCGGCCAACCTGACGGTGGGCGGCATGGTCGGCCAGGGCCGGGTGTACGTGTTCAGCGGCGCCAACGGCGCCCTGCTGGCCCGAGTGGACGACCCCGTCCCCCAGGCCGGCGCCACCTTCGGGTTCCAGGACGCAGCTCCCAACTCCCCGGGCGACCTCAACGCTGACGGCGTGAACGAGATCTACGCCAACGGCTTCGGCCAGGATGGTCCTTCCGGCTCCGGTCAGGGTCGGGCCTGGATCTTCGACGGCAAGTCCACTATCGCCACCGGCGTGGGCCAGCTGTTGGTCACCGTCGACGACCCCACCCCCGAGCTCGGCGGCCAGTTCGGGTGGTCCATGACCACCACCGACTACAACAACGACGGCAGGGCCGACTACTACGTGGGCCAGTCGCCCCACCACGTGGCCGGGGCCACCGGAAGCGGCGGCACCTATGTGTTCAACGGGCCGGCCAGCGCCTCCGCCCGCACCGCAGTGCTGTTCAAGGCCCTGGAGCTGCCCGTGGCTGACCAGCAGGCGAGCACGCCCTCGGACTTGGGCCCGAACCTGGGCTGGGGGATTGCATCGCCGGGCGACCTCGACGGTGACGGCAACCAGGACTACCTGGCCGGCTCTCCTTTCAAAGACGTCGCCACCATCCAGGATGCCGGGCAGATCTTCGCCTTCGAGTCACGTGAACGACCGCCGGTGGCCAACTTCGACGGCAACACCACCACCGACGTCTCGGTGTTCCGGCCGTCGACGGGTCAGTGGTTCGTCAACGGTGGGGGGTCGGTGCCTGTCACCACCTTCGGTACCAGCGGTGACATCGCCGTGCCTGCCGATTACAACGGTGACGGCATCACCGACATCGCCGTGTTCCGCCCGTCCACCGGCACCTGGTTCATCCACACCCTCACCGGCGGCACCGGAATCGGCGCCACCCCGACCTATCTCGACTCGGCAGTGAACTTCGGGATCAACGGGGATATCCCGGTGCCGGGCGACTACAACGGGGACGGCAGTGCCGAGATCGCCGTGTTCCGTCCCTCCAACAGCACCTGGTACATCAACGGTGGTGCAGTAGTGACCTTCGGTACGAGCGGTGACATCGCCGTCCCGGGCGACTACGACGGCAACGGCACCACCGACATCGCCGTGTTCCGCCCGTCCTCCGGCGTCTGGTACATCCAGGGCCAGGGCGCGGTGGCCTTCGGCACGGCCGGCGACATCCCCGTGCCCGGTGATTACAACGGTGACAACAAGACCGACGTGGCGGTGTTCCGGCCGTCGACGGGCCAATGGTTCGTCAACGGCATACTCGCCACGTCCTTCGGTACCACGGGCGACATCCCCGTGCCCGGTGACTACAACGGCGACGGGACTACCGACGTCGCCGTGTTCCGTCCGTCCACGGGTACGTGGTACAGCCAGAACGGTATCGTGATCGTTCCGCCTGCAACCACGCCTCCTGCCAACCCCACCGCTCCCAATGTCACCACTCCGTCCGTGACCTTCGGGACCAACGGCGACAAGCCTCTTCCCCTGCCGCCGTCCATCCGGGACGTGTTTTTCCCGTGATGCACCACCTCTCTGCGACCACCCGGCGGGCACCCGCCCGCCGGGTGGTAGCGAGAGCTGGGCTCGTAACCTGGTGGTCATGACGCCCGACACCAGATCCTGGCTGGCCCGAGTGGCCATGGCAGTCGGTGTCGGCATGATGCTCGCCGGCGCCGTCGTCCTCGGCCAGGTGTCCCCGTCGAGCGGTAACCCCGTGGACGGGCCGCAATGGCTATGCCAGCCAACGTCGGCTGAGCACTGCGTGTCGGACAATCACGCGCCCGACCCCAGGTTCGGCCCCGCGCCCGACCCCAGATTCGACGCAGCGATGACACTTGACTCCCAGCAGCGGGAAACTGTGCTGTTCGGCGGCCTCAAGCCGCTGCCGAACGACGAAACCTGGACCTGGAACGGCTCCGCCTGGACGAAGCACCTGTTTCCGGACAACGCCCCCAAGCCTGGCGTCCGCGGGGGTGCAGCGATGGCGTTCGACGGGCAGAGGGTGGTCCTGTTCGGCGGACGCGGACCCTCAGGCGTGTTGCGCGATACCTGGTTGTGGGCGGGCGGAAAATGGACCTCGGGCCCGAGCTCGGGCCCTCGGCCTTCCGCTCGCGAATACGCAGCAATGGCGTACGACAAGAAGCTCAAAACGATCGTCCTCTTTGGTGGCAGCGACGCCGCCGGAAATTCGCTTGCCGACACGTGGCTGTGGGACCCGGGCGTCCCGGGTCGTCCCGGTGTCCCAGGACGTCCCCCTTCCTGGCGCGAGGACAAACGGCTGCCCGCACCGCCGAAGCGGTACGCGTCGGCGATGGCCTACGACGGGTCCGAGGGTCGCGTCAACAGCGGGAGCATCGTCTTGTTCGGTGGGGGCGTTTCGGATCCGAAGAGCCTCGGCGTCACCTCGGAGCTCGGGGATACCTGGATCTGGGACGACGGCTGGAGGTTTCCAAGACTCCCCCCACTGTCCCCCACGGTGCCGCCGACGTCGGCAGTTGACGGACAGCCGGTCACTCTGAAGGCGAGACGCTCGGCGGGGATGGCCTTCGATGCCGCGACCGACAGAGTCGTCATGGTCGGAGGCTCCGCCCCGGGCATCGGCGACATCGAATTGACGTGTGACCCGAACACGGGTACTGGATATTGTCCCCTTTCTGGCCCCAACTATGACTACAAGACCTGGACGTGGTCCGGCGACGGTTGGCAGCTTGAGGAAACAGACCCTGGCGAGTTGACGCCTAGATCCTCGATGGCAATCGCCCAGAGTCCCGGTCCCACTCCGGGCGTCCTGGTCTTTGGGGGACGCGGCGATGCTGGGGGGTTAGGGGACACGTGGCTGTGGGACGGCGTCCGCAAGGGCGCAACGACGACCACTTCGAGTTCGACGTCCACCTCCACCTCGACGTCGACCACCACATCGACGTCCTCGACCACCTCGACCTCCACGACCAGTTCTACATCGACAACCAGCACCACCGTCCCGCCCCTCCCGATTGTCCACAGCCTCACTCCTCCGAGCGATTTCACGCCTGGGGGCGCGCCGATCACGATCGATGGCAGCGGCTTCGCCGGTGTCTTGTCGGTGAGCTTCGGCAACCCCTCGGACCTCGGACAGGATGCCAATCGCATTGACTGCCTGCAGGCCCAGGCGTGTGACATCAAGAGCGGCTCCCAGATGGTCGTCAATGCCCCGCCCCATGCGGGGGGAACCGTCGATGTCCTGGTGACCACGGCGGCGGGACCATCGCGGGTCGCCCGGGGGGGCTTGGAGCCCGACAACGACCAGTTCACGTACTCCGAGCTCGACAAGCCCCCCGCCGATGTGTCGAAACCGCAGACCCCGGGCGTCTTCCCCTCGGGCGGGCCGGTGCAACCGGCTCCACCGAGTGGGCTGGGCACGTCCCCCGTGCCCAACGCAGGTGCGTCGCCCATCGAGGGGTTCGGAGTCAGTCCCTTCTCCGGTTCGGCAGCCGTGCCCGGGGCGGGTCCGGTGTCGGCTGGGCTGGTGGCCAGCGCCGCTGTCCCGCCGGCCCCGTCGGCCCCGGGGGCCGGGGGCTCGGCCCCACCGCCCGGTGCTCCGCCGCCTGTCGGTCCTGAAGCGCCCACGCCGGGATTCATGGCTCCTGGGCCCCCGACCCTGGCTGCCCCGGCGGCTGGACCCTTCCCGGAGCCCTTTTCCCCGGGCGCCGCGCCTCACTACAACATGGTGGGCCAGAGCGCCGACGAACGGATGTCGGGGCTGGCCCTGGTGTGCGGCGGCGCAATCGTCCTGCTGGTGGGCTTCTGCGGTCGCCGAAGGCCGGGTGCCGACTCGGCCCCCGCCTGGGCCGGCACCGAAGTCCGGGCCGCAGCCCAGAGAGCGTACTGATCCACCAAGTCGCGATCACGGGAGGCGCCCGCAGGCCGACTCAGCCCCTGGTAAGCCCGGCATGAAGGGACGACTACTGGTCCTGGCGGCGGGACTGGGTGCGGCCCTGACGGTTGCCGCCCTGGTGGGTCTGTTCGTGGGGTACGGCACCACCGTCGGGCCCGACGTGCTGGTGAACGTCTCGCAGCCCATCGACTCCAACAACTCGCCGGCGGTGGCCCGCAACCCCCGCCGGCCGGCCAACCTGGTGGTCGTCCAACGCGTCGACCGCCCCGAGTACTCGGCCCTCCTCCAGTCGAGTTCCGACGACGGGTCCACGTGGCGGTCCGTCACCTTGCCCCTCCCACCTGGGAACGACCGGCCTTTCGCGCCCGATGTGGCCTTCGGGCCCGACGGCACCCTGTACGTGCTCTACGTGAACCTCGAGGGAACGGGCAACACACCGGCCAACCTGTGGCTCGCCACCTCCGCCGACGGCGGCCGCACGCTGGGTGAACCCGTCCGGGTGTCGGGCAAGCTCAGCTTCCAGGCGCGCCTGGCGGTGGGCCCGAAAGGCGTCGTCCACGTGACCTGGCTCCAAGCCACCAACGTGGGCCTGTTCCGGCTCGGGGGGCCGAGCCCCATCGTCGCCTCCCACTCCGACGACGGAGGGCATACCTTCTCGGCCCCGGTCACCGTCAGCGACGCCCAACGGGAGAGGGTGGGGGCAGCCGACCCCGTCGTCGACTCGGCCGGTCGCCTGGTCGTGCTGTACGAGGACTTCAAGGGCGACCGGCGTGACTTCGACAACCTCGAGGGACCGCCCGCCGAACAGCCCTTCGCCCTGGTGCTCACCCGCTCGACCGACGGCGGCCGGACTTTCTCGGCGGGCGTGGAGGTGGAATCGAACGTGGTCGCGACCCGCCGCTTCATTGTGTTCCTGCCTCCGTCGCCCTCGCTCGCTGCCGGCCCCCACGGTGACCTGTACGCGAGTTGGGCCGACGGGCGCGACGGCGACGACGATGTGTTCCTGCGACGGTCGACGGACAACGGGCATACGTGGGCGCCACCGGTACGGGTCAACGACAACCGGGTCAAGGACGGGACGTCCCAGTACCTGCCACGCGTGGCGGTGGCCGGCGACGGCCGGGTCGACGTCGTGTTCCTCGACCGCCGTGGCGACCGGGCCAACGCCTACCTGGCATCGTCGAGCGACGGAGGCCGGTCGTTCAGCAACGTGCGGTTGTCTTCGAAGTCGTTCGACACCCGGATCGGCCCGGGCACACCGTACGGCGGCCCCGATTTCGGCACCCAGCTGGGCATCGACAGCCACCAGGATCAAACCTTTGCGGCCTGGACCGACACCAGGGTGGGGACCATCGACACGGGCCGGCAGGACATCGCCGGTGCTCGGGTCCAACGCCGACCGGTCTGGCCGATCGTTGTGTGGCCTGTACTCGCCGGGATGGTGGCAGTGCTGGCTCTCTCCCTCAGGGAGTCGGCGCGGCCGGCGCGGGGCCCGAGTTCACACTCGTGACGATTGAGTGGTAGAGGCGTCCAGGGACCCGTGCTTCTTCAGCAAATCTTAAGGTTGACTTTCAGCCGATCTTCAGCTGGTGGTGAGACACTGGAGTAGCCAGATTTGTCAGGTTTGGCGCCGCCTTGGGCCGACCGGCCGATGCGCGCGCCGGAGAGCAAGGGGAATACGTGGACGAGGTGCCCATGACTCAGCGCAAGCAGGTGAGCCGAGGTTCGATCGGCGTCGGGCTGGCTGGCGTGGCCACGGTCGTCGCCGCCCTCCTGTACATGTCGCCGGCGTTCGCCTGCACGATCCACGCTGGCATCCGGCCCAAGCCAGGCCGGCACGAACCCGGATCCGTGGTCAGGATCGAATTCACCGGCTTCCAGGCCGGAGGAAAACCCGTGAACGTCTACTGGGGCGGCGGGAGCACGAACGCCGTGCTTGCCAGCGTGGCACCCCAGACGGACTCCTTTGACGTGGATGCCACCATTCCGGCCAACGCGATTCCTGGCCGCGAATACCTGATCTCCGCACACCAGGAAGGCGATGGCGTCCCTGGCGGCCATGAACCGTACGACGGGGCCGCGATCCTCCGCATCGCTCGGACGCCGGTAGTCGCCCCGCCTGCACCAGGTGCCCCGCCTGCGCCCGCCGTCCCCTCGCCGGCACCTCCCGCCGAGACGCCCGCTCCCCAGGCTGCACCGGTCCCCCAGGCTGCCCCCGCTCCCGTGGCCGCCCCCGCACGGGCGGTAGCTGCGTCCCCCCAGGCCCGCCCCTCGGACAACCCCCGGCCATCGCCGGCCGATGCCTCGGGTTTCTCGTCGTCGGGTGTCTCGGCCTATGCGCCGGGGACCCAGCCGGTTGCTCCACTGGTGGTCGATCAGCGCCAGGCGTTCGGGCAGCCGGGCCACCTGGCCAGTGGTCGGTCGCCATGGATCCTCGTGCCGCTGGGCGTGATCGGCCTCGTCCTGCTCTCGACCGCCGGCGCCTCGGTGGTTCGCCAGACTCGCTCCCAAGGCGTTCGAGCCCCGGCCTGAAAGCCGAGTTCGCCGTTCTATCCTTGGATTGGCCCCCGATCGGGCGAGAAATGGCAGAGTCAAAGTCAGATGAACCATGCCGTCACACTCAGGTCGCACATCTCCAAGCTGCGTGCCCGTCTGGCTCTCGTTGTCCACGTCGTGATGCTGGCGTCGGTGGGGTTCGGTCTTTCCAGCGTCCTGGCTGCAGCGGGCAGTGCCGTCACTGCACCTCCTGCCGCAGCCCAACAGGGTCCCTGCGGCGCCAACCCCTGCGGCCCGGCTCCGGCCGGAGGCCCGTGCGGTGCCAACCCGTGCGGAGAAGTGCCGGCCGACCAGGGCCCGTGCGGTGCCAACCCGTGCGGGCAGCTGCCGGCCGACGAGGGTCCCTGTGGCGCGAACCCCTGCCCACAGGGAGCGCCCAGCGAGGGCGCCTGCGGGGCCAACCCGTGTGCCGCCAACCCCACCGGCAGCCCGAACACCGGCCAGCCGGCCGCCCCTCAGGCCGCCCCCACCACGGCGCCGGCGGCCCCGTCCTCCACGCCGCCCGGCAAGGGCCCCGGAGGCTCGACCACCACTACGGCCGGGGGTTTCCAGAACGGGCAAGCTGCTCCCGGGCTCAAGATAAGCAAGGACGGAGGCGGGAACGCCGCGGCGTGGGCCATCCCCGTCGGCCTCGTCATCGTGGTCGGGGTGCTGTTCTATTGGCTCGTCCGCCGGCACCGAGTCGAAGACGACCCATCGCTCTGAGCTCACGGAGCCCCCTGCGAGCATCTTGCCTCGTCGAACTACCATCGGCCCGACGGAGCGCGCGAGCCCGCCGGCCACGACCGGGAGGTCCGGGTGTCCCGAGGTTCTGGTAAGCAGCCGCTCGTCAAGAAGGCCGTGTTCTGGGTGGCTTTGTGCATCCCTGCCCTTCTCGTCTTCTACGGCGCCCTCCTGTACTTCACCCTGCCCGACAGCCCCGGCCGGGAGGTCACACTCACCGAGTTCTCCAAGCTCGACAGCAACAGTGGTGTCTCGGTTGCCGTCTACCGCAGCGAGGACCTACGGATTGAGTACCTGCAAAAAGGCCGCCAGTACTGGGTCGGGCTCCCAACCAAGGCGACGATCTTCCCGGACAGCGTCCTTGGCCGCACCCTGGAGCGCGGCATCTCCGTCAATGTCGACCAGCAGAAGTTCAAGCAACTCATACAGCCAGCGACCTTCGTGGTACCGGCGCTCGTCGTCGCGGCGACGTTTCTGCTCGTGTTCCTCCTGATGCGATCCAGTGCGTCGAGTCCGTTCCTCAACGCCGCCGCTCGCAAGGGGGCGGCATCGCGACCACTCACCTTCGCCGACGTCGCCGGCGCCGACGAGGCCGTCCTCGAGGCCCGCGAGGTGCGCGACTACCTGCTCGACCCCAAGAAATTTGCAGGCGTCGGGGCCGAAGCCCCGCGAGGTTTGCTCCTCAGCGGCCCACCGGGCACGGGCAAGACCCTGCTGGCCCGGGCGGTCGCCGGCGAGGCAGGGGTGCCGTTCTTCTCCATGTCGGGTGCCGACTTCGTGGAGATGTACGTGGGGGTTGGTGCCGCCCGGGTGCGCGACCTGTTCCGCCAGGTGCGCGACCGGGCTCCCGCCATTCTGTTCATCGACGAGCTCGACGCCATGGGCCGTACCCGCGCCGGTGGCAGTTCGGGCGCGACCGGCCAGGACGAACGTGACCAGACCCTGAACCAGCTCCTGGTGGAGCTCGACGGCTTCGACCGCGATACCGGGGTGGTGCTCATCGGCGCCACCAACCGGCCCGATGTGCTCGATCCTGCATTGCTGCGGCGAGGACGCTTCGACCGCCAGATCGTGGTCGACCGGCCCGATCGCCAGGGCCGCCTGGCCATTCTCGAGGTGCACGGCCGGACAAAGACGTTGGCTCCGAGCGTCGACTTCGGGCGGTTGGCCACCGAGACGCCGGGATTCACGGGAGCCGACCTGGCCAGCGTGCTCAACGAGGCCGCCCTGCTCACTGTCCGGCGGGGCCGGGGGGCCATCGAGCAGGTTGACCTGGAGGAGGCGGTGGAGCGCATCCTGCAGGGCAGCGAGGGCCGCACCCAGTTGCTCACTCCCGCCGACAAGCAGTCGGTGGCCTATCACGAGAGCGGCCATGCCCTGCTGGCCCTCGCCCTACCTGGCTCCGGGACGGTGCGGCGGGTGTCGATCGTGGGCAGGGGGCATTCACTGGGGTCGACGCAGACGCTGCCCCAGGAGGGCAAGGTGGTCGTAACCCAGGTCGAGCTCGAGCAGGAGCTCGCCTACCTCATGGGCGGGCGGGCGGCCGACGAGCTGGTGGCCGGCCAGGCCACCACCAGCTCCAAAGACGACCTCCGGCGGGCCACCGACCTGGCTCGGCGGATGGTGTGCGAGCTGGGCATGAGCGAGGGCCTGGGCCGACGCGCCCTCGGGCGCCCCGTCGCCGGCCACTTTCTGGGCGACGACCGCATCGACCCCGATTACTCGGCCGAGCTGGCCTCGGCCATCGACGGCCAGATCGGCCGCCTCGTCGACGAGGGCTTCGAGCGGGCGACTCGCGTGCTCAGCCTCAACCGCAGCCTTCTCGACGAGGTGGCCGAACTGCTGGTCCGGCGCGAAACCCTGCGGGAACAGGACCTGGCTCCCTTCATCGACAGGATCCGGCGGCCGCGGGCTCAGTCGGAGACCGGAAGCCGGCGAGCTGCGGGTTCGGGGGCGGCCGCGCCTGCGCCGGCCCCGACCGTCACCTGACCGGGGCGATCTGGTCGTTTCACCGTGATGAGGCCGAAGGCGACGACGGCAACCAGCGGTATCAGGTGCCCGGAGTCGAAGTCGTCGGTGATGGAGAACAGGAGGAGGAAACAGGCCACTCCCACGGCCAGCTCGGCATCCCGGCCGAAGCCGCGCACACCGAGCGCTCCCACGAACACGATGTAGCTCAGCGAGCAGACAATCCCGCCCCGGTAGGCAAGGCCCAGGTAGGTGCTGTGGCTGCCCAGGCTGGCAACCAGGCCCTCGACCCGCGTCTTGATGCCGGCCCCTACCACCGAGGTCGGGGCATCCAGCACCTCTTTCAGTGTCGGTCCGTAGATGTCCTCCCGAGCCACGAGCGAACCCTGGCGCGGGCTGTTCAGCTTTCCGAACCAGGTCGCGAGGGGAAGGGCCGGCAGGACGGCGACGGTGAGCCCCACCACCAGGCATATCGATGCGAACCACATGCTGGGATCCATGAACCGTCTCGCCTTCATGGCG
>JBBSHU010000016.1:0-36510 GCA_038232455.1 Acidimicrobiales bacterium
CGCCCCGCCCACCACCGCCCCCACCACCGGTGCGCCCGACCTGAGCACCGCCGAGGCGTGCCTGACCCCCGACGGCATCGCCATGCGGGTCGATGCCGGGCCCGCCCACCTCGAGGCGGTGTCGGTCAACCGGGGCCGGCCGCCCGACTCGGTCTTCAAGCTCCCCAGCTCGCCCTAGGAGGGTGCTTCTCTATCCGCTTGAACGGCAGTTGAGCGAGCGAGAGTGCTGGCCAGGCGTTCGGCTGCCAAGCGGTCGATCCATAGATCAGCACGCTTCTAGGACGCTCCGAGGTCCGACGACCTATGGGGGCTCCGGGTCGCTGTGGAAGCTCCCCAGCATCTGGTCGAAGACGCCCTCGATCCGGGAGAACGTCTCGGAGGGGAGAGCCTCGAACACGATGCTGTTCATCTTGTGGCCCTGGAAGAGGAAGTAGTGCAAGTGAGCCGTGGTCAGCCCGCTGTCCTTGTCGGTGAGGGTGTAGATGTAGCGGTACCCGATCAGGTCGTTCACGGTGATGGGATCCTGCTTCAGGATCTGCGCGCCAGGACCGACCAGGCCATCGGTCACCGCCTTGACATTGGCCAGGTTGGCCGGCGTTGTAACCGCGTCGGTGTGGGTGACGCGGACCAGCGCCGAGAACTGCTTCCCATCGCTGACGAGGAGGCGGATCTCGGCCACCGGTGCCTGCGATCGGGTCCATCCGCGCGGGTAGCGGATGCTGAACCCGGCCTCGGAGTCTTTGAAGGTGACGAACGCGCCATCGGAGAGGGTGGGCGAGGGAGAGGAGGCCTGGGTCGTGGGTGGGGGAGTGGCCTGCTTCTTCGAGTTCCGGCTCCAGATCAGCCCACCGACGCCGGCGCCGACGACCACCAACGACAGCACGGTGAGCGCAGCCACGGCCTTCTTGCGGCTGCGGGGGGCCGATGCCGCCGGAGGGCTGACGTCGCCGATCTCGTCCGGCCCCGCCTCGTCTGTGGCTTCGACGGGGCTGCGTCCGTCGAAGCCGACGGCAGCGGGGTCGACGACCTCCGGGGCCACGACGTTCTGGTCCACAACCTTCTGGCCGACGACGTCCTGGTCCGCGACGCCCTGGTCCGCGACGTCAGGAGGCGCGAAGTCCGGGGCTTTCATCTCCGGGGCGACGCCATCGGGGGCGGCAGGGTCGTCGGCCGGGCCTACGCCGGCTCCGGACGAACCCGGCATGGGATCGGCCGATACATCGGTCACCGGCGGGTCAGTGGCCGGATCCCAGACTTCGGCGATGGTGCCCTCCGTGTCGGCGTCGTCACCTTCGACAACAACGACCGGGTCGCTCGCCGGGTCGGCGATGCCCTCCACGATCGTATCTGTGGTGCCCTCCGTGTCGACGTCGCCACCCTCGGCACCGGAGGCTCGAACATCCTCGGGGCCGACAACGGCGGCGTCGAGGGCCGAGTCAGGCGGGGATCCCTCGTCCTGGCCCACTGGCGCCGCCTGAGCATCATCGTGATCGTCGCGGTCGGGGGCCAAGGCCCACCTTTCGGGGAAGGGAGGTCACGATCGTGTCATCGACCGTTGACCAGCTAGCTGCGCGAAGTCTATTGTGACTGCAGTTTCCGAGGGAAGGGGATCAATGACGCTTGCTGTCTCGCTCACCGGTTGGTACGTGGGCTACATCATCGCCGCTGTGGTGATCACGATCGTGGTCGTCCTCGTCGGCATCATTCTCGCTCTGGCCCGACGCATCGGCGTCCAGGCCATGCAGATCACGTCTTCGCTCGACGAAGCGCGTATCAACACGCTGCCGCTCTGGGACGTCGACAAGATCAACACCGGCGTCCGCTCCATCATCAAGAGTGCCGAGACGGCACGTCAGGTCCTGGGAGGGTAGGAAATGATCGGACTCGCCTCGGAGCACCTGACCTTCTGGTCGATCACGCTCGGTCTTGGAGCCGTCGTGATCGCCGCAGTCATCCTGCTCCTGTTTCTCCTTGTCCAGTTCGTGAAGGACATCGACGTCAACGTCCGTGAGACGTGGGAGACGGCTACGAGAGTGGCCCAGAACACGTCCACGACCTGGATGCTCAACCAGACCACTTCGCTCACGGCCGACCTGCGCGACGAGGTGCAGCGCCACGCCGATCTGCTCAACGCTGCAGCTGGAGGAAGACGATGACCTGGCGCATCATTCTCACCGTGGTCGAGATCGCCGGGCTGGTGGTGGTGCTGGCCATCTACCTGGCCACCATCGCCCGCCTGCTCAACAGCATCTCGGCCAACCTGGCCCGTATCACCTTCGGTGTGCGAGCTGTGGAGACCATGTGTGCGGTCATCGGGCCCGCCGTCGACAAGATCAACGGCAACCTGTCTTCCACTGCCAACGGCCTCACCCAGGCCGCCATCTCCGCGGAGCAACTGGCACGCTGAGTTTGGGCGGGGCTGGTGTCTGACTGGCCGCTCCCGCCCTATTTCGAACCGCAGGGCCCGCTCGGCGACGACGACGCCGTCGTGCGGGCCTTCCTGCGTACCGGGCCTGCTCCGCACTCGGAGCGCCTGCACGTCGAGGGCAATGTCCTGCGTGTCCACGGCGACGTGGCCCTCGCCCTGCGCATCGGGCCCCGAACGGTGCTGGTCCGTCTCGACCTGCCTGACGACGCCGTGCCGTCGCGTCTGGCCGTGGAGGCCACGCTGAGCGGCGAAGGCCTCACCCTGGTCGATCACGACACTCCGCTGGCCGTGGCCGTGGCCACCATGATGGTCGCCCTCCGCCTGTCCATCTGGGACCTGTGGGGTGCCGACATCGACGAGGCGTTCGCCGACCTGCGCCGGGAGGCCATGGGAGGCGAGGGCGACGCTTTGCTCGGGGGCGGCGGGCCACCTGTCGGACCCTCGTTCTGAAGACCTCGTGGTGACGGACACAGAACCTGGCGCACCGCCGGGCGCGGTGATCTTCGACGTCGACGGCACCCTGGTGGACAGTGAGCGCCATGGGCACCGAGTGGCGTTCAACCTGGCGTTCGAGGCCTTCGACCTCCCGTGGCGTTGGGACGAGGAAACCTACGGGCATCTCCTGCGCATCACCGGTGGGCAGCGTCGCCTCGACGAGTACCTGTCCGGCGAGGGGGTCGACGAGAAGCGGCGGGCCGAATTGGTGCCCGCCCTCCACGCCCGCAAGACCAAGCTCCTGTCCGAGCTGGTGGCATCGGGGCGTATCCATCTCCGCCCGGGGGTCCGCAGGCTGGTCGATGACCTGGTCCGACGCCGGGTTCCCGTCGCCGTGGCCACGACTGGCAGCCGCGACTGGGTCGACAAGCTGTTGAGCCGGCTCCTCGACGGTGTCGAACTCGCCACCGTGGTCACCGCCGACGACGTGAGCGCCCGCAAGCCCGACCCCGAGGCCTTCACGGTAGCTCTCGACCGCCTGGGAATGACCGTGGCCGACGCCGTGGTGGTGGAGGACTCGCCCGAGGGGGTGGCCTCGGCGGTTGGGGCCGGGCTGGCGTGCGTCGTCGTGCTGAACGACTACACCGCCGCTCTCGACCACGCCGAGTACGACCAGGCCGAACTCGTGGTCGACGGCTTCGGGGAGCCCGGGGAGCCGGCGGCGCTCGTCGCCGACCGGGTCGGAGGTGGCTGGGCGGGGGTCCTCGATGCCGACGTGCTCAGCCAGGTGTGGGCCCAGGGCCGGGGCCGAGCCGGCTAGCCGGTCGTTCTGCCCTAGTTGGCGTTCACCAGGTTCTGGGCCAATCCGATCAGGGCCAGCACGGCGGGGGCGTCAGGGGCAAGGTCGATGGGAGCGATGCCCTTGCGGTCGGCCTCCACGATCTTGGGGTCGTCGGGCACGCCCACCACCTCGCAGCCGGGAAACGCCGAGCTGACGATCTCCAGGTCGGCCTCGTCACGGAGGCGGTTGGCCACGATGATCACCCGGGTAACCGAGCGCTCCTTGGCCAGATCGACGGCCCGCATCCCGACCTCGACCGACTTGGGTGTGGGTTCGACGACAACGAGCACCGTGTCGACACGCTGCTCGGACAGCCGCGTCAGAGTGCCGACGCCGGCTTCGAAATCGGCGACCACCATGTCCTCGGTGAATTCCACGGACCCGAGCAACTGCTCAGGAGACAGCCCACATCAGAGTCAGCCCGGTTCGGGGTTGTCGATCCGGCTCACCACGGCCAGGCGTACGCCGTCGGGGCCGTCGGAGCCGTAGCGGTCGATCACCTTGTCCCAGGTGCCGGCGTGCTCTTCCTCACCCTCGTCGAGGGCCTGTCGCATCGACACCAGCCGCTCGGTCTCCTCGTCGCCGATGCCGAGCGAGATACCGAGGTTGGGGTTGGAGTCGCAGTCGAGGGCCACCACCGATCTGCCCTCGCGGGCCATGGTGCGGGCCACGACCGACGAGGTGGTCGTCTTGCCTGAACCGCCCTTACCCACGACTGCCAACTTCAAGGTCGTACCGGCTTCAATGTCGCACCGAGCTTCAATGTCGCACCGAGCTTCAACGAACCATCTCCTCGACCAGCTTGTCTGCCAGCAACTCTACCGCCTCCACCGCCGGACAGTGGGGGGCGGCGTCGATGGGGGCGAGCCGCTGACGCTCGGCGTCGGCCAGTGCTTCGTCCCACGGGATGGTGGCCACCACTTCGAGGCCGGTGCGCCGGGTCACCAGCTCGGCGTCGCCAGGTTCGCGGGCTTTGCTCACGACCGCCACCATCCGCTGGGGCCCGTCTTCGAGATTGGCCATGCGGGCCAGACGGCGGCCGGAGAGCAGGGAATGCGCCGTCGGCTCGACCACCACGAGCACGGTCTCGGCGAAGCTTCCCCACCCGGTGAATGCCTGACGGGTTCCGCCGGGGAGATCGCCGATGACGTTCCAGCGGTCACCGGGAAGTTGGCGGACGATCTGGAGGAACGCCAGTTGCGAGCGGAAGAGCTGGGGACCGCCGCCTTTGACCTTGCCGAACTGGAGAAACCTGACCCCGTCGGGCGCCATCACCGCGAACTGCTCGACGGCCTCGGCGGCGGAGAGGCCGGGGCGCAAGCGAAACCGGGGTCCCTCCTCGCCCTCCTTGCGCTCGACCACAGCATCGTCGGGGATGGGGGCCTCGTCGGACTCGAGGCCCAGGGAGAACGCCAGGCCAGGCAGGGGATCGGAGTCCACTGCGAGCACCGGCGTTCCCCGTCGAGCCAGAGCTCGGGCGAAGGTCCCGGCAATGGCCGACTTGCCGGCCCCACCCTTGCCTACGAACGCCACCTTCACGGTACTTCTCCCTCCGTGGTTCCTGGAGGGCGACTGTACGCCGCCGCCGGCACGGTGTCGGCCCTCGCCACGACCACGGGTGCCTGAAAAAAAGGGCGAGTAGGGACCCCGACTGGCGTGGGGCCCCTACTCGGAGGGGGTTGCACCGCGTACGGCGCCCACTCCTCCTACCCCGTCGAACCGAGGACAAACTCGATTCGGGAAATCTTTTTCAGCTCGGCTCGCCCAGGGCGACGTCGACGGAGAAGGCCTCGGCGTCCTCGGTGACCATCTTGGTGACTCGGCCGGCCTCGCCGACGTCGGCGGCCGCTCCAGCCAAGGCGGCCAGGCGGGGCGCGGTGTCGCGGACGACCAGGTGGGCCACCTCGGCGCGCATGGAGACATGGGCTGTGGTCTTGGCCTTGCGGATCCCGCCCAGGGTGGCGGCGGCCACGTCGAGAACCAGCGGGTCACCGTCGACCGCGGCCACCCGCAACGCTGCCGATTCCGGCCACGGGGCCCGGTGGACCGAGCCTTGCTGCCACCACGACCACACCTCGTCGCTGACGTAGGGGAGAAACGGGGCGAACAAGCGCAGGATCGTCGACAGGGCCATGGCCAGGGCGCGGTCGGCCGATGCCGCCCCCTCGTCTCCCCGGCTGCCGTAGGCCCGGCTCTTCACCAGTTCCACGTAGTCGTCGCAGAAGGCCCAGAAGAAGGCTTCCGTGCGTTCCAGTGCCCGGGCGTAGTCGTAACCGTCGAAGGCGGTGGTGGCGTCGTCGACCAGGTCGGCCAACCGGGCGAGCATGGCCCGGTCGAGTGGCTCGGTCACTCCTGCCGGCCCCGCTGCTTTCGTGCCGGGCCCGATCGGCTCGCCGACGCGGGACAAGACGAACTTCGAGGCGTTCAGGACCTTGATGGTGAGGCGACGGCCCACCTTCAGCTGGCCGGGGTCGACGGCCGTGTCGACGCCGGGGCGACCGCTCGCCGCCCAGTGGCGAACGGCGTCGGCGCCATACTCCTCGAGGAGGGGCAGGGGGGTCACCACGTTGCCCTTGGACTTGGACATCTTCTTGCGGTCGGGGTCGAGCACGAACCCGGAAAGGGCGGCGTGGTGCCAGGGAACGCTCCCGTGCTCGAAGTGCGATCGCACGACGGTGGAGAACAGCCAGGTCCGAATGATGTCGTATGCCTGGGGCCGCAGGTCCATGGGGAAGACCCGGGCGAACAGGTTTGGGTCGTCTTCCCAGCCACCGGCGATCTGAGGGGTGAGCGACGAGGTCGCCCATGTGTCCAGGATGTCGGGATCGCCGGTGAAGCCGCCGGGGCGGTCGCGCTGGCTCTCGTTATATCCGTCGGGGAGGTCGGTCGACGGGTCGACGGGCAGCCTGGCCTCCTGGGGGTACAGCGGGCGATCGTGATCCACGGCCCCGTCCTCGCCGATCGGGTACCAGAGGGGGAGGGGCACACCGAAGAACCGTTGGCGGCTGACGAGCCAGTCGCTGTTCAGTCCCCGCACCCACGACTCGTAGCGGGCCTGCATGTACGGCGGGTGCCAGCTCAGCTCATTGCCGCGGGCCAGGAACTCGTCGGTGTGGCCGAGGGTGCGGATGAACCACTGCCGGCTGGTGACGATCTCGAGCGGACGGTTCCCCTTCTCGTAGAACTTCACCGAGTGGGTGATGGCTTGGGGCTCGCCCACCAGCTCACCCGATTCCCGGAGAAGCTCGACGATCCGCGTCCGCGCCTGCTTGAGTGTTCTGCCTCGCAACTCGTCCCAGACGCGGTCAGCACCGTGGGCCCAGAAGTCATGCGGTGGATGCGTGTCGCGCATCCGGCCGTCGCGTTCGACCACAATCCGGGTGGGCAGCGTCAGCTCCCGCCACCAGATCACGTCGGTGACGTCGCCAAAGGTGCAGATCATGGCGATGCCCGTGCCCTTCTCCGGATCGGCCAGACGGTGGGCCTTCACCGGTACGGGGGCCCCGAACAGCGGGGTGGTGACGGTGGTGCCGAACAGCGGCTGGTAGCGCTCGTCGTCGGGATGGGCGACCAGGGCGACACACGCGGGCAACAGCTCGGGTCGGGTGGTGTCGATCTCCACCGGAATACCGTCGGGGCCGAGGAACCGGAGCCGGTGGTAGGCGGCCGGTTGCTCGCGGTCCTCCAACTCGGCCTGGGCCACGGCGGTCTGGAAGTCGACGTCCCACAGCGTGGGCGCCTCCGACTGGTACACCAGCCCTCGTGCCAGTAGGCGGAGGAAGCCTCGCTGGGACGCCCGCTGAGACCGCTCGTCGATGGTGGCATACGTCATGGTCCAGTCGACCGACAGGCCGAGAAAGCGCCAGACCGCCTCGAACGTCTTCTCATCGCTGGCGGTGAGCCGATTGCACAGTTCGACGAAGTTGGGCCGTGACACCGGCACCGGGCGGTCGGAGGCTTTCCGGCTGTCGGGTGTGACGAAATCGGGGTCGTAGGGCAGCGACGGGTCGCAGCGCACGCCGAAGTAGTTCTGCACCCGACGCTCCGTCGCCAGGCCGTTGTCGTCCCACCCCATGGGATAGAAGACCTCACGGCCGCGCATTCGCTGGTACCGAGCGATCGTGTCGGTGTGGGTGTAGGAGAAGATGTGGCCGATGTGCAGCGATCCGCTCACCGTCGGAGGCGGGGTGTCGATGGCGTAGACCCGGTCACGGGTCGCGGTGCGGTCGAACCGATAGGTGCCGTCGGCTTCCCATCGTTCGGCCCATTTGTGTTCCAGCCCGTGGAGGCTGGGTTTGTCGGGGGCGGTCGGACTCATGCGAGCGTTACGGTAACCGCGTGATCCGCCTGCACGACACGGCTCTGGGCATCAAGGCCGAGGTCGACCTCCGCGAACCCGGCCGATTCTCGCTGTACGTGTGCGGGCCGACGGTGTACGACCACCCCCACGTCGGCCACGGCCGCCACGCTCTCGTCTACGACGTGTTGCGCCGCTACCTCGAATGGTCGGGGCTCGAGGTCCGCCATGTGTCCAACATCACCGACATCGACGACAAGATCATCGACCGGGCGGCTCGCGACGGCCGTGGGGTCGACGAGGTGGCCGCCGAGTTCGAGGAGAGCTGGTACGCGGCCGTCGACGGTCTTGGCGTATTGCGCCCGCACTCGGATCCGCATGCCACGGCGTACGTCGACGACATGGTTGCGCTCGTGAGGCGCCTGGTGGACACAGGCCACGCCTACGCCACCGACGAGGGCGTGTGGCTGGCCACCGACACGGTTCCGGGCTACGGGTTGCTGGCCCGCCAGCCGCTGGAGAGCCTGCGGTCGGGCGCACGGGTCGACGTGGTGGCGGCCAAACGGTCTCCGCTCGACTTCGCCCTGTGGAAGTCGGCATTCCCAGGGGAGCCGTCGTGGCCGTCCCCGTGGGGCCCGGGCCGCCCCGGTTGGCACACCGAGTGCGTGGTGATGTCGCTCGACCTGCTGGGCGAGGACTTCGACCTGCATGCGGGAGGCGCCGATCTCACCTTCCCCCACCACGAGAACGAGCGAGCCCAGGCCGTGGCCCTCGGACGGCCCTTCGCCCGGCGGTGGATGCACCACGCCTTCGTCGAGGTCGGCGGGGAGAAGATGTCGAAGTCGCTCGGCAACTTCACCACCCTCACCGACCTGCTGGCCGCCCATGACCCCCGGGCCTACCGGCTGCTGGTGCTCCAGTCGCAGTACCGCAAGCCCGTGGAGGTGACAGCAGCCACCCTCGACGCGGCCACCCGGGCCCTGTCCGCCCTCGACGACTTCAACCGGCGCACCGACGACCTGTCGGCGGGTGTACCCGACGCCACCGCCATCGCGGCGTTCCGGACGCGCATGGACGACGATCTCGACACGCCGGGCGTCATCGCCGACGTGGCCGACCTGCGCCGGCGGGCCAACATCCTGCTGGACGCCCGTGACGCCGAGGGGGCCGCGCCGATCGTCGCCGCAGTCCGCCAGATCACCGCGGTGCTCGGTCTCCCGTGGACGGTCTTCGCCTCGGCCCACTTCTCGGCTTCCGGAAGCCTGGTCGTGTCCGGCGAGGTCAGACGGCGGGACGAGGCCCGGGCTCGAAAGGACTTTGCGACAGCCGACCGCATTCGGGCCGAGCTCGAAGCCGACGGCTGGGTCGTGGAGGACACGCCGGGCGGAACGCGGGTACACCGTTGACCTGGTATGGGGGGCAGGTGCTAGCGTTCTATTTTGAGGGATTGGCGTCTGTACGGCAACACCGCACGGGTTGAGCAGTCCCCTCCGCAATATCCGTACCTATCAAGGGGAAGTGCCAACCGTGGCAACCGGTACCGTCAAGTGGTTCAATGCAGACAAGGGCTTCGGATTTATCTCACAGTCCGACGGCCAGGACGTATTCGTTCACTTCAGCGCCATCCAGACCTCGGGCTACCGCAGCCTCGAGGAGGGCCAGAACGTGGAGTTCGAGGTGCAGAAGGGCCCCAAGGGCCTGCAGGCGGCAAACGTCAAGCCCGTCCAGCAGTAGTAGCGGGTTCGACAGGATCCGGTCGGCACTGCCGACCGGATCCTGTCCTTTTGGGCGGATTTGACGTTTTCACGGCGGCGACCTTCGCTGGGCCTCGTGCCTCGTCGTTCATCTGAGCGCAAACGCGCCCCGCTACCGGCGGGCTTCGGCACTATCTGGTCCACCGTCGCCATCGACCTGGTGGGCTTCGGCATCATCCTGCCCGTGCTGCCGCTGTACGCGGAATGCTACGGGGCGTCGCCGGCCACCATCGGTGTCCTGCTGGCCTCGTTCTCGATCGCCCAACTCCTGTTTGCGCCCGTGTGGGGTGCGGTCTCGGACCGCGTGGGGCGCAAGCCCGTGCTCGTGCTGTCGCTCGTGGGGACGGCCGTGGGCAGCATGGTCACCGGCCTGGCGGGGTCGCTGCCGCTGCTCTTCGTGGGCAGGCTGCTCGACGGCGCCTCGGGCGCCAGTGTGTCGGTGGCCCAGGCTTCGGCGGCCGACCTCGCAGAACCGGGCCAGCGGGCCCGGCTCTTCGGACTCCTGGGTGCGGCCTTCGGCGTCGGCTTCGTGGCCGGCCCGGCCATCGGCTCGCTCGCTGCACTGGTCGATGCCCGCCTGCCCTTCTTCGTGGCCGCCGCCCTGGCCGGCGTGAACGCCCTCGTGGCCACCCGTCGGCTGCCCGAGACGAACCCACGACACATCTCCGCCCCCGCCGATCGCCCCGTGGTCGTGGCCGACGGCATCGGGGCCGAGGGCATGGGGGGCCTGGACCCCGGCGCAGCCATCGACAGCGGTCCTGCCATCCCGGACGGCTCGGCTACCGAGCGGCCGACCCTGGTCCGGCTGATCGCCGTGGCCTTCGGGTCCCTGGTGGCCTTCAGCGCCTTCGAGGCCACGTTCGCTCTGTTCGGCGAGCGCCGGCTCGGCTTCGGCCTGGCCTCGACCGGCGTCGTCTTCACGGGGATCGGTCTCCTGCTGGCGTTGGTGGAGGGAGGCCTCGTCCATCCGGCCGTCCATCGCCTGGGTGAGATTCGGACACTGCGGCTGGCTCTGGTCATCAATGCCGCCGGTTTGCTGCTGCTCGCCGCCGTCCACTCCTGGTGGGCGCTCGTCCCCGCCTTGGTGGCCCTGGTCCTGGGCCAGGGCCTGGCTACCCCGTCGCTGACGGCGGCGACCGCCTCGCGGGCCTCCAAACGACGCCGGGGGGGAGTGCTGGGCATTCAACAGTCGGCCGGAGGAATGGCCCGGGTGGTGGGACCCCTCCTCGGCGGCCTGGCCTTTCAGCACGTCGGCGTGCCCGCGCCCTACCTGGCCGGGGCGGTGGTGATGCTCGTATGCGTGGTCGTCCTCGGTTGACCGCTCAGTAGACGATCACCGAACGGGCCACCTCACCCGCGGTCATCGCCCGGAAGGCGTCGTTGACGTCGTCGAGGCCGATTCGGCGGGAGACGAGCTCCTCCAACTTCAACACGCCTTCCCGGTGAAGCTCCACCAGGCGGGGTATGTCGCGACGGACGTCGGCCGACCCGTACCAGCACCCCTTGATCGTCTTCTCCGCCAGCACCACGCCGACCATCGCCGGCAGGTTCAACATCACGTCCATGGAGGGAATACCCACCAGCACGGCCTGGCCTCCGCGACGGGTCATGGCCACGACCTGATCGATGGTCGGGCCCAGGCCGATGACCTCGAAGGCGACGTCGGCCCCCCGCTCACCGCTGAGGCTCATCACCGCCGAGACCGCGTCGGTTCGGCTGGCGTCGACCACGTGTGTCGCGCCCAGCGCCGCGGCCGACACCAGTTTGGCCGGGTTGATGTCAACGGCCACGATCGTCTGCGCCCCGGCGATGCGGGCGCCCTGGACGACGTTGAGACCGACCCCTCCGCAGCCGACGACGGCCACGACGTCGCCCTCGGCGATCTGCGCCGTGTTGAGGGCGGCGCCCACCCCGGTGACGACCCCGCAGGCGAGGAGGGCGGCGAGACTCAGATCGACGTCGGCCGGCACGCCCACGGCGCCGGATGCGGGGATGACGGTGTCGGTCGAGAAGGTGCCACATCCCGACATCTGGAACACGGGCGCCCCCCGGCTGCGCATTCGCGGAGTTCCGTCGAGCAGGCCGCCCGAGATCAGCACGGCGTCGGCCTCCTGGCACAGCTCCGGCTGGCCGCGGTGGCAGTAGTAGCACTGCCCGCACTGGGGTACCCAGGACACGACCACGTGGTCGCCGACGGCCACCCCCGTGACGCCGGGGCCGATCTCGGTCACCACGCCGGCCCCCTCGTGGCCCAGCACCGCGGGCAGCGGGATCGGCAGGACGCCGTCGCGCATCGACAGGTCGGAGTGGCAGACGCCCGACGCGGCCATGTGCACCGCGACTTCGCCGGCCCGAGGCGACTCGACCTCGATGTCGTCGCGAAGTTCCAACGGCTGAGTGAGGGCGGTGAGCACCGCGGCGCGAGGCAAGGGTCGTTTCTACCTCATCAATGGAAGCTGCCGCCGCCCCGTTCTTCGCGCTCGGCCGCCCGTACGCCGTAGCCGACGATTATGGCGGGCAGGAGAACAATCGACCCGACGGCGAGGGCCACGACCACCACTGCGACGGCCGTCGGCGTGAATCCGACGGCGGCGCCGAAGGCGAAGGCGACCATGGCCGCCAGCAGGCAGGTGTAGCCGACCCTCTTGCCCATCCGGGCCAATCCGTCCATCCGGGAGCGGCGGGCCTGGACAGGGTCCTCGTTGGCGCCGTCGGCGCCCGGGTGGTCCTCGGAGGGGGGAGTCGTCGTCATCGCCTCGCACCCCTCCTCACCACGGCGCCCCCCCAACCTGAGTCGGAGAGGAGCCGGGCCAGACGTCGTTCGAGCGACGCTAGCGAGAAGTGACGTCGGGCGATGGCCAGATTCGTGTCGAGCAGGGTGGCATCGGGCGCGTCGAGCCAGGCGGCCAACGGACGAGGGTCGTCGGCGGGGAACCACCGGAAGCCGAAGACCGCGATCTCCTTCGCCACCGGGTAGCGACCGACGGCCGCCGGTCGCCGGTGAATTGCCGATTCGACGGTGGGGTTGCCGAAACCCTCCCACGTCGAGGGGAAGGCCACGGCGTCGGCGGCGGCATAGGCATCGGCGATCGACAGGCCGCCAGGCAGTCCATTCACCACGCGAATCGACGCTGCGGCGAAGAGGCGGTCGAGCTCGGGCCCGTACCCGTCCTCGGCCGGGCCCACCAGCCAGTAGGAGGCGTTCAGGCCCTCAGCCAGGCGAAGGGCACCGGGGACGTTCTTGCGGGCGATGGCGCGCGTAGGCTGCACGAGGAGACGCTCGTCGGCGGCGACGCCGAGCGTCGCACGCGTCAACGCGCGGTCGCCGGGTTCGGCGTCGGCATCGAAGCAGTTGGGAATGACGGTGGCGGCCACTCCCCGGGACGCCAACTCGGCCTTGCTTCGGTGGTTGACGGTGACGTGGGCCCACGCCCCGTCGGTGGGCGGGAACCCGGCCACGTCGGCGTAAGGCGGCCGTTGCCAGGCCAGGTCGTGGTGATGCAAGACGGCCGGGCGATGGCGGAGGGCGGCGGCGACGGCTCCGGCGGCGGCGCGGTTGAGGGGCAGCGAGCACAGGTTCTCGACCACCACCAGGTCGGCATCGACCAGCGCGGCATCGAGCTCGGCCGGCGCAGGAGGGCTCGGGGCGCCGATGGTCAGGCCGGGCAGAAGACGGTCGACCGGTCCCTGTCCGCCCACGGTGACCACCCGGAACCCCAGCGACTCGAGGGCGCCGGCCCATTTCGCCGCTTCGATGGACACGCCGTCGGCGCAGCCCAGCCGGAACGACACGATGGCCACGGTGGGATCCAAGCCCGCAGTGTCGCGTGACTGGGCATGGCCGTCCCAATGGCCGGCATTTCCGTTCGGACACGGAGCCCGCTGGCTCTCGGGCCCCGACCCGGCCGACGCGGTACCGTCTGTGACGAGCGAAGCCGTCTTTCACCAAGACGGTGGCGAGGAGACAGACCATGGCGACCAGATCGGCACTGCCGGGCAGCACCCGGCGACGCGTCCGGACAATCGTGGTCGCCGGCGCGCTGTCGGTTGTGACGGCCGCGGCGATGGCCGGCACCGCCCATGCCGCCACCATGAGCGTGCCCTGCGGCCGGACCGGTGGAGGCACGGCAGGACTTATTGCCGCCATCGCCGCGTCCAACGGCAGCGTCGGCGCCGACACCATCGATCTGGCCGCCGGATGCACCTACGTGCTCGCCGCCGAGCAGAGCCCGGGGAACGGGCTACCCCTCGTCACGGGGCCGTTGACCATCCAGGGCCATGGGGCCACGATCCAGCGTTCGTCGGCGACCCCGTTCCGCATCCTCGAGGTGGCCCCTGGCGGCGACCTCACCATTGACAACACCACTATCGCCGGCGGCTCGGTCGCCCTGAGCGGTCCCACGGCCTTCGGTGGCGGCATCCTCAACAGCGGGCGACTCGCGGTCACGAACAGCACGATCAGCGACAACGCCGTCAGCGGCACGGGCAGCTCGGCCGGAGGCGGCGGTATCGCCAACAACGGAACTGCCACCGTGACGAACACCTTGCTGCGCAACAACAGTGCCTCGGCCACGGGGACGCACATCTTCGCCGCCGTCGGTGGGGCGCTCATCAACAGAACGGGCGCCACCATGACCGTCGAGGGCAGCACGGTCGTCGGAAACTCGGCGACCTCGAGGGGTTCGTCGGATCTGCTGTTCATCGCCTCGGCCGGAGGCATCGGCAACACCGGCACCCTTACCGTGAACGGCACCCAGATCGCGGCGAACCGGGTGATCGTCGACGGCACCCGGGGCCAGGGTGGCGGCGGCGGGCTGAGTATCGGCGACGGCACGGCCACCGTCACCGGCAGCCAGATCGTAGGGAACAGCGTCACGGCCACCGGGAACGGGGCATCGGCTCAAGGCGGTGGCCTGGAGAACAACGGCCGGACCAAGATCACAAAGACGGACGTGAAGGCCAACCGGGCGACCGGCCCCACGGCCCAGGGCGGAGGGATCTACAACGGCCGGAGACTGAGCATTGTCCGCAGCCATGTGGTCGCCAATGTGGCACGGGGCACCGCCGGCCCCGGCCAGGGGGGTGGCATATTCAGTGACGGCGGCAGCGTGGTCCTCACCGCCACCGATGTCTTCGCCAACCAACCGGACAACTGCGAGCCCGTCATCCCTGGCTGCTAGCCCACGCAGCGTCCGATCATCCGACTATCTCCACCGTCGCCCCGCCGGCGGGTCGGAACCGCCATCCTCGGTGGACCGCTCCGGGGGCCGCCAGGGCCACCACGCAACCGCCGAAGCCGGCGCCGGTCAACCGGGCGCCGTACACACCGTCGGTGGCACACAGCTCTTCCACCAGGCGGTCGAGTTGCGGCTTGGACACGTCGAAATCGTCACGAAGGCTGGCATGGCTCTCAGTCATCCGGGCTCCCGCCCCGGCCGCGTCGCCGACGGCCAGTGCCTCAACGAATGCGGCCACCCGCAGGTTCTCGGTGACCACGTGACGGGCACGTCGTCGCAAGGTGGGGTCGTCCAGGCTCCGGGCCGCTTCGGGCGACGCCTCCCGTAGCGGGCCGATCAGTGCCGCCGCCTCCTCGCACTGCCGTCGTCGCTCGGCGTAGGCCGATGTGGACAGGGCCCGCCTTTCGCCGGAGTCGACCACCACCACCTCGACCGACTCCGGCACCGGGACGGGCGTCACCTCGAGGCTGGTGCAGTCGATGAGAAGGGCACACCCCGGCACTCCCGCAGCCGAGGCCAGTTGGTCCATGATGCCGCTCGGCACGCCCGCGGCCAGGTGCTCGGCCTGCTGGCAGGCCAGGGCCAGCTCGAGCGGCGACCCCACGAACCCGAGAGCCAGGGCAACGGCCACCTCGAGGGCGGCGCTCGACGACAGGCCCGCCCCCACCGGCAGCTGGGTCTCCACCGTTCCCGTGCCCCCGGCGCCAGGGCGCAGCACGGCCACTATTCCGGCCACGTATCGGGCCCAGGGCGGGTGTACGGCCGACGGCTCGATCACTTCGACGTCCACAAGGGCGGGAAGGGATTCGGTGCCCGACGTCAGCTCCACCACCCGGCCCCCCCGTTCGAGCGACACGGTCGTCACCTGATCGATGGCCATGGGCAACACCAAACCGCCGGTGTAATCGGTGTGGTCGCCGATGAGATTGACCCGGCCGGGAGCCCGGGCCGTCACCCGGGTCATTCCTCCACCCGGGTCATTCGCAGGCGAGCAGGGCGACGCGGATCGCCCCAGCAGTCGTCTCGGGGGCAGAGTCGTTGATGAAGGCGCCCCCACCCAACTCGGAGCCGGCCAGGTACTTCAGCTTGGTGGCGGTGCGGTGCACCGGCGTGAACTCGATGTGCAGGTGGCTCACTGGGAGCCACCCGGCGTGGTCGGTGGGGGCCTGGTGCACGGACATCACGAAGGGAAGGGGAAACCCGAACAGCCCGTCCAGACCTCGTCGTACCGTCACCAGCAGCTCGGCCAGGAGCCTCCGCTCCGGATCGGTCAGGTCACCCACGCTGGTGGCGTGGCGGCGCGACGCCACGTGCACCTCGTAGGGGAAACGGGCGGCGAACGGTACGAAGGCGACGAAGCTGGCGTTCTGGGCCACCAGGCGGACGCCGTCGGAGCGTTCTCTGGCCACCACGTCGCACAGCACGCAGCGCCCGGTGGCCTCCAGGTGGGCGGTTGCCGCGGCCAGCTCGGTGGCGGGAAGCGGCGGGATCTCCGGATAGGCGTAGATCTGGCCGTGTGGGTGGTGGAGCGTGACGCCGATGGCCTCGCCCCGGTTCTCGAAGATGAACACGTAGGCGATCTCATCCCGACGGCCGAGCTCGCCGTAACGATCGGCCCACACGGCGATCACCTTTTCCATGCAGGCCGGGCCGAGCTCGGCGGCCGTGGGTTGGTGATGATCGGAGTAGACGACGACCTCGTTGGCGCCCAGCGCCGGAGCGACCGGGTACAGGGTCGAACCGGTCATCTCCGGCGGCGGTGGGTGGGCGGTGAGGGCGGCGAAGCGGTTGTCGAACACGGCAACGTCGAAGGCCGGTCGGGGGATCTCGGTGGGATGGCCGGCATCGACGGTGGGGCACAGGGGGCAGAGCTGCTCGGGCGGAAGAAAGGTCCGGTCCTGGCGATGCGATGCGAACATGCGCCACTGGCCGGTGAGAGGATCCCGACGGCGTTCGGTCACCGGGCTACCTTGTCGGCCCAGGAGTAGAGGCACAGCTCCCGCCCGTCGGGCTCCGCCGTCCGTTCGATGGCCATCACCGACCGCCGATCGGTGGCCCAGCGCAGGAGGTCGGCCAGGACGGCCCGGGCGGCGACGTCGCCGGTACGGGCCGGCCCAGCCAGGCGGTACTGGCAGAAGATCAAGCGACCCGGGCCCACGGTGGTGGCTCCCACGACCGTGCCCGTGACCGCATCCGGCACCGGCTTGTAGGCGATGATCACCGGCGTGTCGGGGAAGGGGTGGCCGCCGATGTGGCTCACGGCCGTGGTCGCCTGAATAGTGGAGTCCTCGGCCACCAGCACGGCTTGCCGGGGGAACGACGGGACGGCCCCGTGATCGGTGGTGAACCGGAACACCGCCGATCCCCATGTCGTCCCGATGGCCTCGATGGCGACAGGAACGGGATAGTTGTCCGCAGCCGAGGCTGGCTGGGCCAGGACGAGGCCTACTCCACCTCGGCCGAGGGTGGCGCGCAGCTCGGCGCCGGCTCCACCGTCGAGACCGTCCTCGCCCACGACGAACAGACCCTCGGCGTCGGGTACCGCCCCTCCGGCGGCCAGGGCGGCCTCGCTGTCGGACGACGGTCCGGGCGCCAGCCTCACGCCCAGCCCGCAGGCGACCGGCTCTTGCACCACGTGGACTCGATAGCGGTTCTCGCTGACGGGCCCCGATGCGGACGAGAGCCGTACCACCAGATCGTGGCTGCCCACCACCACGGGTGCGTCCAGCGCCATGGTGGAGACCGGCGAGACGGCGTGGCCAGGAAGGGCGCCAACGCGCGCCGCCCACGTCGACTCGCCAAAGCGGGTCTCGATCGTGATGTCGACGAGGGCCGGTCCGTCGTTGGCCACGTGCACAGGTGCCTCCACCCGTTGGCCGGCGATCATTACCAGGCTGTCGAGTACGAGCGTCGGCAGCACCTCCGGGTCGACCCGGCTCATCTTGGCGGCGGAGCTGGGCTTGGGCCGGTGCAGCTCGAGGAGGTCGTTCAGCTCGTGGGGCACATCAGTGCGCTCGGTCACGCCGTAGCTCGCCGCTCGTCGGGCGGTGGGTTTTGCCAATCCCAGTGGTCCATCTGTGGCAGCCAACCCTTGAGCGACACCGAGACCGGCGGCCGGAAGCGGTAGGCGGGCAGAGATGACGAGGTTGCCCCCGAGGCCGCCAGTCGATAGGCGTTTGACATCGACGAGGGTCGGCGGTCGTAGCGCTCGTCCAGCCGGTAGACGCCCACAGGATCGACGATGCCGTCGGCTCGGGCGAGGAGCGAGCCCCAATCGGCGGAGTCGACGAACGGAAACCAGCAGTAGCCCTCGAGGGGCACGCCTGCGTCGCGGGCGCGCTCGCACTGCTCGAGGGTGTACTTGAGCCAGCTGGCCCGATCCGACGCATGACCCCGGATGTTGGTCTCGCCCAGCATGCAGGTGAGCCGGTACCGGTCCCAGTACTCGATGATGAGCTCGGCGAGGGGGGCGGGCCGGGGTGAGGAGCTGACGGCCTTTTGAGGCCCGCCGTACTGCCACTGGTTGTGGGCGTAGTAGTCGAGGCCGAGGATGTCGATGGCCCCGGGTTCGATGTCGAACAGGTCTGCCCCTCCCGCCCGGAGGATGTCGGCTGCGAACGACCCCTGCCTGTCGATGGCCCGGCCGAGGAAGAGGTCGGTGACGAAGAACCGACGGTCGTTGGCCAAGGCGGCTGCCCGCCTCCCATCGAAGCGGGTGGAGTTGGCCCGCTCACAGGTCTCGACGTAGAGGTGGCGGGCGTTCGGCAACATCTCCTGGTACATCCGGCTGGCGGCCGTGAGGGAGGGCAGCACGTTGCGAACGAGGGTCACGAACCCCCGGTCGCCCTTCACGAACGGCGCCCACACTCCCAGGCTGCCGCACAGGAAGAAGGTGGTGAACGGTTCGTTGAAGAGGGTGTAGCCCTCGATCCACGGGTAGCGCTCAGCGAACGCCTCGGCGAAGCGAAGGAAGTGGGGACCCCATTCGGGGTTGGCAAAGTCGCCCAGCCATCGGGGATAGCTGGTGTGGTGCACGAGGTCGACGATGGGACGCAGGCCGCGGTTGTGCAGGTACCCGAGGACCTCGTCGGTGGCCCGCCAGTCGTAGGTGCCCTGCGCCGCTTCGATCCGGTGCCAGCGGATCGGGTAGCGAAGGCGGGTCACGCCACACGAGTGCAACAAGTTGAGGTCGTCACGCCAACGACGGTCGTGTTGGGTGGTTTCGGTGACGTCGCGATCGTGGGCGGGCATGTAGGTGGACTCGAAGGCCCCGACCATCTCGATCGGCCTACCGACAGGCACCGTCGACGCCGTGGGGATCATGGCCGGGATGGGCGGCTGGGCCCTTTCCCCGCCCCCGTCACTCGAACCCTGTCGAATACCGGTCGTCGAAGGGATTCAAGGCGGAGATGCCGTTGAACTTCCGGAAGTCGCGGTCGTTGCTCCAGATCTGTGTGGCGCCGTGCTCGCGCATCAGACCGACAAGGTGGGTGTCTGGCACCAGCGTGCCCCGAGCTTGGACGGACGGTGCCGCGCTCGAAGGGCCTCTGCGTCAGATGCAATTCCGCTCGGTTACACGTTGGCCGGGAGGAGCCGGGAAAAGTTCTCGAAGAACACGAACAGCACGATGAGGAACACCGGCGTGGCGATCAGATAGGCGGGCCAGCGACGCCACCAATGGCCGGCGCACCAGGCCAGGAACCAGATCAGTGCCGCCAGCGCGCCCCACGCGATGGCCGGGCCCTTGGCCGCCGACTTGCCCGACAGACCGGCCAGGGCGTTGTGGTCGGCAGCCGGGGGTGGGCTTTTGGGCGCTTCGACCACCGGGGCGGGGGGGGTGGCCAGGGTGGCGGTGATGATCAGGCGCTCGGCGGCGCTGTATTTCGGGTTGCAGGTGGTGAGGGTGATGCGGTTGTCGGGCGTGGGGTCGAGGACCGATACCTGGTCAGGCGACACCACCGACGAGTTGGACACCTCGTAACGGAACGTCCCGGCCCTCGTGCGCACGGTGATGGGATCACCGTTCTTCAGCTCGTCCAGGCGGTTGAAGGGCGCCCCGTAGGTCGTCCGGTGCCCGGCGATGGCGGCGTTGCCGGGCTCGCCGGGCAGTGGCGTACCCGGATAGTGACCGGGCCCCTTCTTGAGGTCCTCGACGCCGACTCCCTCGACGACCGCCTGGTCGACACCGATCTTGGGGATCTGCATCACACCCACGGCATCGTCGGCCGGCGGGGTGATGGTGTCGGGGGGAGCAGCGGCACTGGGCAGGGTGGTGGGCGTGGAGATGGCCTGGTTGAACTTGGACTTCAGGGCCTTCTGGTCGCGGCGCTGGGCGAAACCGGTGCCCCACAGCTCGTATGCGACGAACAGAAAGATAAGGACGCCCGCGGCGATGAGGGTCTTGCCAGTGCCCCGGACGATCTTGCGGAAGTCGATGTCCCATCGGCTGCGGACGGAACGGCGCCGGTTTCCGCGCGGAAAACGGCCCCGTCGCCGGAGACCGCTTGGACCACGGTCGTGGCGCGCCGGTACCGTGGAGGTAGTCGACATGGGCCTCATCGTACGCTTCCGCTCTGCGGTCTCTCTGCTCGGACGCTTTCCTGCCCTGGCCGGAGTCGATCTCGACGTCGATGCAGGCGAGATCGTCCTGCTCCACGGGCCCAACGGCGCGGGCAAGACGACGCTGCTCCGGGCCTGCGCCGGTCTGGTCGCCATCGGCGCGGGCGAGGCCCAGGTGCTCGGCCACGACCTCCGGAGCGACCGACGAGCGGTCCGCCGCCGGGTCGGCCTCCTCGGGCACGCCTCCGGGCTCTACGACGACCTCACCGTGGAGGACAACCTCCGGTTCGCGGCGCGGGCCGCCGGCCACCCCGTCGCCGCCGCCGGCGAGGCAATGGTCAGGCTCGGCCTCGACGGCCGACTCCGCCAGGTGCGGGTCGGCCGCCTGTCGGCCGGCCAGCGCCGGCGCACGGCCGTTGCCGCCGTGGTCGCCCGCCAACCGGAGGTGTGGCTGCTCGACGAGCCTCACGCCGGCCTCGACGCCGCCGGTCGCGACCTCCTCGACAGCATCGTGGCCGAGGCCGCGGCCGGGGGAGCGACCGTTATCCTCGCCTCCCACGAGCTCGAACGGGCCACCGGTCTGGCCACCCGGCGCCTACTCGTCGTCGGGGGTCGAGTCATCGACGGTGTCCTGACTCCCGGTCCCGATCCCGAACGACCGCGAGCCGACGTTGTGGCGTGATGCCCGCCTGGTGGCGGGAAAGGACCTGCGGGTCGAGCTCCGCTCCCGGGTGGCCACCAACCAGGTGGTGCCGTTCGCCGTCCTCGTGCTGATCCTGTTCGCCTTCGCCCTCGATCCCGACCGAGGCGCCCTCGCCCGGGCCGCGGCCGGCCTGTTCTGGGTGACCGTGCTCTTCTCGGCCGTCCTGGCCATCCAACGCTCGTTCGCCATCGAGGCCGACGACGCCGCTCGCGACTCGCTACGCATGTCCGGCCTCGACGGCGCGGGGATCTTTCTGGGCAAAGCCGCTGCCGTCGCCCTCGAGCTCCTGGTCCTCGAAGCCGTGCTGGCCGTCGGGGTGGTCGTCCTCTACAACGTGTCACTGCACGACGGGGCGCTGCTGTTGCTGGTCTGCCTCCTGGCCACGGTCGGCATCGCCGCCAGCGGAATTGTCTACGGGGTGGTAGCCGCTGGGCTCCGGGTCAGCGATACCCTGCTTCCACTACTCGTGTTGCCCGTGCTCACACCCGTGCTCCTCGCCGCCACCCGGGCGAGCGAGGCCGCGCTGGCCACGGTTCCGGGCGACGCGTGGCCATGGGTGCGGCTTCTCGCCGTGTTCGCCACCATCTACACCGTGTTCGGGGTGGTCGCCTTCGGCCCCCTTCTGGAGGAGGCATGACCACCACTTCACGAGCTACCCGGATCCTCGGGGTGGCCACCGTGATCAGCCTGGCCGTCACGGCGTGGCTGGCCCTGGTCGCCTCCCCGGCCGACGTCAACCAGGGCGACGCCGTGCGCCTGCTGTACCTGCACGCACCCACCGCCTGGCTGGCCATGTACGTGTCGTTCGGCGTGACCACCCTGGCCAGCGTGCTCTACCTCTGGCCCCGGACCCGCTCGCGCTTCTGGGACCTCGTGGCGGGGGCATCGGCCGAGGTCGGGGTCCTGTTCATCGGCCTCACGCTGGCCGTCGGGTCCATCTGGGGCCGCACCACCTGGGGTGTGTGGTGGACCTGGGACGCCCGCCTCACCAGCACCGCCGTGCTCTTCGTCCTCTACCTCGGGTACCTGGCCGTGCGGCGGGTTCCCGCTGATCCCCTCGTCCGCTCCCGACGAGCGGCCATCGTGGCTCTTGCCGCCTTCGTCGACGTGCCCATCGTGCACCTGGCCGTGGAATGGTGGCGCACCCTCCATCAGCCCGCCACCATCTTCGACGAGCGTCGCCTGCTCGACCCCCGGATTCACGGCACCATGTTGTGGACGCTGCTGCTGAGCGTAGTGGCCTTCACGCTTCTCTATGCCTGGCTGCTCGTGCACCGGGTCCGTCTGGCCCGCCTCGAGGAGCTGGTCGAGGATCACGAGCTGGCTGACGCCCTGGCCGAGCGCCGGGCCGAGGGCGGCGCCGTCGCGGCCGACCCCTCAGACAACCTCACGCACGCCGCGAGCGGACGGTGACCGACGCCGGCTACGTCGCTGGGGGCTACGGGGTGACCTTCGTGGCCATCAGCGCCTACGTAGGGCACATGTGGGCGCGTAACCGCACCGTCGCCCGCGTCGTCAAGACCCATCCCCACCACGGACCGTCGGCCGGTCCTGAACCCGACGAGGCTCGGTGATCGGGCCGCGTCGGCGACTCTGGATGGCCGGGAGCATCGTCGTCGTCGCCCTGGGCTTCCTGGTGTTCCAGGGCCTGGGAAATGCCACGGTGTACTTCCGTACAGCCGACGAGGCCGTGGCCCAGCGCCCCGCCCTCGGCACCAGGCGCTTCCGGCTGGAGGGCACCGTCGTGTCCGGCAGCGTGGCCGAGTCGCGCGGCGACGTGGCCTTCCGCGTGGCCAACAACGGGGTCGAGGTGCCTGTCGTCCACCGTGGCGACCCGCCGGAGATGTTCAGACCCGACATCCCGGTGGTACTGGAAGGCCACTTCCAGGGCAACGAGTTCGCCAGCGACCGCATCATGGTCAAGCACTCGGAGACCTACGTCGCCGACCACCCGGAGCGGGTGACCACCAGCCTGCCGGTGTCGACGCAATGAAGCTCGTCCCCCTCGCCGCACCGGGTCGGGGCCGCCTGGGTCCGAGCGGCCCCCTGAGGGCACTGGAGTGAACGCCGCCCTCGGAACCGCCGGCGTCGCCCTGGCCCTGTCCGCCGCCGTGCTCGGGATCGCCACCCTGGCCCTGGGCCTGCGCCGGGGTGACCCCCGCCTGCTGGCGGCCGGGCAGCGCTACGTGTGGCTGATCCTCGGTGGCGCCGTCCTGGCCGTGGTGGCCATGGAGGCCGCCTTCATCGGCCACGACTTCAACCTCAAGTACGTGGCCGACAATGGGAGCCGGGAGACACCCCTGCTCTACACGATCTCGGGCATGTGGTCGGCCCTCGAAGGCTCGATCCTGCTTTGGTCGCTGATCCTGGCCGGCTATCTGACCGTGATGGTGCGCCATTTCCGGGCCCGGGCCGTCGACCCCCTCGTGGCCTGGGCGACCCTGACGGGCTTCGCCGTGGCCGTCTTCTTCTTCGGGCTCATGGCCGGGCCCGCCAACCCGTTCAAGGTGATCGCCGGCGCCGTTCCCGTCGACGGCCAGGGTCCGAATCCCCTCCTGCAGAACCACCCGCTGGTGGCTTTCCACCCGCCCATCCTCTACCTGGGCTTCGTGGGCTTCACCATCCCGTTCGCCTTCGCCATCGCCGCCCTGGTCACCGGCCGGGTGGGGGAGGGCTGGCTGGTCGAGACCCGGCGCTGGACTCTGTTCGCCTGGGGATTCCTCACCGTGGGCATCGTGTTGGGGGCGTGGTGGTCCTATGAGGTCCTCGGGTGGGGCGGCTACTGGGCCTGGGACCCGGTGGAGAACGCCTCGTTCCTCCCGTGGCTCACGGGCACGGCCTACATCCACTCGGTAATGGTGCAGGAGCGGCGGGGGATGCTGCGGGTCTGGAACCTCTCGTTGCTGGTGTCCACGTTCGCCCTCACCATCCTCGGGACCTTCCTCACCCGTTCCGGCGTGCTCGACTCCGTTCACGCTTTCTCGGAGTCGTCGATCGGGCCGGCCCTGCTCGCGTTCTTCGCTCTGGTTGTCGGCGTTTCCATCGCTCTCATCGGTTGGCGCGGCGACCGCCTCCGCTCGCCCGGTGCGATCGATTCTCCGGTGTCGCGTGAGGGTGCCTTCCTGGCCAACAACGTGGCCTTCGGCGCCTTTGCCTTCGTCGTACTGCTCGGTACCGTCTTCCCGTTGATCGCCGAGGCGATCAACGGCGACCGCCTCTCCGTCGGTGCCCCCTACTTCGACACCATGACCGCGCCCGTGGGCTTCACCCTGCTCTTCCTCATGGCCGTGGCGCCGGCCCTCCCCTGGCGCAAGGCCTCGGGCGAATTGCTGCACAAGCGCCTCATGTGGCCGGCATGGACGGCCACCTTCGTCGTCGTGGCCTGCGTGGTGGCCGGTCTTCGGGGCCTGGCGCCCCTCACCGCCTTCGGCCTGGGTGCCTTCGCCGCCGCTGCGGCCCTCCGCCAGCTCGTCCTGTCGGCCCAAGCCGCCCGCCGTCAGGGCAGCCCCGTCTGGCGGGGTCTGGTGGGCCGGGCCAACGGAGGCATGGTCGTCCACATCGGTGTCGTGGTGATCGCCGTGGCCTTCGCCGCCAGCCATGCCTACGGTCACCGACACCAGTACCGGTTGGAGCCGGGCCAGACCGCCCACCTGGCCGGGCACTCCGTCACCTACCTGGGCACCACCACCTCACACCATGCCAACAAGACCACCCTCTCGGCCCGGGTCCGCCTCGACGGTGGCCGGGTGTACGAACCCGCTCTTCACCAGTTCCCGAATGCATCCCAGGCCATCGGGTCACCGTCGGTGCGGGTCGGCGTCGTCGACGACGTGTACCTCACTCTGGTCGCCGCCCCCGACGGCGATCAGGCCGCCGCCGTCGTGGGGGTCAACATCCAACCTCTCATCGCCTGGCTGTGGATCGGCGGGGGCCTGATGGGTTTCGGGACGGTACTGGCCGCCTGGCCCGGCCGCCGCCGCCGTCCCACCGAGCCGTCGTCGGCACCTGCCGTGCCGAAGCTGGAGCAGCCGGAGACCCCCGTCGTCGACGAGACGCCGGTGGCCGTGGGCCCCCATGGCTGAGTCACGCCGGGCCCGAGCGGCCCTCGGAGCGGGGCGCCGGAGCCATCTGTGGATGTGGGCCCTGCTGGCACTCGTCCTGTCCGGGGCCCTGGTGGCGGGGAGAGGCGACTCGGGCCAGCAGTCCGACGGGCAGCGGGCTCACGGCATCGCCACCGAGATCCGGTGTCCGACCTGCCGGGGTCTCTCGGCGGCCGACTCCGACGCCCCGGCGGCCCAGGCGATTCGCGACGACATCCTGAGACGGGTGCAGGCCGGTCAGACCCACGGCGAGATTCAGGGGTACCTGGTGAGCCGTTACGGCACCGAGATCCTGCTCCGGCCCGAGCGCCATGGCGTGGCCAGCCTGGTGTGGGTCCTGCCCGTCGCCGCCCTCCTTGCCGCCGTGGCCGGCATGGCCCTGGCCTTTCGTCGATGGCGCTCCCGACCGCACGCACCGGTGTCGGCTGCCGACCAGGCCCTGGTCGACGAGGCCCTGCGACAGTGAACGACCCCCGGGCGAGCGAACCGAGCAGCACAGTGCCCCGCTCAGCGGGGCAGCCGACGAAGGCGGCGGCCCAGTGAACGAGCCCCAGACCACCACGGCAGTGCCCGAGGAGATAGCCCGCCTGGAAGAGGAGCGCGACTTCCTGCTGACGTCGCTGCGCGATCTCGAGCTCGAACGCGAGGCTTCCGATATCGACGACACCGACTACCGAACCCTCCACGACGACTACACGGCCAGGGCCGCTATCGTCCTGCACGCCCTCGAGGCAGCCCGGTCGGTTCCGGCCCCGCCGGAGCCCGACGGCGCCCCTACGTCGCCTAGGCATGCCCCGACCGGCCGCCAGCGCGGCGGGACGACCAGAACGGTCTCGAGCAGGGCACCGGTCAACCGCGCCCGCCGCACCCTCGTGGGAATCACGATCGTGCTGGTGGTGGCCGTCGGCGGCGGGGTGGGACTGGCCGGCTTCACCGGCCCCCGTGGTGGCGGCGACAACGTCTCCGGGAAGGCCACGTCCGAGACCGCCCGCCATGTGGCCACGGCTCAGCAGCTGGAGGGCGAAGGCAAGGCGGCAGAGGCGCTCAAGGAGTACGACGCCGCCATCGCCGCCGATGCCAGCAACGTCGTCGCCCTCACCTACAAGGGGTGGCTGCTCGGACGGGCCGGGTTCAACGACCCGGCCATCGCCTCGTTCGACAAGGCCATCGCCACCAACCCCGGCTACCCCGACGCCCACTTCTTCCGGGGCATGGTGCTCTATCAGGGTCGCCAGGACCCCGCCGGTGCCATCCCCGAGTTCGAGGCCTACCTGGCGTCGAATCCGCCGCCGTCGGCCGCCGCCGCGGTTCGGGACGTGCTGGAAAAGGCCCGCAACGACGCCGCCAACCCGGCGCCACCCGCTCCCGATGCCCCCGCTCCGGCTCCGGCTCCCGAGCCCGCCCCTCCGGGCTGATCGGTAATCGCGACAACTAGAAGCGTGCTGATCTATGGATCGACCGCTTCGCAGCCCGAACGCCTGACCAGCACTTTCGCTCCGCTCAACGGCTGTTCAAGCGGATAGATAACCACGCTCCTAGTGGCGGTCGGCCCCCGGGCCGGGCAGACTGCGCGGCATGGAACTCGTCAGTTGGATCATCGGCAGCATCATCTCCGGGCTCATCATCGGCGCACTCGGTCGACTGGTCATCCCCGGGCCGAACCCCATGTCCATCGGGTTGACCATCGTCATCGGGATCGGCGCATCTCTGATCGGCGGGACGATCGGCTTCATCATCGGTCTCAGGTGGTTCTTCAACCTCCTTCTCGAAATCGCCGTCGCCGCCGTCATCGTCGTGATGGTGCAGCAATCCCGCAGAACCGTCTAAGGGTCAGAAAGATGACTACCTGTGCATTTTTCTGAGCCACCCACCAGGGATTCTGACCATCACAATGCACAGGTAGTTGTCTTCTGGACCCTAAGGCGCCTTTCCCTCTGATGGCGGCATCGACCCACTTCGACACCATCGTGGTGGGCTCGGGCTTCGGGGGGTCGGTCACCTCCTACCGGCTGGCCGAGGCCGGCCAAGCGGTGTGCGTTCTCGAGCGGGGAAAGTCGTATCCGCCGAACTCGTTCGCCCGCCGCCCTCGGGAGATGGCGACCAACTTCTGGGACCCGAGCAAAGGACTTCACGGCCTGTTCGACGTATGGTCGTTCCGGGGCATCGAAGGCCTTGTCTCGAGCGGCCTCGGTGGCGGATCGCTCATCTACGCCAACGTCCTCATACGCAAGGACGAGCATTGGTTCACCCAGGCGAGGCCGGACGGTGGCTACGAGCAGTGGCCGGTGAGTCGGGCCGACCTCGATCCCCACTACGACGTGGTCGAACGCATGCTCGGTGGCCAGCGCTACCCCCTCGACTCGCCCGGCTACCAGGACACGGCCAAGACGCTCGCCACGCGCGACGCGGCGTCCAAGCTCGGCCTCGAATGGGGGCTGCCCAACCTGGCCGTCACCTTCGCCAATCCCGGCTCCCCACCCCGCATGGCCGAACCCATCGTCGACGGTCCGTATCCCAACATCCACGGTCGGTTGCGCACGACCTGCCGGCTGTGCGGGGAGTGCGACATCGGGTGCAACTACGGCAGCAAGAACACGCTCGACCACAACTACCTGTCGGCGGCCAAGCACCACGGTGCCGACATCCGCACACGCTGCGAGGTCCGCACCTTCGGGCCTCGGCCGGGGGGCGGGTTCTCGGTGACCTACGTCGAGCACCTGGCCACCGACGAAGGAACCCCCACCAAGACGGCGAAGCTCCCCGGCCACACCATCACCGCCGACCGCCTGGTGTTGTCGGCGGGCACGTTCGGCAGCACCTACCTGCTCCTTCGCAACCGCGCCAACTTCCCTCACCTGAGCCCGGCCCTGGGCACCCGCTTCTGCGGGAACGGCGACTTCCTCGGCTTCCTGCTCAACAGTCACTCGGGACCGGCCGCCCACCCTGCCCGCAGGGTGCTCGACGGCAGTCGGGGTCCCGTCATCACCAGCTACATCCGATTGGCCGACGAGATGGATCCCGGCGGCCAAGGACGGGGCGGCTACATCGAGGACGCGGGCTGGCCCAACCTGGTCGACTGGCTGGTGGAGACCGCGAACGTCCCGAGCTCGGCTCGGCGGGCCCTCCGGTTCGCCCTGCGGCGGATCTGGGCCACCATCACCCGCAGCCCGGTGAGCGAGTTGTCGGCGCATATCGGTGACCTCGTCGGAGATGCCAGCCTGTCGTCGGGCTCCCTCCCGTTGCTGGGGATGGGGCGCGACGTGCCCGACGGCGTCATGAAGTTGCGGAAGGGCTACCTCGACGTCGACTGGACGATGGCCACGTCCAAGCCCTTCTTCGACCGGCTCCGCCAGACCATGATCGACATCGCCGACGAGCTGGGCGCCACCTATTGCGACAATCCTCTGTCCACTCTCAAGCGCCTCGTCACCGTGCACCCCCTCGGTGGCTGCCCGATGGCCACCACCGACCACGACGGCGTCGTCGACGGCTACCTGGGTGCATTCGGCTACCCGGGGCTCTACATCGCCGACGGCTCGGTGCTGCCGGGCCCGGTCGGCCCGAACCCCTCGCTCACCATCGCCGCTCTCGCCGATCGCATGGCCCAACGGATCATCGACGACGCACAACCGGTCCGGCCTCCGGACCACAAAGGAGACGCACCCGTGGACGTTCCGCCGAGCCCTGCCCCGGCCGTGCCGCCGGCCCCCACCGACGACAGCGTGACGACCGTCGAGTTCACCGAGGAGATGAAGGGGTTCGTCACCCTCGGCGCCACCGACTTCGAGGCGGGCGAGAAGCAGGGCAAAGCCGACGGCACTGCGTGCATGTTCCACCTCACCATCACGACCGAAGACGTCGAGCGCTTCGTTGCCGACCCGGCCCACCCCGGCTCGACCCGAGGATGGATCGCATGCGAGGTCCTCGGCGGCAGGTTGGCAGTCGACAACGGGTTGTTCAACCTGTTCGTGGCGTCCGACGAGCCTGATCTGACCCACATGCTCTACCGCCTGTGGTTCGCCGACGGAGCCGGGAACCCGCTCACCATGTCGGGCCACAAGAACGTGAAGGACGATCCCGGGTTCGACCTGTGGTCGGATACGTCGACCCTCTACATCCACATCCTGGCCGGCCACGTCGACGCCGACGGTGAGGCGGCAGCCGACGTCGTAGCCGCGGGCGTCCTGCACATCCACCTCATGGACTTCGCCCGCCAGCTCACCACCTTCCGGGCCCATGGCCCGACCGCCGAGGCCCGTGCGAGGGGTCTCGGGAACTTCGGCCGCCTGTTCCTCGGCGATCTGTGGAACATCTACGGCCCCAAAGCCCGAGAGGCCGCCGGCGTCGGCGACGTCGATGAATGAGCTCCCGAGGGTTCCTGCTTCGGAGAAGCCCGGCGACCTGGGCTTCACCCGCCAAGCCAAAATGGTGCCCTGGTTGTCGCCGACCCAGCTGATCGGCACCGGGTTGCGGGTGTTCATCTCGGAGACGTTCGGTTCCTACTCCGACAAGCGCGAGATCCTGGGCAGCCTGGCCGAGTTTCCGCCCGAGCCCTACACCGGCGCGCCGGAGTTGTGGTTCGACTATGTGGCCGATCTCGGCGATGCCTTCGAGCCCACCTACGCCATCGCCTCGATGCTGGCCCGCCGCCAGCTCACCCTGGCCGGCGGCGACAGTGGAGCTGGTGGTGACAGCTTGATCACGCCGAGGGGCCGGCTCCTTGTGATGGGTGGCGATCAGGTGTACCCGACGGCGTCGGTCAACGCCTACGCCAACCAGACCGTTGGCCCCTACCGCGCCGCCCTCCCGTACGTCGAACCCCCCGAGGTGGCGCCGGATCTCTACACCATCCCCGGCAACCACGACTGGTACGACGGCCTCACCGCCTTCATGCGCACGTTCTGCCGAGGCGAGTGGGTGGGCGGTTGGCGCACCAAGCAGACCCGCAGTTACTTCGCCGTCGAACTCCCGCACCGGTGGTGGCTCTGGGGTCTCGACTTCCAGTTCGACTCCTACATCGACGAGCCCCAGTATCGGTACTTCGCCGACATTGCCGAGGGGAAGATGAAGAGCGGAGACTCGGTGATCCTGTGCACGCCCACCCCGGCGTGGGTGTCGGCCAACAAGGAGGAAGGCGAGAACGCCTACGCCACCGTCGACTACCTCGAGCGGAGACTGGTTCGCGACACGGGTGCCAAGGTGCGTCTGATGATCACCGGCGACGCCCACCACTACGCCCGCTACGCCCAGACCGACGGAACCGGCCCGTCACCGAGCTCAGAGGGCCGCACGGCCCAGAAGATCACCGCCGGCGGGGGTGGCGCCTTCCTGTCGTCCACCCACAACCTGCCCGAAGACTTGGTCCTGCCCCCACAGGGGGCGCGCGACCCGGGCAAGACCACCCCGCCCACCCACTGGCGACTCCAGAAGTGCTACCCGTCGAAGCCGGAGTCGCGGAAGCTGTGCCTGCGGGCGTTCCGCCTTCCTTTCGAGAACCGGGGGTTGTGGGTGCTCATCGGACTGCTCCACCTGGCCTACGCCTGGATGGCCGAGTCAGCCGTCCGCCAGGGCACCGACCATTTCGCCGATTTCATGTCCCGGGTGTCGTACTCGGGCCTGGTGCGGGCGCTGGCCCACAACCCGCTCGCCATCGGCATCACCCTCGCCGTCGTGGTTGGGCTGGCCGGATTCACCAAGACCGGCGTGACCGCCAAGAAGTGGGGCCTGGGCGGGCCCCACGCGGTCGTGCAGCTGCTCGCCGTGCTACTGAGCATCGGGGTGTCGGCCCGGATCTGTTCGGCCATCGGGCTGGACGGCGCCGCCTTCGGCGTCGTCTTCGTGATCCTGGTAGGCGTGGGCGGCGGACTGCTCGGCTGCGAAGTGATGGCCGTCTACCTGCTCGTGGCCGACCGGTTCGGCCTCAACGACAACGAGCTGTTCGCCGCCCAGCGCAACCGCGACTGGAAGAACTTCGTCCGCATGCACATCGGCGTCGACGGCGTGCTCACCGTGTACCCCGTGGGCGTCGACCGCACCCTCCGAAAATGGCATCTGCGCAAGGGGGGCGACAACGCCGACCCCTGGTTCGAGCCCCAAGGGGGACCGGTCGAGGTCAAGCTCATCGAGGCTCCCATCCGCATCGAACCCGCGTCGCCACCGCCTGCTTCTGTGGCCGCCCCGGTGAAGAAGGCCACCCGGGCCAGGAAGCCGCGCAAGACGGGGACAGCGGAATGATCAGCCACCGCATCCCCGTTGGCGGACACCCCGAACAGTTCTCATGACCGAAACGGCGTTTGTAACGGGCGGGTCGCGTTTCATCGGTGGCACCCCGGTCCGCCGCTCGACCGCTTCGCCGATCTGTTCCGATCCGCGTACGACCTCATGCTGGAATCTTTCCCCTCCTCCGCGAGTTCATCGAGAAGCACCGTCGCGACCAGCCCCAGCGCTTCGAGGCGGCGCCGCGCGCGCAGCCTCAGGGTCAGAAGGACCCTGACCGGCGCAGGCGTCGATTCCCAGTAGGATCGAAGGCGTGGCAACTCTCGATCAAGCCGACCCCACCGTCTCCGCCGTGGTGGAGGTGGCCAACGATGAAGAGCGTGACGCCGCCGGCGTGCCGGGGCTCCACGAGAATCAGGCCACGTCCCAACTCAAGGCCAACCTCACCAAGGCCGGCTTCGAGGTGCACGCCCCGTTCCAGACGCGCTTTTCCATCGGGGCCAAGAAGTCGCTGTTCGAGGAGTACTTCGGTCAGAAGCTGGTAGTCGACGAGGATCTGCTCGGCATCGTCACCATTGACGGCGGTTCCCAGGAGCTCCCCCTCGACGCCGTGCCCGACGACGTGCGGGTGTACGTCCACAGCATCGCCTTCGTGTCACCCCCGAGCTTTCACGAGCTCACCAACACCTGACGCCGGCGGCGGCGCCCCGCCCCAACCGATCAGGTTGCCGTGGTGACGGGCGAAGACGCATCCGGGAAATGGCACGCTGCACCGTGGGCCGGACCGAGGTCCACGAACGGCGGGTCACGAACCGCGCAGACGTCCTGAGCCTTCCAACAACGGGTGCGGAAACGGCATCCCGTCGGGAGGTGCCCAGCGTCGGGAGGTTCCCCGTTCAAGACGATCGGGATCCGGTGGCGTCGGGCCGGGTCGATGACCGGGACGGCAGACAACAGCGCCTGCGTGTAGGGGTGGGCGGGCCACCGGTAGACGTCGTCACGATCGCCCATCTCGACGATCCGGCCGCCGTACATCACGGCAACACGGTCTGACACACATCCCACCACGGCCAAGTCGTGGGAGATGAGCACGTACGATCGATTGGCATCCTCCCGAACCCGCCGGAGCAGGTCCAGCACCCCGGCCTGCACGCTGACGTCGAGGGCCGAGACCGGCTCGTCGAGGAACACCACGTCGGGACCGGGCGCCAGGGCGCGGGCCAGGCCGACACGTTGACGTTCGCCACCGGAGAGCTCGTGGGGGAAGCGGTGGGCGAGATCGATTCCCAGGCCGACCATCTCGAGGAGCTCGCCCGCCCGGGCCCGCGCCTGTGGCCCCGAGGCACCCTGGACGACCGACGGCTCGGCCAAAATGGCTGATACCCGCATCCGTGGGTCGAGGGAGCCGGCGGAGTCCTGGAACATGATCTGCAGGTGCCGCCGGAGGCCGCGCAGCCGCGTGCGCTTAATGGCCATGATGTCCTCGCCCCGGAACAGCACGTGGCCACCGGTGGGTTCGATCAGGCGAAGGACACACCGGGCCAGGGTGGACTTGCCACACCCCGACTCGCCGACGAGCCCCAGCGTCTCGCCGTCGAAGAGGTCGAACGACGCGCCCGACAGCGCCTGCGCCGGCTCATGCCTGCCAAGCCTGGCGCCGCCGCGGCCTTGGAACACCTTCGTCAATCCCACGACCGACAGGACCGGTCGCTCCGTGCGGTGCCCCCGGGCCTGCGCCCTCCCCGGCAAGCTCACCGGCGGCTCGTACGGGGGAACGGCCTCGGCATGGTGACAGGCCGTGAGCCCGTCACCGATCGGGCGGAGCACGGGATCGACGTCGTCGCAGTCGGCTTCAGCATGGGGGCATCGGGTGGCAAACGCACACCCGGGCCGCGGATGGACCGGTGACGGCGACGACCCGGCGATCGGCGTGGGAGGCGTCGCGAGACCATCGTCGAGGCGAGGCACGGCGCCCAGGAGGCCGAGCGTGTACGGGTGGCGTGGACGCCGGTAGACGTCGGCGAGCTCACCGTGCTCGACGACCCGGCCGGCGTACATGACCGCGACCTCCTTGGCCAACTGGGCCAGAACTCCGAGGTCGTGGGTGACGACGACGATGGCCAGTCCGCGGGTTCGGTGCATGGTTGCCATGAGGTCGAGCACCTGGGCCTGGATCGTGACGTCGAGAGCGCTGGTGGGCTCGTCGGCTATGAGCAGGTCGGGGTCGTTGGCCATCGCGGAGGCCAACATGACCCGCTGACACATGCCGGCAGAGAGCTGGTGTGGATAGTCACTGGCCCGGCGGTGCGGGTGAGGAAGGCCGGCTGCGCCCAACAGCTCGACCGCCCTGGTCGCAGCGTCGGCCCTCGTCACCTCGGGGCGGTGGATGCGGATGGCCTCGGCGACCTGCTGACCCACGCGCCGGATCGGGCTCAGGGATGACACGGGGTCCTGGAAGATCATGGCGATCCTGTCGCCCCGGAGGCGGGCCAGCTCGCGTTGACCCATGGGGAGCAGATCTCGCCCGCGGTAGCGCACCGACCCGCTGATCACGGCATCGGGCGGCAGGAGCCCCAGCGCGGCCAACATGGTCACGCTCTTTCCCGACCCCGACTCGCCGACCAGGCCGACGACGGTACCGGCCCGCACTCGGAGGCTGACGCCCCGGACCGCCTGGACCGGACCGTCGGCAGACGGGAAGGTGACCGAGAGGTCGTCGATCTCGAGAATCGGCGCCTCCGTCATCCGGCGATGCTACGGCCGAAGCCTCCTTAGACGACGATCCAGGGGGTCTGGAACGTTTGTCCGCCCGTCCCCCGGGTGAGGCAACGGACCCGCACGGGCCCGGGCACAAGATCGTCGGCCGCGAATCGACCCATCTCGTCGGCGTCGACCCGTTTCTCGCCGCCGCGGTGGGCGATCTCGATCTCCGCGGCCTGGGGCGGCACCAGCTGTCCGACGAGGCGGCGGCGCTGGCCAACCTCGACCGCCTCGACCTCCACGCTCAGGGTCGTACCCTCGAAGGTCAAGAGCCGTGGCGTACCACCGTGGCGCACGGCCGACACGAGGCGGTCGCCCTCCAGAAGCGTGTCGTGGGTCAGCGCGGCGAGCTCGGCGTCGATGGTGCGCCAGGCGAACGCGGCCCGGGCGGCGACCTCGACCCCAGCCGGCACCGGGTCGATGTGGCCGATCATCGCCTTCAGCTCGGCGAACAACGCTTCGTCGGCCGGGTCTGCTTCGTCGTGGTCGGGTGTCTGGCTCATGTGATCCTCACTGATTGAGGCGTCAGGTGCTCCCCGTGATACCAACAAGGCTGGTTCGCAGGTATTGCAGGCACCGCGCCCGCCTGGGGCCGATGCTGCCGATGGGCATTCCCAGGGCTGCACTCACTTCCACATAGCTCGGAGCCGGGTCGGCAAGCAGGGCTCGCAGCAGCCGCTGGCACGACCCGGAGAGTCGTCCGACAGCTTCCCAGAGCTGCGCGTCGCGCTCGCTCGCCAGCACACCCGCGTCGACTTCGGGCTCAGCCACATCAGAAATCTCGAGATCGGCGTCGTCGCCGGTGGGCACCTGCCGCCCAGCCCGGCGCAGCGCGCAGAGGCACTCGTTGCGGGCGGTTGTCGCCAGCCACGCCCCGATCCGCTCCGGGTCCCTGATGCCATCGAGATGGGTGACGAGGTGCAACCATGTCGTCTGGAACACGTCCTCGGCATCGGCCTGGGAAAGGCGGAACGCCCGAGCGACAGCCCATACCCGGCTTCCGTAGCGGGCGACGAGCGCATCCCAGGCCGACTGCTGGCCCTGGCCGGCCCGCCGGACCAGATCCCCGTCGGCGTCCATTTGCGCTCATAGTAGGACTGAACGGGGGTTTAGCCGCGGAGGCCACGATGACCGGCCCCGATGCAGACGAAGCCGGCACCCGCCGGGCGGCTCCGGGCACTGAGACGGGACTGGGCCCGGGCAAGCGCCGTCGCCGGAGTGAGGCCGGCCCGCAGTTCGGAGTGCAGTGCGATCATGAGCGTACGGGTCTCGTCGTCGGGGACCGGCATGGTGCTGGCCACCAGCACACGCGTGCCGAGACTGAGCACCGCGGCCGCCAACCCCATCAGCTCGTCGCCCGGTCGCACATCCGACACCCCGGAGTCACAAGCCGAGAGCACCAGCAGCCGGGGCGTGTGGTGGAGCGCCTCCAGGTCGTACACAGTCAACGGCCCGTCGGCCAGCTCCAGGGAGGAAAACAGGGGATTGTCGGCCCGGAAGTGGCCGTGCGCCGCCACATGGGCCAGGGCCGCACCATCGAGGGCGGCGCTGACGGCGGCGCACGTGGCGCGCCGCCCGGTGAGTGACTTGGCGCCCCGGTACGACCGACCGAGAGCCCGGACCTCGGCCGTGGCGTGGGCCAAACCGGGGCCGGCCACCAGCACCGTCGGCCTCGCCGGCGGCGCCTCCGATGTGGAGCGCGCCTTGAGCCAGAGGGTGGCCGACGGCGAGACGGTGACCGGGCGCCCGGCGCAACTCGGTAACACCGACCAGGGCACGGCGTGGAGCGGTCCGGTGGGCACCACGACGAGCGTCCCGTCACCGATGTCGCCGGCCAGTGGCCCCAGCAAGAGGTCATCGAGGCGGCTGGCGCCATAGGCGGCGGCTTTCTCGCTGGCGGCGAGCGATGCGGGCGATCCGTGCCGGAACGCCAGCCGGCGAAGTGAGGATCGCAGGTGGTCGAGCTCGGCATGCACCTCGGCTGCGGGGGAGAGCCGGCGCAGCACGGCGCGGCCCGCCTTCACCACGACGGCGCGGAGGAGGCCCCCGTCGTCGACCATCTCGACCAGCGTGGCCGCGCCTAGCCACCGCGACAGTCCGGCCATGGTCGGAGGCTTGCCAGGGTCGCCCGCGTGAATGCCGACCGCGTGGCGGGAGCGGCGGCGGACGGCGTCCTCTAG
>JBBSHU010000017.1:0-36061 GCA_038232455.1 Acidimicrobiales bacterium
CCGCCGGCTCGGGAGGCAGAGCAGAGCCCGCCGGCTCGGGAGGCAGAGCAGAGCCCGCCGGCTCGGGAGGCAGAGCAGAGCCCGCCGGCTCGGGAGGCAGAGCAGAGCCCGCCGGCTCGGGAGGCAGAGCAGACAGCTCTCGCGCCGCCCGTTCGATGTCGGCCCGGTTCTTCAGCAGGACGTGCAGGGTGGCGACGGCGGTGGTGGCGTCGACGGAGTCGATGCCGAGCACCATGAGGGTGCGGGCCCAGTCGAGGGTCTCCGACACCGAGGGGGGCTTGGTGGGCTCGAGCTGGCGGATCGAACGGACCACCCGGGCCACCTGGTCGGCCAGATGCTCGGCGATGCCCGGCACCTTGGCCATCACGATGGCCCGCTCCCGCCCGGGGTCGGGATAGTCGACATGCAGGTAGAGGCAGCGGCGCTTGAGGGCCTCGGACAGGTCGCGGGTGTTGTTGGAGGTGAGGAACACCAACGGGATGCGGGTGGCACGCACCGTGCCCAGCTCCGGCACCGAGACCTGCCAGTCGGACAGGACCTCCAGCAGCAGGGCCTCGGTCTCCACCTCGAGCCGGTCGATCTCGTCGACGAGCAGGACCACCGGCTCGTCGGCGCGGATGGCTTCCAGCAGGGGCCGGGTGAGGAGGAACTCTTCGCCGAAGATGTCGCCCTCGACCTCGCTCCAGGTCCGCCCCGACCCGCCCTGGGTGGCCGCCTCGGCCTGGATGCGCAGGAGCTGCTTGCGGTAGTTCCACTCGTAGAGGGCCTTGGCCTCGTCGAGGCCCTCGTAGCACTGGAGGCGGATGAGGCGGGCTCCCGACATGGCCGCCACCGACTTGGCCAGCTCGGTCTTGCCCGTGCCCGCCGGTCCCTCGACCAGCACCGCCTTGTCGAGGCGGTCGGCCAGGAACACCACGCCGGCGATGGCTTCGTCGGCCAGGTACCCAACCGACTCCAGCCCGGCCCGCACCTCGACGGCCGAGCCCAACCGCTCCCCCATCAGCGACGGACCTGGCCGTTCCCCGTCACGATGTACTTGCACGTGGTGAGCTCACGCAGGCCCATCGGCCCCCGAGCGTGCAACTTCTGGGTGCTGATGCCGATCTCGCCGCCGAAACCGAACTGCTCACCGTCGGTGAAACGGGTGGAGGCGTTGATCACCACGGCTGCGGCATCAACCTCGGCCGCGAAGCGACGGGCCGAGGCCAGGTCGCGGGTGCAGATGGCCTCGGTGTGACCGCTGCCGTAGCGGTTCACGTGGGCGATGGCCGAGTCGAGGGAGCCCACGACGGCCACCGACAGCTTGAGATCGAGGAACTCGGTGCCGAAGTCGCCGTCGGTGACCGGGCCCATGGCGGCCACAATGGCGCGCGCCGCCTCATCGCCCACCAGCTCGACGCCGTCGAGAGCTGCGGCCGCTCGTGGCAGGAACGCCTCCGCCACCGCCTCGTGCACAACCAGCGACTCGGCAGCGTTGCACACCGACGGGCGCTGGGTCTTGGCGTTGACCACGATGTCGAGGGCCTGGTCGAGGTCGGCGAACCTGTCGACGTAGACGTGGCAGTTGCCGTCGCCGTCGATCACGTACGGCACCGTGGCGTGCTCCAGCACGGCGGCGATGAGTGACGGGCCGCCCCGGGGGATGAGGCAGTCGACCCACTCCCGGAGGCGCATGAACTCCACCGCGGCCTCGTGGGACGTCTCCTCCACCAGCACGAGGGCGTCGGCGGGCAGGTCGGCCTTGACCAGCCCGGCCCGCAGGAGGGTGGCGATGGCCCGGTTGGAACCAAGGGCGGCCGACGACCCCCGGAGGAAGGCGGCGTTGCCCGACTTGAGGCACAGCCCGAAGGCGTCGCTGGTGACGTTGGGCCGGTTCTCGTAGATGATGGCGATCACCCCGAGGGGCACCCGCACCTTCTCGATGGCCAGACCGTTCGGGCGGGTCCAGCCTTCGGTGACCTGGCCCACGGGGTCGGCGAGGGCGGCCACCTGACGTAGGCCGTCGGCCATGGCCTCGACCCGCGACGCAGTGAGGCGAAGGCGGTCGACCACGGCTCCCGATGTCCCGGCCGCCTCGGCGGCGGCCACGTCGGCGGCGTTGGCGGCGAGTATCTCGGCCGTCCCGTCGACCAACAGGTCGGCGGCGGCGAGCAGGGCCTCGTCCTTGACGGCCGACGACGCGGCTCCGAGGACCCGCGATGCGGCCTTGGCCCGACGTCCGAGCTCGGCAAGAGGTGTGACCGTCACGGGATCGAGCCTACCGGCGCGCCCGCCGGTGGCCTCGCCGACTTTCGCCGTGCGCCTACGCTCCCATCCATGCGCCGGGTGCTTGCGGTGGTTGCGGCCATCGCCATGGTGGCCGGCTCGCTCGCCCTGCGCGGGCGCCTCGACAAGAGGTCGGCCGACCAGGCCCAGGTCCTGCGCCTCACCTGCGCCACCGAGTTGGAAACGCCGTGCATGGTGCTGGCCAAAGACGACACGCGCATCAAGGTCACGGTGGAGGCGGCAGGGACGACGGCCGACCGCCTGGCCACCAGCGAGAGCGACATCGGCCTCGAGGGGTGGTTGACCACCGCACCCTGGCCCGACATCGTCGACCAGGAACGCCGGGCCCACAGCCTGGAGCCGTTGTTCGCATCCTCGAGGCCGACGCTGGCCCGCTCCCCTCTCGTCATCGCGGTGTGGAAGGACCGGGCCGCGGCGCTGGGTGGCCACTGTGGGGGGACCGTCGGGTGGCGCTGCCTGGGGGACGCGGCGGGCACGGCTGGGGGCTGGCCGGCCATCGGTGGGCGCGCGGAGTGGGGCCCGGTGAAGGTGGGCCATGGCCTGCCGGCGACCGATGGTGTGGGCCTGCTGGTCCTGGGCCAGGCCGTGGGGTCATGGTTCGGTCGTCCCGACGTGTCCACCATCGACCTCGATGACGGTGCCTTCCAGGGTTGGTTCGGCGGCCTGGAACGTTCGGTGCCCACATCGGCGGGGTCGCCGCTGGAAACCATGCTCGCCACCGGCCCGGCTGCGTTCGATGCCGTCGGAACCACCGAGGCCGAGGCCGGACCCCAACTCGCTCGTGCCGCGCGCGGGAAACAGGTCGACCTCCTCTACCCTTCACCCATGGCCACCGCCGACGTCGTGCTGGCTGTGCCGGTCGGCAAGGCCAAGGCGCCGGCCACCCTTCGAGGGGTGGTCGGGGGATCGGCCGCCCGCCGGGCCCTGGCTGTTGCCGGCTGGCGGGTCGACGGCCAGGCGAAAGCCCAGGGCGTACCCGACTCCCCCCCGCTCCCAGCCACGTCCAACCTTCCGACGCCGGGCCTCCTCGACGCCCTGCGGGCCCGCTGGCACGAGGTCACGGGCAAGTGAGACGTGCTCGGTTCCCCGCTCAGAGGGCCGCTCGGGCCCTGGTGGTCGCAGTGGCCACGGCGATGATGGCGGCAGCTTGTACGTCGTCGGGTGGCGTCGGTGGCGCCGGGGCGGTGCCCAAGGGCTGTACGGCCGTCGACATGGCTTCGTCGCCCGAGAAGATCGACCTCATCACCGATCTGACCCGACGCTTCAACGGCTCGGCGGCCGCCACGTCCGCCAAGACCTGCGCCTTCGTGCGCGTCCAGAAGAAGTCGTCGGGGACGGCCGAACAGCTCCTGGCCCAGGGCTGGCCCGACGAGACCACGAACGGGCCGCGCCCCACGGTGTGGTCACCGGCGTCGAGTGCCTGGGGGGCGATCCTCAACGAGCAGCTCCGAACCGCCGGACAACCGCCCATGGTCCCCACCGGCGCCGCCGCCCCCAAGCCGATCCAGCTCACGCCCCTGGTCATCGCCATGCCCAAGCCCATGGCCGACGCCCTCGGGTACCCGCAGACCTCGATCGGGTACGGCGACATCCTGAAGCTGGCCCAGGACCCGGCCGGTTGGGGGGGCAAGGGCCACCCGGAGTGGGGTCCGTTCCGATTGGGCAAGACCAATCCCAACTTCTCCACCAGCGCCCTGTCGGCCACCATCGCCGAGTACTACGCAGCCACCGGCAAGACCCGGGACCTCTCCAACGAGGACCTGGCCCGGCCCGAGGTCGACGCCTTCGCCCGGGGCGTGGAGTCGTCGGTGGTGCACTACGGCGACATCACCCTCACGTTCCTGAACAACTGGTACCGCAATGACGCCCGCGGCACCGCCCTCACCTATGCCTCGGCCGTGGCCGTCGAGGAGAAGTCGGTCATCGACTACAACAAGGGCAACCCCGACGGCATCCTCGACCCCGGCGAGCAGCCCCGGCCCCCGAAGGTCCCTCTGGTGGCCATCTACCCCAAGGAGGGCACGCTCTTCTCCGATAGCCCCTTCATCGTCCTCGACGCCCCGTGGGTCACGCCCCAGGCCAAGGACGCGGCCCGGTTGTTCGAACAGTTCGTGCTCCAGCCCGACAACCAGGCGCGTGTCCTGTCGTTCGGGTTCCGCCCCGGCAACTCACAGGTGGCGGTGGGTGACCCGATCACCAAGGCCAACGGTGTCGACCCGGACCAGCCCCAGAACGTGCTCGGCCTGCCCGACCCGGCCGTGCTGGTGAAGGTGATCGACCTCTGGGGCCAGCAACGCAAGAGCGCCCGGGTGCTGATGGTTCTCGACGTGTCGGGCTCCATGGGAGAGCCGGCCGACAAGGAGGGCAACACCAAGCTCGACCTGGCCAAGCAGGCGGCCATCGACTCCCTTGGGCAGTTCAAAGCCGACGACCAGGTGGGGCTGCGCATCTTCTCCACCGACATCAGTGCCACGCCGCCCACCGACTACGTCGACCTCGTCCCGGTCGGGTCGATCGGGGACCAACGGGAGCTGATCGCCACCAAGATCCGCGCCCTGACCCCCACCCAGGGGACCCCGCTCTACACGGTGGCGCGTGATTCCTACAACCTGATGAGAAACAGCTACGACGCAGCCCGGATCAACGCGGTGATGCTCCTCACCGACGGGAAGAACGAGGACCCCCGTAACAACAACCTCGACGGCCTCCTCAACGACCTGCGGGCCGGCAACGAGGGCCAGTCGAGCCGCCCGGTACGGGTGTTCCCGATCGCTTACGGCAAAGACGCCGACCTGGGCACCCTCCGCCGGATCGCCGATGCCACCAACGCCGCGGCCTACGACGCAACCAACCCCACAACCATCGCCGCAGTGCTGGCCGCGGTGGTCAGCAACTTCTAGGCGCCGGTGATCGAGCACCTTCCCGCTCGCTACCGGAACCCGGCGACAGCTCGGGCCATCACCGCCCCCTCCGCCGTGCTGTTGGCCGGTGCCGGCGCTTCGGTCGCCATCCTGGGCGGCATCCCGCTCGCCGGTGCCGCCCTGGTCGGAGTGGCCTGCTGGGCCGGACGGGTGGCCTTCGGCCTTCCCCGCCAGCGTCGGCCCGAGGCCATCGATCCTGCGGCCGTGCGCGAACCGTGGCGGACGTTCGTACGCCAGGCCGTGTCTGCGCGCGACCGGTTCGACCGGGCGGTCGGCGACGCCGACCCCGGGCCGCTGCGCGACCGCCTGTCGGAGATGGCGGCGCGGGTCTCGGTGGGGGCCACCGAGTGCTGGCGGGTGGCCAAGCGGGCCAACGCCCTCGATGCCGCGGTGGCCGAGCTCGACACCGGCACCATCCGCACCCAACTCGACCGCTGCGAGCAGGAGTCAGCCCGCGCCCCGGAGCGGTCGGAGCTGGTGGCCACGGCCAAGGCCCTGCGCAACCAGTTGGACTCGGCCGGGCGCCTGGCCAAGGTCGCCGCCGGTGCCCGCGACCGCCTGGCCCGCATCGATGCCCAGCTCAACGAGGCCGTGGCCCGGGCCTTGGAGCTGTCGCTCCAGACCGGCGAGAGCGGCGACCTCGACCCACTCGGGTCCGCCGTCGAGGACGTGGTCGGCGAGCTGGAGTCGCTCCGTCAGGCCCTGGAGGAGAGCGGCCGCTGACCCCGCAGTCAGGCCCGGCCGGGGGTGCGGGCGGCTTCGAACTCGGCCACCAGGGAGTCGACCACGTCGACCAGCGTCCCCCCGGCGGCCACGATGCCGCGCTGGCGCTCGTAGCTGGCGCCGATGGCGAGCGTGGCCAAGTTGAGCCCGAGCTCGTCCTGGCAACCGAGCTGGGCGGCCACCGGGGACAGGACCTCGACCAGCTCCGCCACCGCCTGTCGCAGGGGAAGGCGGTTCCCGTCGTCGTCGATGATGATCTCGGCGTCGAGGCCATGGCGGGCCGCCCGCCACTTGTTCTGGCGCACCACCCACCCCCGGGGGACGACGAGGTCGTCGCCCGCGTCGATACGGGTGTCGAGCCAGTGGACCAGGCTCTGGGCCATGGCGGCCAGGGCGCTCACCTCGGTGAGGGTGGGGATCCCGTCGCAGATGCGGAGCTCGATGGTGCCGAAGTCGGGATGCGGGCGGATGTCCCACCACACTTCGCGGATGCTGGTGATGGCCTGGGCCGCCACCAGCGTGCCCATGAACTCCTCGAACTCCGCCCACCCCGACAGCTGGTACGGGAGGCCGGCGGTGGGCAGGCTCTCGAACACCGTGCTGCGACTCGACGCCATACCCGTGTCGCGTCCCTCCCAGAACGGGCTGGAGGCCGACAGGGCCAGGAAATGGGGAATGTAGGTGTTGAGGGCGTTGCCGATGGCGATGGCCTTGGCCGCCGACCGCACACCCACGTGGAAGTGCACCCCGAAGATCTGCAGCCGGCGGGCCACCCACTGCATCTCGTCGACCAGGGTGTTATAGCGCTCGTGGGGACTCACCTGTTGGTCGTGCCAGTCGGAGAACGGGTGCGAGCCCGAGCACATGAGGCTCAGGCCGCGGGCGTCGGTGAGCACAGCCAGCTCCTTGACCGACGCCGAGAGGTCCTCGCGAGCCTCGGCCACGGTCGTACAGATCCCGGTGATGACCTCGGCCGTGCACTCGAACAGCTCGTGCTTGACCTTGGGGTGCTCGCCGCCGGGATGCCCGGAGCCCAGCTCGGCCAGGATCTCGGTAGCCGCGCTGAACAGCTGGCGGCTCCTGCGGTCGACGATCTCCAACTCGATCTCGACACCGAGGCTCGGGCCCGCTGAGGCGTTGAAGACGATGTTCATGGGCGGTCGCTGCGGCCGACTCTACGCCCGCGTACAGTCGACGGCATGATCAAACTCCTCAAGCGCAGCTGGCGCTACATGACCGCAGCCCTCACCGGGAAGTTCAACGAGGCCGCCGATCCCAAGGTCCAGCTCGAACAGGCCATCACCGAGGCCAACGACCAGCACCGCCGCCTCGTGCAGCAGGCGGCCAACGTTATCGCCAACCAGAAGCAGACCGAGATGCGCCTCAATCGGGCCATAGAAGAGATCGAGAAGCAAAACGGCCTGGCCCGCCAGGCCGTCACCATGGCCGACCAGGCCACCCGCAGCGGCGACTCGGCCAAAGCGATCGAGTACACATCGGCGGCCGAATCGTTCGCCAACCGGCTGGTGGGGGCCGAAGGCGAGGTCGAGTCGCTCAAGCAGCTCCTTCTCCAGGCCACCCAGGCCGCCAACCAGGCCAAGTCGGCGGTAGCCCAGAACTCCTCGGCACTGCAGAAGAAGCTGGCCGACCGTCAGAAGCTCATGGGCCAGCTTGACCAGGCCAAGATGCAGGAGCAGGTCAACACGGCCATGGCATCGCTCAACGAGACGGTGGGCCAGGACGTGCCCACGTTCGAGGAGATCCGCACCAAGATCGAGTCCCGGTACGCCAAGGCTTTGGGCACGTCCGAGCTCACCGGCCAGTCCGTGGAGAACCGCATGCTCGAAGTCGAGCGGGCCACGGCCAACAACGAGGCCCAGAACCGGTTGGCTGCCATCCGCACCCAGCTCGGGATCGGGCCGCCGCCGAGCGGCGGCGACGCCGCACCGAGCGCCACCACCGGCGAGAAGGCGCCCGGCACCGACTGACCGCCTCCGCCCCCACGGTGGCGTTCATCGCCAAGGTCCGCATCGAGGTACTGACCGACGACGAGGAGGCCGTGCAGATCGCCAACGCCATCGTCGATGCGGCGAGACCGGACAGATCGGCGACGGCAAGGTGTGGATCACCACGGTCGAGGACGTCATCCGCGTCCGCCCGGCGAGGTCACGACGCCCTGTAGCGCTACGGGAGCGTAACCAGGTCGTCGCGGTGGACGACCTCGTGGGGCATGTCGGCGGGCAGGTCGCCAGTACGCTTCCCGGCCACGCTCCGAAGGGCGACGGCGCTAAGGCGGGCCAGGCCCTTGGCGAAAACCTTGCCGTTGCTGTCACAGATCTCCACTGCGTCCTCGGCCTCGAAGGCGCCGGTGACGTCGACCACCCCGGCGGGGAGCAGCGACGACCGGCGGTCGACCAGAGCCCGTTTGGCCCCATCGTCGACGACCACGGTGCCGGACGCCGCCACGGCAAAGGCGATCCAGAGCTTGCGCGCCGACAGGCGACGGTCGCGCGGGCGCACCATGGTGCCCACCCCGGGGGCGCCGTCGATCGCTCCCCCCAACACGTCGGGCCGGTCGGCGGCGGCGATCACTGTTCGCACACCGGACCACGCCGCCATCTTGGCGGCAGCCAGCTTGGAGGCCATTCCTCCGCTTCCCCGCCTCGATCCCGTCCCGCCGGCCATGCGCTCGAGCTGGTGGTCGACCTCCACGATCTCCTCGATGAGCGACGCGTCCTCGTGGAGACGCGGATCACGGTCGAGCAGACCCGGCGTATCGGTGAGGAGCACGAGCACCTGGGCCCCTATCAGGTTGGCCACCAGGGCGGCCAAGCGGTCGTTGTCGCCGAAACGGATCTCGTCGTCGGCCACCGCGTCGTTCTCATTGACCACAGGCACAACCCCGAGATCCAGAAGGCGGCCGAGGGTGCCCCGGGCGTGGAGATACTGGGAACGGTGCACGAAGTCGAGGGGGGCGAGGAGGACCTGGCCGCCGACCAGGCCCCGGCGGGCCAGGAGGTCGTCGTACACCCGCATGAGCCGGCTCTGGCCCACGGCCGACACGGCCTGGAGCGTGGCCACGTCGGTGGGGGGGGTGCCGGACAGGCCGAGGGCGGGCAGGCCGGCGGCAATGGCTCCCGACGTGACCACGACCACCCGGTCGCCCCGGCCCCGCAGCCCGGCCACCTCGGTGCACAGCTTGTCTATGGCGGCCAGGGCAATCTCGCCCCGCTCGTCGGTGATCGACGACGTGCCGACCTTGACGACGACGATCAATGCCGGCCGCTGCGGCCCGAACGGCCCTCTGAGCGGGGTAGCTCAGCGTCGGCTTTGCTCCGCCCGGTGGCTCCCGGAGCCCGGCCCCCGCCCCGGCCCGCCTTTCGGGCCACGCTCGTTCGGCGTCGACCGGGCTCGGCGTCGAGGCCCCCGCCGGCCCGGTACTCGAAGGACATGGTGCCGATACGGACCTCGTCGCCCTCCCGTGCCCCGGCCCGGGCCAGGGCCCGGTCGACGCCGGCCCGCTCGAGGCGCTCGTGCACGAACGCCAGGGCCTCGGCCGAGCTGAGATCACTGACCGACACCGCCCGCTCGGCCGGACTCCCGCTCACCACGTAAGCGCCGTCGTCGCCGCGCTCGACGCGGACCCCCTCGGGCTCGGGACGGTGAACCACGAAGGCGTCGCGGGCCGGCTGTGCCGCTCGGGCCTCGCCAACCAGGGCCGCCATGCGGCGCAGGAGAACGGGCAGGCCCTCGCCGGTGACCGCCGAGATGCGCATGCCGTCCCACGGGAGGGCACCGGCATCGGGGCCGGAGACGTCCGCCTTGGTGCCCACCACGACCCGGGGGCGGTCGAGCAGCTCGGGCTGGTAGCGGCCGAGCTCGTTGAGGAGGGTGGCCTCCTGGTCGGCGGGGGCGGTGCCGTCGACGGACACGAGGTCGACGAGCACGACCAGCACCCGGGCCCGCTCGACGTGGCGCAGGAACTGATGGCCGAGTCCCCGGCCCTCGCTGGCCCCTTCGATGAGGCCGGGGATATCGGCGACGACCAGCTCGGTGTCGTCGATGCGAACGACGCCCAGATGAGGCTCGAGGGTGGTGAAGGGGTAGTCGGCGATCTTGGGGCGGGCCGCAGAGATGGCCGAGATCAGCGTGCTCTTGCCGGCGTTCGGAAAGCCCACCAGGGCCACGTCGGCCATGAGCTTGAGCTCGAGGCGCAACCACCGCTCCTCGGCCACCTCGGCCTGCTCGGCGAACGCCGGGGCCCGACGCCGGTTGGACAGGAAACGGGCATTGCCCTGCCCCCCCCGGCCGCCCCGCGCGGCCAGGTAGGAGTCACCCGCCCCAACCAGGTCGGCCAGCACCCGGCCGTCGGCGTCCTTGACGACCGTGCCCTCGGGGACGAGCACCCGCAGGTCGTCGCCTCCGGCGCCGTGACGCGCCTTTCCCATGCCGTGGGTGCCTTTTCCGGCCCGGCGGTGGGGGTGATCGCGGAAGGCGGACAGCGACGCCACCTCGGGGTCGGCCACCAGCCACACGTCGCCACCGGTGCCACCGTCGCCACCGTCAGGGCCCCCTCGGGGCACATGGGCCTCCCGCCGGAAGGACACGGCTCCGGCCCCGCCGGTGCCACCGGTGGCGCACAGCGCAGCCTCGTCGACGAAACCAGCCACGGGAGGGGGTACGGCGCCCGGGACCTGGTCGGCCCCTGGTCGGCCTCGCTAGTCGGAGGGGGTGGCCGTGGGAGGGACGACGTTGACGAGCTTGCGGCTACCCCGGCGGCCGAAGCGCACGGTGCCCACGGCCAGGGCGAAGAGGGTGTCGTCGCCGCCGCGGCCTACCAACTCGCCGGGGTGGAAGTGGGTGCCTCGCTGGCGGACAATGATCGTGCCGGCCTGGACGGCTCCCCCGTCGTACACCTTCACGCCCAGCCGCTGGGCGGCCGAGTCACGCCCGTTGCGCGTCGAACCGCCACCTTTGGTCTTGGACACGTCTTCCCCCTCAGGCGCCGGCGGAGATGCCGGTGATCTCGATGGTGGCGTAGTGCTGGCGGTGTCCCCAGCGACGACGGCTGTTGCTCTTGGGCTTGTAGGTGAAGCCGTCGATCTTGGGTCCGGCAGTCTCGCCCACGACGCGCGCCGTGACCTCGGCACCGGCCAGGCCGGAGCCGGCGTGCACGGTGTCGCCGTCGACCACCAGGACCGGGGTGAAGGTGACGTCACCCTCGCTCTCGGCCAGCTTCTCGATATCGAGACGTTCACCCTGGGCGACCCGGTACTGCTTGCCACCGGTGGCGATCACTGCGTACATGGACATCAGGTTAGCCGCTCCCGGCGCGATCCCAGCTAGAGCAGCGTTTCGTCGATCAGGAAGCCGCGGCCCGCACACGTGGGGCAGGTGGACGAGAACGACTCCACCAGGCCCTCCGACACCCGCTTGCGGGTCATCTCCACCAGGCCCAGCTCGGAGATCTCGAACACCTGGGTGCGGGTCTTGTCACGGGACAAAGACTCCTTGAACGACCGGAGGACCTGCTCACGGTTCTTGCGGATCTCCATGTCGATGAAGTCGATGACGATGATGCCGCCGATGTCGCGCAACCTGAGCTGGTGGGCGATCTCGGTGGCCGCCTCGAGGTTGTTGCGAAAGACCGTCTCCTCCAGGTTCGAGTTTCCGACGTTCTTGCCCGTGTTGACGTCGATCACGGTGAGCGCCTCGGTGCGCTCGATGATCAGTGAGCCACCCGACGGCAACCACACCTTGCGATCGAGAGCCTTGTGCAGCTGCTCGTGGATGTGCTGGCGCTCGAACAGGGGAAGCGACGGATCGTCGTACAGCTCGATCCGGTCGGCCAGCTCGGGGATGAGCGAGGCGACGTAATCGTGCACCTCGCGGTGGAGCTCGACATCGTCGATCAGCACACCCCGGTAGTCCTTGTTGAACTCCTCCCGGATGACCCTGACGGCCAGCGGGGGTTCCCGGTACAGCAGGGCAGGGGCGCCCTTGCGTCGTGAACGCTCCTCGATCTGGGCCCACTGGCGCTGCAGGCGCTCGACGTCGCGCTGCAGCTCGATGGGCGTGGCACCCTCGGCCGCCGTGCGCACGATCAGCCCGTTGCCCTCGGAGCGGACCTCGTCGAGAATGCGCCGGAGGCGCTTGCGCTCGTCGTCGGGCAGGCGCTTGGAGATGCCGTAGGTGGTGCTCCCGGGGAGCAACACCATGAACCGTCCGGCCAGTGAGACCTCCTGGGTGAGGCGGGCCCCCTTGGTGCCAATGGGGTTCTTGGTCACCTGGCAGAGCACCGTCTGGCCGACCTTCAGCAGGTTCTCGATGCGGGCGTCCTTGCTGTTGGATCCCTTGCCCTTCGTGCCCTTCTCCTCCACGTCCTCGGGGTCGTACTGGACGTCGCCGCGATAGAGCACGGCGTTTTTCGGGGTACCGATGTCGACGAACGCCGCCTCCATTCCGGGAAGCACGTTCTGGACCCTGCCCAGGTAGATGTTGCCGTGGATCTGGGACGCGTCGTCGGCCGGACGGGCCACGTAGTGCTCGATGAGGGCACGCCCCTCGAGCACGGCGATCTGGGTGGCGCGCGGACGGCTGTGCACGCACATGAAGTAGCGCCCCACCGGACGGCCCTTGCGCTCCCGGCCCCGGCGGCGCTCGAGAGTCTCCTCGTCGAGGGTGACGGGCTCGTCGTGGTCGGCCGCGCCTTCGACCACCCGGGCCGGGCCGGAGCTTCGGCCACGACCACCCCTGCGGCGGCGGCGGCGGGTGCCACCGCCGTCGTCGGCCTTGCCGCCGGCCTCGGACTCTTCAGTGGAGTCCTCGTCGGCGTCGGGCGGGGCGGGCCTGGTGTCGCCGATGCGGGGCCGGCGAACGGTGGCCCGATCACCGGCCTCGGCCGACGGTCGGCCCTCGGCCAGTCGCTCGGGCAACTCGGGCAGAGCGTCACCGACCGCCCCGGTGAGCTGGCCTGTGGCCGTCTCTGCGTCGGACGATCCGGAGCCGTTACCGGGGGTCCGCCCCCCCCCACCCCGACCGCCACGCGATCCCCGTCGACGAGGGCGGGGTGCCTGCCCCTCGGCGCCACCGGTGCTCTCGGGCCCGGTGCTCTCGGGCCCGGTGCTCTCGGGCCCGGTGCTCTCGGGCCCGGGGCTCCGCTCAGAGGGCCGCTCGGGCCCGGGGCTCCGCTCAGAGGGCCGCTCGGGCGCCCGGCGGGCCTTCGGCGGCTTGGCCGAGGCGGTCCTAGAAGAGGTGGCGCGGGCCGCTGGCGCCTTAGTGCGGGCGGCAGGGGCGGGTTCGCCCTTGAGGGGTCGGGGGTCCGCCGGTGGTGTGGCGATGGGTTCGGTCATGCAGGTGTTCCCTTCGTTGGGCGCACGCTCGGTGGCGTGGCGCGCGTCCGTCGCTGGCGGCGGGACCCAGGTCCCACCGCGCGCCGTCGCGCAACATCGGTGACTGCGTGTCGAGGCGGTTCGCCGTATCCGGGTACCTGCTCGCCGTTTCCGCGTACATCGGGGCGGCGACCGAGCTCTCGAGGATCGGCCGGATTCCCGCCCGGAGGGAGCAGACGTCAGGACCGGCAGGGACGGTCATGGCTGCGCGGGCTCCAGCGGCGCGACCGAACTGAGCCACCAGGGCCATCAACGATCGGATTCGACGCCAGAAAGATCTCATACGCCGGGCCGACTATAGCCCTGCGGAGGAGACTTTCTCTCCGGCGGTCACGCGAAGCGACGCATGTGCACGTTCAAGACCAGCCCGATACAGGCGAAGCTGGCCACCGTCGAAGAACCTCCGTAGGACATGAGGGGCAACGGAATTCCAGCCACCGGGGTGATGCCCATGGTCATGCCCACGTTCTCGAACACCTGGAACACGATCATGGCCATGACGCCCACGCAGATGAGCGTGCCGAAGCGGTCGCGCGACACCACCGCCGATCGCCACGTCCGCCAGACGACGATGGCGAACAGGGCCAGGAGTGCCACCGCCCCGACAAAACCGAGTTCCTCGCCCACGGCCGTGAAGATGAAGTCGGTGTGCTGTTCGGGCACGAACGACAGGTTCGTCTGTGAGCCGGCGAACACCCCCTTGCCACTCACCCCACCGGCAGCGATGGCGATCTGGGACTGCCGCAGGTTGTAGCTGGACCCCTGCGTGTCGCCCTTGGGATCGAGGAACGCCGACAGGCGGGCGACCTGGTACTGCTTCAGGACGCCGAGCTGCAGGACGGCCCCGGCCGCCAGCACGCCGAGCAGCAGCAGGGCGGCGAGGTGGCGGGGCTTGGCCCCCCCGACCAGCAGCAGGGCCAGGACGATGCCGCCGAACACCATGGCCGTGCCGAAGTCGGGCTGGCGGTAGATGAGCACGAGGGGCAGAGCGATGAGGCCCAGGATCGTGGCCAGCCGCCGTCCGTCGAGTTCGGCGCGGTGGCGAGCGATGAAGGCGCTCAGGCACACGATCATGGTCGCCTTGGCGAACTCGGAGGGCTCGAGCTGGAAGCTGCCGAGCTGGAACCACGCCTGCGATCCCCGCTTGGTGGCGCCGAGGGGAGACACGACGAGGAACAACACGAGCAAGGTGAGCACGTAGATCGCCGGCGCCACGTCGGGCAGCGAGCGGTAGTCGATGAGGGCGACGATCGCCATCACCACCAGGCCCACGCCGACGTAGATGGCCTGGCGCTTGATGTAGTACGACCCGCCGAGCGACGTGGCCGCCTGCTGGTTGCGGGTGGCCGAGTAGATCATGAGCAGGCTGATGGCACTGATGACCAGCACGGCACCGACCAGCACGAGGTCGATGTGACGCCAGGGAGAAGCCAGCTCGCGAGTCGTGCCCCGACTGGTGATGCGCGGACCCCGCAACGTGGGCGCGACCATCTACTCGCTCCCGCCTGGCATCAGTCGTTGCCTCCGACCCGGTTGACCGGCTGGGGTGCGATCCCGGCCAGCTTCTCGAAGACCCGGCGGGCGACCGGAGCGGCGGCGGCGGCGCCGAATCCCGACTGCTCCATCACCACCGTCACCTCGAACTTGGGGTTGTCTGCGGGTGCGAAGGCGCTGAACAGGGCGGTGTCCTGTTTGCCCGCGACCTCGGCCGTGCCGGTCTTGCCGGCCACCGGGAACTGGGTGAGGGGGAAGCCCTCGAATGCGGGGAAGGCCGTGCCCTTCGGGTCGGCGACGGCCCCGATGAAGCCGTCGAGGAGAGGCTGGCGCACGGTTGGAGCCACCTCCGTCTTTCGGGCGGGTTGGGGATCGATCTTGCGGATAACCTGAGCGCTGGCGTCGAGCACGGCGGCGCCGACCCTGGGAGCGTAGAGCGTGCCTCCGTTGGCGAACGCCGAATAGGCGTTGGCCAGCTGGAGCGGGCTCACAACAAGCTCGCCCTGCCCGACGGCCAGGTTCATGCTGTCGCCGGTGAACCAGTCCCGGGTGGGGAACGCCTGGGGATTGGCATCGTGGGCCTTCTTCCTGCTTGCCGGGTCGGGCACTCGTCCGTCGCTCTCGAAGGGAAGCTCGATGCCGGTGAGGCCACCCATGCCCAGGATACGAGCCTCGTCCTGGATGGCGTTCGGGCCGTAGCGCTCCCTGCCCTCCCAGAATCTCTTGCCCAGATCGTAGAAGAACACGTCACTCGATACCGTCACCGCCTGGGAGACGGCGATACGGCCGTGCGGCATGCTCAGGGCGTTGCGGAAGATCTGGCCACCCACGGTGATCGATCCGGTGTCGGCCACGGTGTCGATGGGAGCGATGAGCCCCTTGTCCAAGGCGGCGATCCCGGTGACCAGCTTGAACGTCGACCCCGGGGCGTAGAGACCCTGGAGAACCCGGTTGTTGAGGGGGAAGAACCCGGCCGGGTCCTGGAATTGGGCGAAGTTCGCCTGGCTGATGCCGTCGACGAAGACCCGGGGGTCGTAGGTGGGGTTCGACGCCATGGCCAGGACCGACCCGTTGGTGGGGTCGAGCACGACCACCGACCCGGCCGGCGCCTTGAACAGCTGGCCCGTGTTGCGGTCGTAGGTCTCCTTCGCTGCGTCAAGACCCTGCTGCAGGGACTCCTCGGCCAGAGCCTGCACGTCGAGGTCGATTGTGAGCTGCAGGTCATGGCCCTGCACCGCCGGCTGGAAGCCCAGCGTGCGTAGCACGTGGCGCTTGGAGTCGATCTCGAGCTTCTCGATGGCCGGCTGGCCTCGCAGGTCGGTCTCGTAGGCCGCCTCGACCCCCGACTTGCCGATGGTGTCGCCCGCCTTGTAGCCGGCGGCCTTTCGGGGGCCCAGCTCCTTGTCGTTGATCTGCCCCACGTAGCCGAACAGGTGAGCGGCGAGGGCGCCGTTGGGATAGTCGCGCTGGGTCAATTGCACGGCGTCGACACCGGGGAAGTTGGACTGGTGCTCCTTGATGTAGATGAGCTTCTCTTTGGGCACGTCCTCAGTGAGGGGGACCGGCTTGAACACGCTGAAGCGGTCGTCGTGGGCCCGCTTGCGCAGGTCGTCGGCGGGGATGCCGAGGACGGGCGAGAGCCGGTCCAGGATATCGGGGTGCTTGTCGGCGTCGTCGCGCGTGAGGGTGACCGCGTTCACCACCCGGTTGTCGACGAGCACCTTGCCGTTGCGGTCGAGGATGCGGCCTCGGGGGGCCTCGGTGGCAATGAGGCTCACGCTGTTGTTCTGGGCCTCCAGCGAGAGGGTGGGGGCGGCCAGGATCTGCAGATACCAGAGGCGCGCCAGCATGGCCGCGAAGAGCGAGACGACGATCACGCCCAGGATCCCCATCCGCAGGCGGCTCGAGTCGGCGGTCACCCCCTGCTCATACCACGTACCTGTGCCGGGTTGGGGCGCGGCCGAAGGCCCACGCCATGGTCCGGATGGTCAGCGGGGCCAGCAAAGCGTTCATGGCTCCGACCACCAGGACGACCACGAGGAGGCGGCTCGTGACCAGGCGGGTGTCGCCCACCACCGACCCGACCATGGCGAACACCAGTTCACCGGTGACGCTGGCGACAAAGGCGGTGAGGACCGGGATCCACCACGACGAGCGCAGAATGCCCGCCTCGGCCGTCCCCACGGCGTAGCCGACGATGCTGAACACGAGGGCAGAAAGACCGAGAGGTGTCTGCAGGAACAGGTCGACGGCCATCCCCGAGGCGAAGCCGACGACCGCACCGCGGACGGGACCTCCGGTGATCCCGGCGGCGATGGCGACCAGGAGCATGAGGTCGGCCATGGTGCCGGCCACCCGGACCCGGCTGAGGACCGACAGATCGATGATGAGCGCCGTAAGTATCACGAGAGGGGCCCGGAACCGGGTGTCCGCCGTCATTGGGTCGCCGCCTCCGGCGGCTGCCCCCCTGACGGGGGAGGCTGTACTCGCCGTGAGCCTCCCTCCTCCGCTTTGCTTCGGTGCTCGCTCAAGGCTGGCCATGCCAGAGGAGGACCTTCACGAACTCGATCCGGCTCAGATCGGCCACGGGGTCCACGGTGACGTTCTGGGACAGGGCGCCGGACTCCACCTTCGACGTGCGCACCCGACCCACGGGAACGTCGGGCGGGAAGACACTTTCCTGGAGGCCACTGGTGACGACGGCCTCGCCTTCGGCCACGGGTGTGCCCACGTCGACGAGGTCGACGGGCAGGGGCTTGCCGGCGCCGGCACCCCGGGCGATGGCCAGAGTGCCGGTGGACTGCAGGCGGACGCCGACGTTCGACGACCGGTCGGTGACGAGCGTCACCGTGGCGCGCGACCGCGACACATCGACCACCCGGCCCAACAGGCCGGCACCGGTGACGACGGGCATGCCCTTTTCCACCTTCTGGTCGCTGCCCTTGTCGATGGTGACCGTGAGCTGGAAGTTGGAGGGTCCGGCGGAGACGACCCGAGCCGACACGGCCCCGATGTCGGGAGCGAAGGCCAGGTTCTGGAGGGCCAGGAGGTTCTGGCGCTCCCGCTCGGACCCCGCTTGGCGGAGGCTCTCGCTACGGGCCTTGGCCAACTCGTCGCGCAGGCGGGCGTTCTCGGCCTTCAGGCTGCCGTAACGGGTCAGCCCGCCGAAGAAGTCACCGACGGGGTTGAGGACCCGGTCGGCCGCCGACTGAACGGGAGCGAAGGTGTCACGGGCCCCGTTGCGGACGTTCTCGAGGAGTCCGCCGCTGTCGCCCCGGAAATCGAGGGTGATCACGGTGATGGACGTGAGAACCAGCAGCACCAGCAGGAACCGGTGGCGCCGCGAGCGGTAGACGGCCACGGGCCGCTACCCGCTCCGGCGGGCCGCGACCCACAACACCGGCTGATGGGTCAAGACCTGCCGGGCAAGCTCCGCCTGCGTGGAGACGAGCCGGTCATCGCTCGCCGGAGTTGGCAAGGACCTGCCGGAGCACATTGAACTCCTCGAGGCACTGCCCCGAGCCGATAGCCACCGAGTGCAGCGGGTTCCGGGCGATGACGATCGGCATCCCGGTCTCGTGCTGCAGGCGAACGTCGAGGCCGTGAAGGAGAGCACCTCCGCCGGTGAGCACGATCCCCTGCTCCATGATGTCGGCTGCCAGCTCCGGAGGCGTCTTGTCGAGCGTGGCCTTCACCGCATCGACGATGGAGCTGACCGGCTCGGCGAGCGCCTCGCGCACCTCCTGGGTGCTCGTGACGATCGTCTTGGGAAGACCGGTGACCAGGTCGCGACCGCGGATCTCGGCCCGAACCTCGTCTTCGAGGTGGTAGGCCGAGCCGAGGGCGATCTTGATCTCCTCGGCCGTGCTCTCACCCAGGGCGAGGGAATACTCCTTTTTGATGAAGGCGATGATGGCCTTGTCGAGCTTGTCGCCGCCGATGCGCACCGACTGGCTGACGACGATGCCGCCCAATGAGATGACCGCCACCTCGGTGGTGCCGCCGCCGATGTCGACCACCATGTTGCCGGTGGGCTCGTGGACGGGCAGGCCGGCGCCGATGGCCGCGGCCATGGGCTCCTCGATGATAAACGGGGTCTTGCGGGCTCCGGCGAACTCCGCCGCCTCCTGCACGGCCCGCTTCTCCACGCCCGTGACGCCCGAGGGGACGCAGATCACCATGCGGGGCTTGGCGAAGCGGCGCTGGTGCACCCGGTGGATGAAGTACCGCAACATCTTCTCGGTGATCTCAAAGTTGTTGATGACCCCGTCTTTCAGGGGTCGGATGGCCTGGATGTGGCTGGGGGTGCGTCCGATCATGCGCTTGGCTTCGAGGCCCACGGCCAGGGGTCGCCCGTCCTTGACGTTGACGGCCACCACCGACGGCTCGTTGAGAACGATGCCCTTGCCCCGGATGTACACCAGGGTGTTGGCGGTGCCCAGGTCTACGGCCATGTCACGACCCAGGAAGGCGGCGAAGAAGTTGTCGGACATTCGAGCAGGCTCCACGCCGGGGGTGCGGTCAAGGCAAGGCTAGGCCTTCAGGTAGCCCGCCACAACCCGGGCTCTCAGAGAGCGGGAAAGAAGAGGCCGATCTCGCGCCGGGCGGACTCTGGACTGTCGCTTCCATGGACCAGGTTCTCGGACGTTTCCGTGGCCAGATCGCCCCTGATGGTGCCGATCTCGGCCGTTGCCGGATCGGTGGCACCCATGAGCCTGCGCACCATGGCAATGGTGCCGTCTGGGCCCTCGGCGACCATGAGCAACGACGGGCTACGGGTGATGAAGACCACCAGGGACTCGAAGAACGGCTTGTCCCGGTGCTCGGCGTAGTGCTTCTCGGCTGTTGCCGCGTCGATGGTCCGGAGCTCGGCGGCCACGAGACGCATGCCCTTGGCCTCCAGGCGGCCGATGATCTCGCCGGCCAGGCGACGTTCGACGGCATCGGGTTTGCAGATCACAAGAGTTCGTTCCATGAGCGCGCGAAGGCTAGCTGGCAGGTTGCCCGTCGCCGATCAGCGCCGCCCTGGCCGCCCCTACCGCGTAGAGCGAGCCGGTCACCACCACCATCTCGTCGGCTGCGGCCAGGCTCAGTGCCAACGCCACGGCTTCGGGAACCGAGTCGGCGACCTCGGTGTCGACACCCAGGCCGGCGGCGGCGTCCGCCACCACGTCGGGTGCCAGCGCCCGGGGCGACGGGGGCGGGCAGGCCACCACCAGACGGCAGCCGGCCGCTCCCAGGGCGACCAGCATTCCCAGCGGGTCGCGGCCGTCGAGCAGGCCGACCACGAGGATCCGGCCCCGGACGCCGGCGAATGTCTCCGCCAGGGCCGCAGAGGCCGCGGCGGCACCAGCCGGGTTGTGAGCCCCGTCGAGGACGCACAGCGGCGAGCGGGCCACCACCTCGAGGCGGCCGGGCAGGCGCACGCCTGCCAGGGCCTCGGTCACCACCTCGGCGTCGAGGGGAGTCGCGAAGAACGCCTCGGCCGCGGCCAGCGCGCACGCGGCGTTGTCGCCCTGGAAGGCGCCGTGGACGGGAACCATCACGTCGGCGTATCGGGCCGCCGGTGTCCACAGGTCGAGCACGCGGCCACCGTGGGCCAGCCGGTTGGCGGAACAGCCGTACTCGACATCGCGCTCCCAGACCGCCTCCGCCCCCACGTCGCCGGCGGCGGCGTGGAAGATCGGCGTCAGGTCGGGATCGGTCTCGCCCAGCACCAGCGTGGTGCCGGCCTTGACGATGCCGGCCTTCTCCGTGGCGATGTCGCGGCGGGTGGGGCCGATGGTCTCGACGTGGTCGAGGCTCACGTTGGTGACCACGGCCACGGCGGCATCGACCACGTTGGTGGCGTCCCATCGACCACCCAGACCCACCTCGATCACGGCCACGTCCACGGCGATGTCGGCGAACCAGCGCAGGGCGGCGGCGGTGAGCAGCTCGAAGTGGGTGGGGCGCCCGTCGAGCAGGGGCTCGAGGGCGGCGATGGCCTCCACCACCTCTACGAGATCTTCGTCGGTGATGGGGCTGCCGTTCCACGAAAGGCGCTCGTTCACCCGCTGAAGGTGGGGGCTGGTGTAGGTGCCCACGGACAGGCCCCGCTCCACCAGCAGGGCGGTGAGCATCCGGGCCGTGGACCCCTTGCCGTTTGTGCCGGTGAGGTGGATCACCGGGTAGGCCGACTGAGGGTCACCCGCCAACTCGACGAGAGAGCGGATGCGGTCGAGGCGTCTCTCCGCCGCGGCAGCCGACGGATCGGTCTCGAGATTTATGTGATCGGCCAGATAGGCCATTGCATCGGCGAGATCCATGGTTCGAACGATTCAGGTCTGCGGGATCCGGCCGGTCGTGCCCGCAGCGGCAGGGATCAGGCGACTCCGCGGTGGGTCAGCCGGCCAGCCGGGACGAGTCGGAGTCGGCGAGGCGTTGGGCCTGGACCCGAGCGGTGGCCTGCTGCATGCGGGGCCCGGCCAGCTCGGCCACTCTGGCGGCCTGCTCGCGGGCCATCTCGGCGGCTACGCCGACGGTGGGGCGGGCGGCATCGGCGGCCTTGCCAGCATGCTTGCGCGCCGCCGATCCGGCCCGGCGTCCCCGGGAACACGCTGCTCCGGCAGCCCTTCGGGCGCGCTTTCGTGCGGCCTTTGTGGCCTTGTTGGCATGCTTGCGAGCGTCCTTGGAGGTCTTGTTGGCCCGCTTGCGCGCCGCCTTGGCTGCTTTGGCTGCCTTGGCCGTCGCCCTGCGGCTGCGCTTGGAGGTGGCAGTCAAGGTGGGGCCGGCGACCCGGGCCGCTTCGGCCAGGCCGATGGAGATGGCCGCTGAGCGCTTGACGGCCTTGGCGGCCTTGGCTGCCGAGCGCTTCCCGCCCCGCCGGTCGAGCACGACCCCCGTCATGGCGCCGGCCACGGCCGCCGCCCCGGCGGCAGTGGCGGCCTTGCGCGGGAGGTTTTCTTCGGTCTCGTCGCTCCTGAGTGACTTCACGACCACGACACCGCCACCCACGGCAGCGGCGACGATCGCGTACTTCACCGTTCTTCCCATTGACGTCTCCCTTTCCTTACGGCCTCAGGGTCAGAAAGATAACTGCCTGTGCATTCGATGATGAGAATCCGCTGGTAGGTGGCTTCCGGAATGCACAGGTAGTTATCTTCTGGACCCTCACCGGCCGGCGACTATGACGCAGCCCGGCGGGGGCGTGTCGATCGCTCCGGCTCGGTGCGGGGGACCAGCGTGGGATTGACCTTTTCCAGGACGACCGACCGGTCGATGACGCATTTGCCGATGTCGCTGCGGCTGGGAAGGTCGTACATGACGTTGAGCAGGACCTCTTCGAGGATGGCCCGCAGGCCCCGCGCCCCGGTCCCGCGCAGCAGAGCCTGCTCGGCCACCGCCTCGAGGGCGTCGTCTTCGAACTCCAACTCCACGCCGTCGAACTCGAAGAACTTGCGGTACTGCTTCACCAGGGCGTTCTTGGGCTGGACCAGGATGCGGACCAGGGCCTCCTTGTCGAGGTTGGACACCGCGCCGATCACCGGCAACCGGCCGACGAACTCGGGGATGAGGCCGAACTTGAGCAGGTCCTCGGGGAGCACCTTCGACAGGATGGCGCCCACGTTCTTCTCGGCCGTGCGCCGCAGGTCGGCGCCGAAACCGACACCCTTGTGCCCGGTGCGGCTCTCGATGATCTTCTCGATACCGGCGAACGCCCCCCCGCAGATGAACAACACGTTGGTGGTGTCGATCTGGATGAACTCCTGATGGGGGTGCTTGCGGCCCCCCTGGGGCGGCACCGAGGCGGTGGTGCCCTCCAGGATCTTGAGCAGGGCCTGCTGCACGCCTTCTCCGGATACGTCACGGGTGATCGACGGGTTCTCGCTCTTGCGGGCGATCTTGTCGATTTCGTCGATGTAGATGATGCCCGTCTCGGCCTTCTTCACGTCGTAGTCGGCGGCCTGGATGAGCTTGAGGAGGATGTTCTCCACGTCTTCGCCCACATAGCCGGCCTCGGTGAGGGCAGTGGCGTCGGCGATGGCAAACGGCACGTTGAGCAGGCGGGCGAGGGTCTGGGCGAGAAGCGTCTTGCCACAGCCTGTGGGGCCGAGCAGCAGGATGTTCGACTTGGCCAGCTCCACGTCGGCGTCGGCGTGGCCCCCCACCTGCACCCGCTTGTAGTGGTTGTAGACGGCCACCGACAGGATCTTTTTGGCCTGGTCCTGGCCGATCACGTAGTCGTTCAGGAACTCGTAGATCTCACGGGGCTTGGGGAGCTCGTCGAAGTGGACCTCGGAGGTCTCGGAGAGCTCTTCTTCGATGATCTCGTTACACAGGTCGATGCACTCGTCGCAGATATAGACACCTGGACCGGCGATCAGCTTCTTCACCTGCTTCTGCGACTTACCGCAGAACGAGCACTTCAGAAGGTCTCCGCCGTCTCCGAATTTTGCCATCCCGCTTCTCCCTCAGCCTCAGCTGACGCCTGCGACCTGGGGAACCTCGTCCAGTTCGCGGGTCAGGATGACTTCGTCGATGAGGCCGTAGTCCTTCGCCTCGTCGGCGCTCATGATGAAGTCGCGGTCGGTGTCCTTGGCGACTTTCTCGATGGTCTGGCCGGTGTGATGGGCCAGCACCCGTTCGAGGAGCTCGCGCATGCGCAGGATCTCCTTGGCCTGGATCTCGATGTCGGCCGCCTGGCCACCGGCCCCGCCGTAGGGCTGGTGGATCAGGATGCGGGCGTGGGGCAGCGAGTGGCGCTTACCCTTGGTGCCCGCAGCCAGGAGCACGGCGGCTGCCGAAGCGGCCTGGCCCATGCAGTAGGTGGCGATCTCGGGCTTGATGAACTGCATGGTGTCGTAGATGGCGAACAGGCCGGTGATCTCGCCGCCCGGCGAGTTGATGTAGAGGTTGATGTCCTTGTCGGCGTCCTCGGCCTCGAGGTGCAACAGCTGGGCCATGACCAGGTTGGCGACGGTGTCGTCGATCGGCGTGCCCAGGAAGATGATGCGCTCCTTCAGCAGCTTGGAGTAGATGTCGTAGGCCCGCTCGCCCCGGTTCGTCTGCTCGATGACGGTTGGCACGATGTAGTTGAAGATGGGTTCGATCACTTGGTTCCCTGGGTCATTCGGGCGTCTCCTGCTCGTCTTGTGTCGCCGACCTGACCGGTTCGAGCTCGGACCGATCGACCACCCGGCCCTCCTCGTCGACGTACTCCGTATGGGCAGCCAGCCACTCCAGGGCCTTGGTCTTCCGTATCCCCGAGCGTACCTCCGGCAAGCGGTCTTCGCTCTCGAGTCGGCGCCGAATCGCCTCGGGAGTGACCTTCTCACGCTCGGCCAGGGTGACCATCTCGGCGTCGACATCGTCGTCGGTGACCTCGATCCCCTCGGCCTCGGCCACGTAGCGCAGGCCCAGGTCGGCCTTCACCGCCGACGTCGCCTCGGCCTGGAGATGGGCCAGGAGTTCCTCGCGGCTCTGGCCGGTGGCGCTGAGGAAGACGTCGAGGTCGACACCCTGATGGCTCAGCCGGTGGGACAGCATCTCGATGCGTCGCTGGGTCTCCGAGGCGATGAGCGCCTCCGGCATCTCGTCGTCGACCAGCTCGACGAGAGCTTCGACCACCTTGTCGCGTACGGCCAGGGCGGCCTGCAGGCGCTTGACGGCGTCGGCCTGGGCCCGCAGGTTCTCGCGAAGGTCGGCGACGGTGTCGAACTCGGAGGCCTCGCCGGCCCACTCGTCGGTGAGCTCGGGAAGAATTTTCTCCCGCACCTCCTTCACCAGGATCTGAAAGGTGACGTCGTCGTCGACACCGGCCACGGCCGCGTTGAACTTGAGGATGTCGCCGGCCTTGGACCCGCGAAGCTGGTCGTCGAGCTCGGCCACGATCGTGCCCTTGCCCACTTCGTAGAGCTCGTCGTCGGCGTTGAGGAGGACCTCGTCGTGTCGGTAGACCTTGCGGTCCATGGAGACGTGGTCTCCGGCCCGGGCCTGACGGGACACGACGACCAGCTCGCCGAACTGGTCCCGCAACTGGTCGATCTGGGCGTCGACCTCTTCGTCGGTGACGGTGAGGTTGGGAAGCGCGACCCGCAGGCCCTCGTAGCCGGCCACGCGAACCTGAGGCATGACCTCGACCACCGCGTCGAAGCTCACCGGCCCGGCGTCACGACCAGCGGTGATCTCGATCTCGGGAGGAGCGATGGGCTCGACGTCGTTCTCGCGCAGCGCCTTGGCGTAGTAGTCGGGCAGCGCCTCGCGGATCGCCTCCTGGCGGGCCGTATCCGAGCCGAGCCGTGCCTCGAGCAGGCGGCGGGGGGCTTTTCCGGGCCGAAACCCGGGGATCCGAACCTCGCGTGCCAGCTTGCGGAAGGCGGCGTCGACGGCTTTGTCGACCTCGCTCTCGTCGACTTCGACCGAGAGTTTCACCTTGTTGTCGTCGAGGCTCTCAAACGTGCTCTTCACCGGGTTTCGGAGTATAGGGGCGAAGCTGCCGCTTCAGAGACGACCATGATCGACAGACCGGCGAACGAGGACGGCTACCGTGGGTTTTGTCGCCTGGCTCGAGCGGTGAAAGAGGCACGGACGTGACGCAGACAATCTTCACGATCGTCGCCGAGATCGAGCCCGAACGCCTCGACGTCCTGCGAGACGTCGTGGCCGAGATCGCCGCCGATCCGGCCTCGAACTCGGTGCTGGCCCTGGGTGATTTCCAGACACTGCACTTCGCCAGCGTCGTAATCTTCGGAAGCCCACACCTTCCCGACACCCTGATCTTCGAGAACAACGTCGACGGGACGCTCGACGACTGGCTGCCCATCCTCGTCGCACGCCGGCGCGCCGGAATCGACGACCTGTTCGCCAACTGCGTCGGGTACCCGGTCGGGGGGACGGTCCGGGCTGTCGAGGCCTGGCTCGGCGCCCACGTCGTGCGGCCCGGCGCCTACCACGTGGGTGCGACCGGTCGCAGCCTCGTCCGCATCCGCCAGGAGGCAGAGCTTCGCAACGCCATCGAAGGTTTCATCGCCTCCGAACAGGAGGCCGGCGGGCTGGGCGGCTCGCCCGAGTCCGTTCGCTCCGCCATCCAGGGCTTCGTGCGATCCGACCCCCGTTTCTCGTGGGCCGTCAACACACCGCCGCGCCAGACGTGGAGTGAGCGCGCCGGCCACCTGGCCAGGCTGGCGGTTCTCGCCGCCGGCGTCCTCGTGACCTCCCCCGTCCTGATACCCCTTCTGGTCGTGTGGGTGGGGGTGCTGAGGTGGAAAGAGGCCACCGACCGGGTGCAGAAGGGCCAGCCCGACATCGAGTGGGTGAACGCTCAGCTCGCCGCCGAGGACCGCCACCCCCAGAACCACTTGGCCAGCGTGGTCGCGGTCAAGCCTGGCGTCGTCCGGCTCACCACCCTGAACATCGTGCTGTGGGTCCTCAACCGGCTCGCCCGGGTTCTGTACGCCAGGGGCGATCTGGGCGGGATCCCCAGCATCCATTTCGCCCACTGGGCGTTGATCGACCGGGGGCGTCATCTGTTGTTCGTCTCCAACTTCGACGGCAGTTGGGAGAGCTACCTCGGCGACTTCATCGACAAGGCGAAGGCGGGTCTCACCGCCGTATGGGGCAACACGGTGGAGTTTCCCCGGACCTGGTTCGTGGCCTTCGCCGGTGCGGCCGACGGGCCCCGGTTCCGGGCCTGGGCCCGGGCCAATGGCTGCCCCACCGCAGCCTGGTACAGCGCCTACCCGAACCTCACCATGCCGATCATCGACAACAACAGCGCCATACGCGAAGGGCTGTACGCCTCGCTTCGAGGGGAGGAGGTCCAGGCGTGGCTACGACGACTGTGAGCGGGATGGGAGCCACCGACGACTCGGGAACCGACGACCCGGGAGACAGCGCCACGTTGGAGATCGCCGACATGCAGGGCCTGGTGGCTCGGGCCTACGGCAGTCGACGGGCGGCCCGCTACCTGCTCCTGGGCGTTACCGAGCCCACCGCGGCCCGACGATGGCTGGGCTCGGTGGTCGACGACGTGGCCACCGCGGCCGACCGACCCGACAACGCCCCGTGTCTCAACCTGGCCCTCTCCTGGACCGGGATGCGGGCCCTCGGCCTGCCACCCGACGCCCTGGCCACCTTCCCCCGCCCCATCCAGGAGGGAATGGTCACCGCCCACCGCTCGCGCATCCTCGGCGATGACGGGGCCAACAAGCCGGGATCGTGGCGTTGGGGAAGTCCGACCAAACCGGAGATCCACCTCGTGGTCATGTTGTACGCCGCCGATGGGCCGGCGCTCGACGCCGAGCACGCCCGTCGCCGGGCGGCGTTCACAGCCGACAATGCCCTCAAAGAGGTGAGCGCGCCTATCGACGGCATCATCCTCGACGACCGGGGTACCGAACACTTCGGCTTCGCCGACGGCTTGTCCCAGCCGGCGATGTCGGGGTGGCCGCGAACGACCCGATCGGTGCACCCGGCGGCCGAGCCGCCCCCGCCCAAGTGGACCGAGGTGAACCCCGGCGAGGTGGTGCTCGGCTACAAGGACAACTTTGGCAAGCCGACCGAAGGACCGACGGTGGCGGCGGCCTCCGACCGGGGTGGTCATCTGGGTCACCCCACCTGGGCGCCCCGCGGGCGCCGTCATCTGGGCCAGGGGGGTACCTACGTGGTCTTCCGGCAGTTGGCCCAGGACGTGGCCGGCTTCGGGCGGTTCGTGCAGTCGGGCAGCGCCGCCGACGATCCTGAGCTTCTGGCCGCCAAGCTCGTGGGCCGTTGGCCCAACGGTGCACCCCTCGTGCTCGCACCCCAGCATCCCGACCCGGCGTTCGCCGGAACCAACGACTTCGGCTACCACATCGACCAGGAAGGCCTGTCGTGTCCGCTCGGGGCCCACATCCGGCGGTCGAACCCACGCGACTCCTCGGTCGAGCATCCCGAACGGGCCCGGAAGTCGAACCGGAACCACCGCATCCTTCGTCGCGGCCGCTCTTACGGACGACCCCTGGTTGAGCCTCCCTCCACACCGGAGGAGGGACCCGAGGCCGAGCGAGGGTTGGTGTTCATCTGCCTCAACGCCGACATCGAGCGGCAGTTCGAGTTCGTGCAGCACACCTGGCTGGGAAACCCCTACTTCTCCGGGCTCTACGGCGAGGTCGACCCGATCGTGGGCAACCGCCCTGACGGTGGGTCGTTCACCTGGCCCACCAATCCCGTACGCCGCCAGATCACTGGCATCCCGACCTTTGTGACGGTCAAGGGCGGCGGCTACTTCTTCCTCCCCGGCATCGCCGCCCTCCACTACCTCGCGGCCCTGTAGCCGGGGACGTAGGGGTCGGCGGCGGTGGGTCGCTGCGGCATACGTCGCTGGCTTCACTCGGTCGGCCGCGTGTCAGCGCGGCCGCGTGTCGGCGCGGCCGCCCGCGCTACGGTCATCCCCCCGCCCGGCGGCCCGGCAGCTGCTGCCGCCGGCGCTCGGCTCCGAGCCGACGCATGTCGTGGGTGGGGCCCATCGGTCGGCGGGACGAAAGCCCGCTTCCCGCGCCCAGCGACGAGGTTCCAGTTCTCCCGAGTCTTCAGCCGATGGTGGTGGGGACACAATCGATCGATCAGCGAGAACACGGTGACGTGGGTGGTGGCCCAGTCCTCGCGATGATCCATCTCCAATCGGGCCACAGCGCTGCACCCCTCGACCGCGCAGGTCGGGTACAACCACTCGGGCCGTCTGCTGGTACACCGTCGGCCGCCGACCAAGATGAGCCACCCCGACCACGTCTATGCCCCTGTGGCCACGGCGGTGAGGAAGGGGTCCCCGCTGTCGATCATGTCACGGATGACCGACACGGAAACCGGCCCGTAGCCCACCATCTCGGCCACCTCGCCCGACACCGGATACCCCCGCAGCAATGCCGGCAGGTCGACCCGCCAATGATTTTGGCGCGAACACCGGACCTGGACTGGCGACGAGGCGACGACGCTGGCCGCAGTGGACGCCGAAGCGGAATCGTCGGTTGCGCCGGTCTCGGCGGTGGGAGCGGTGCCGAAGGTCGTGGCGCTAGCCGGGGTGGCGGCTGATTCGGCTCGGAGGACAGTTGCGCTCGTGAGACCGCCCGCGCCTGAGTCGTGACCGCTCTCGCCATCGCTGTCAGCGTTCGGGCCTGTGTCGGTGGTGGTAGCGCCGGCCTCTCGGGCCAGCGTGGTCAATGCATCAGCGGCGTAGGCCTCGGTCGGCTCCCGACGGCCCTCGGCCCGGGCCTCGGCAAACAGGCGGTCTCGGATGGGGTCGATGACAGCCATGATCTCGGCCCCGACTTCGGGGTTGTTGAGTACCTGCATGTGCCAGACACCCTCAGGGTCGGTGTATGTGCGCAGGCAGCGTTGGTCGTGGATGCGCTTCCGCCGAGCCTCTGCATCGGCTGATGCCGCTGCCTTGGTGCGTGCGCAGTCGTCCTTGAGCTCCTGGAGGGACGAGCGCCGAGCCTGGTCGACCAGGCGGGCCTCAGCGGAGGGATCAGCAGTTGCCGCATCGGCGATCGCTGCGACCTGTCCCGCTGAAAGCTCACCCCGCCGAGCGGCGGCGGCGGCCTCAGGCAGCTGGTGGAGCCGACGAGCGGCATTGATCGCTTCGGCGGCGGACCCGACCGTGATGCCAGAACCTTCTGATGACCTATCCGTCCACCGCCACCCGCCCGAGATGCTTGCGGGCCGTGAGCACGCCGGGACCGCCGCCCTCGAAGGTGCCCGACGTGGGCGCCACGTCGGCGTAGTCACGGCCGACGGCCACGGTGAGGTAGCCCCCGCCCGCCCGCCGGTCGTGGGTGGGGTCGAAGGCCACGGCCTCGGCCCGTCCCGGCCGGGCGGCGTCGGCCACGACCACCTCCACCCACGCATGGGAGCCTCCCTCGCCCACGAGGTGCCCGGACACGTAACGGGCCGGAAGCCCGGCCGCCCGGCACACCGCCAGCATCACGTGGGCGAAGTCCTGGCACACGCCGCGGCCCCCGGCCACTGCCTCGGCTGCCGACGTGCGCACGCCGGTGATGCCGTACGCGTAGGTGAGGGCCCGGTGGGTCCAGTCGCACGCGCGCTCAGCCAGTTCGAGCGCACCGAGTCGCCCGGAGGGCGAGCGCGCCGCGACCAGCCCGCCGGCCACGTCGGCCAGGTGTGGATCGGCCCGGGTCAAGGCGGTGGCGTTGGCCAGCCGGCGGTCGCCCACCGCCGATGGAGGGAGGGTGGTGACGCCGGCGAGCGGGGTCGGGGTGCACTGGACCAGGGCCCAGGCCTCGAACTCGATGCCCTCGTCGACCGTGGTCGCCCGCACGTCGACCACGTGGTTGCCGAACCCGTCGGAGCTCACCGAGACCAGTGCAGGAGCCCCGATCACGGTCAGCCGGTGGTCGAGGCGCCGCTGATCGCCGTGCACGGCCCGGGGCACGACGACCAGCCGGTGACGGAGGTGGCGGACGGGGGATTCGTAGTCGTAGCGGAAGCGCTGGTGCAGCACGTACAAGGTGGCCTCGGTCGACGCACCGTCGCACGACACCGCGCCAGTGACCGACGACGCCGGCCCGTCTTGGTCGACCAGCGGCAGTGACGACAAGTCAGACACTGCCGCCCTGGTCAGCGGCATCAAGGGAAGTGGCGCCGGCACTGTCGGCCGCGGCAGCACTGTCGACCTCATCGGCCCAGACGGTCATGACCTTGAGCTCGGCCGCTCCCCAGATCGTGACCATGGCCGCGTCGAGAGCGTCGCGGCCCCGGGCGATCACCACCCGCCCGACCCTCGGCTCGTTGTTCCGGGGGTCGAAGGTCCACCACCGCCCGCCCAGCCAGACCTCGTACCACGAGCAGAAGTCCATGGGCAGATCGGGCGCGGCCACGGCGATGTCGGGTAGGTAGCCGGCCACGTAGCGGGCGGGAATGTTGAGAGCCCGACAGAGGGTGATGCCGAGCTGGGTCAGGTCACGGCAGACACCGGTGCGCGACTGCCACACGTCGTAGGCCGTGGTCATCGGGGTGCTCGCCCCGACCTGGTAGGCGATGTCGGTGTGCACCCACTCGGACACGGCCTGGGCCCGGGCCCAACCGGGGGCGGTCGACCCGAACGTGTCCCAGGCCTGGTCGTACAGGACATCGGGCCAGCAGAAGCGGCTCGGCAGCAGGTACACGAACGCCTCGTCGGGAAGATCCTCGATGGCCGCCTGGGTGGCGGTGCGGTCGGTTTCGTCGAAGCTCGAGGGCACGTCGGCGACGGCGTCGTAGCGAAGCGTCGACGGCCCCGCCGGCAGGGTCAGGCGGTCGCAGACGTTGCCGTAGGAATCCACGTAGGCGCCGGCCGGGGCCGGGGGCGACCAGGTCTCGGACACCATGCGATGTGGGCCGTCGGTGCGGGGACGCACCTGCCACAGGCTGGGGGTGGCCTCGACAGCCTCGTGTTCGAAATGACAACCGATCCTGACCAGCACGTGAGCGCCCTCCGGCAACGGCGGCCGTGGGCCCCCTGAAGAGTGTCGCTCCCTGTCGTGAACGTCACGCTGCCGGAGTGTCACGCCCGTGTGAACTCTCGGCCCTCGGTCGTCCGGGGCCTCGGGCAAACGTAACCGGCTTTCCGTCTCAGGTAACCGTCAGGGAACACCGGGATGCTAACCATGGGGTGTGGGCGACCTGCTCGACGATTACCAGACCACGACCTGGGACGAGCTGTTCGAATCACCGGGCGTACCTCGTCCGGTCTGCGCGTCCCTCCACGAGACGCTCCAGTCGCTCGCCGAGGACGACTTCGAGCGACGCTGCGAGGCGCGCGACCGTGCCTTTCGCGACCAGGGCATCACCTTTTCCTTCTCGGGCGAGGAGCGGCCCTTTCCCCTCGACCTGGTGCCGAGAATTCTCGGCGCCGACGAGTGGGCACTGCTGGAGTCAGGCGTCGTGCAGAGGGTGCGGGCTTTGGAGGCGTTCCTCGACGACATCTACGGGCTGGGAAGGATCCTGACCGACCGGGTTGTTCCCGCCGCCCTGGTCACCAGCTCCCAGCACTACCACCGAGCGGCCAACGGGGTGGTGCCGCCCAACGGGGTACGCATCCACGTGGCCGGTATCGACGTGGTGCGCGGCGCCGACGGTCAGTTCTGCGTGCTCGAGGACAACCTGCGCACGCCTTCGGGCATCTCCTACGTGGTCGAGAACCGCCGCACCATGTCGCGCGTCTTTCCGGAACTGTTCGCCAGCCACCGGGTCCGCCCGGTCGACGGTTACCCGGCGCGCCTTCTCGAGGGCCTCAAGTCGGCCGCGCCCACCGGGGCGGCCGACCCCACCGTCGTCGTGCTCACGCCCGGGGTCTACAACGCCGCCTACTTCGAGCACTCGTTCCTGGCCCGCCAGATGGGCGTGGAGCTGGTCGAGGGACGCGACCTGGTGTGCCGGAACAACACCGTCTACATGCGCAGCACCACGGGCGAACAGCGCGTCGACGTGGTGTACCGCCGCATCGACGACGACTACCTCGATCCCCTCCATTTCCGGACCGACTCCCGGCTCGGTTGCCCCGGCATCCTCAACGCCGCCCGGGCCGGCAACATCACCGTCGCCAACGCCGTCGGCAACGGCGTGGCCGACGACAAGCTCGTGTACACCTACGTGCCCGCCATCATCGACTACTACCTGAATGAGAAGCCGATCCTGCCCAACGTCCCCACCTATCGCCTCGAGGACCCCGATCAGCTGGCCGTGGCCCTCGAGCGTCTCGACCGACTGGTGATCAAGCCTGTCGACGCCTCCGGGGGCAAAGGCCTGCTCATCGGGTCCGCCGCCAGCGACGAGGAACTGGCCGACGCCCGGGTGGCCCTGTCGGCCAACCCCCGTGGGTGGATCGCCCAGGAGACGGTGGAGCTGTCGACCGCGCCCACGCGCATAGGCGACCGGTTGAAGCCGCGACACCTTGACCTACGGCCCTTCGCACTGAACGACGGGGACCGGGTGTGGGTCGTCCCCGGCGGCCTCACCCGGGTTGCCCTGCCCGAGGGCAGCCTGGTCGTCAACTCCAGCCAGGGCGGTGGCAGCAAGGACACCTGGGTGCTCGCCGGCGACGGCCCTCGGCCAACGGCGACGGGTGCCGGACCGAGGCCCGGCTCCGGCGGAGCCGATGTCAGTGGCAACGAGGTGCGGACGGGCCCCCGCCCCGACCCCGGGCCGGCGGTGGCTCAGGCCGCCCAGCAACAGCAGGCAGTCCGGCGATGCTGAGCCGCATCGCCGAGTCGCTCTACTGGGTGGGCCGCTATGTGGAGCGGGCCGAGGACACCGCCCGCATCCTCGACGTCCACGTCCACCACATCCTCGAAGACCCCACGGTCAGCGAGGAGACGGCCTGCAGGGTGCTTCTCGGGGTCATGGGCACCTCTGCGCCGAAGGGCCACCTCGACACCGCCGCTGTCGTCGACATGCTCGGGTTCGACGCCTCCGACGCCTGTTCCATCGTGGGCTCGCTCAGCGCGGCACGCGAGAACGCTCGCGGCGCTCGCGAGGTGCTGTCGACGGAGATGTGGGAATGCCTCAACGCCACCTGGGTCGCCCAGCCCGGTCAGCACCGGGCCGCCGACAACCTCGGGCCCCACGTGTTCTTCCAGTTCGTCAAGGAGCGGGCGGCCATGCTGGCGGGCCTGGGCGACTCCACCATGGCTCGCGACGACGGCTGGCGGTTCCTGGTGCTCGGGCGCACGCTGGAGCGCGTCGACATGACGGCGCGGCTGCTCCTCGCCGGGTTCTGTGACCCCTCGGGATCCCCGAACTGGGTCACGACCCTGCGGTCCTGCTCGGCCCACGAAGCCTTCCTGCGCACCTACAACCGGGGGGTCGACTCCTCCCTCGTCGCCGAGTTCCTCCTCCTCGACCGGTTGTTCCCCCGCTCGGCGTTCTACGCCCTCAACCTGGCTGAACGCCGGCTGGCCGAGCTCGGGCCCAGCACCGGTCGGGCCGGACAGGAGGACGAGGCCCGGCGCATCCTCGGCCGGGCCCGCAACGAGTTGGAGTTCGCGGGCGTCCACGAGCTGATGGCCGACGTCCCCGGCCACCTGCGCTCCCTCCAGGCGGCGTGCGCCGAGGCGGGGGCGGCGGTGGCCCGTCGCTTCTTCGAGCAGACGGCACCGGTCGAATGGCGACGGGAACGGGTGACCCGCCCATGAGCCTCGTCGGGTCCTGCCCCGTGGTCGGCGCCCTCCGGGCGCCGGTCTGCCCATGACCTGGGAGCTGAGCATCCGCCACGAGACCGGGTATCGCTACCGGGGGGAGGTCCATTCGTCGTACAACGAAGCCCGGGTGACGCCGCTCAGCACCCATCGCCAGGTGGCCATGGAGACCTCGGTCACCGTGACACCAGCCACCCGCACCTACCGTTACTGGGACTACTGGGGAACCCTGGTCGACGCCTTCGACGTGCACGAGCCGCACACCCGGCTCTCGGTGGTGGGCACCTCGGTGGTGGAGACCTCGCCGGCCATCGAACCGTTCACGTCGGCCGGATGGGACGTCCTGGCCTCGCCGGCCGTCCGCGACCAGTTCGCCGAACTGCTCGGCCCGACGAACTACGTCCCGACGCTTCACGACACGGGCCCCCCCTTCGACGCGACACGGTCCCCGGTCGAAGCCGTCGAGGCGGCCGCGGGCTGGGTGCACGACCGCCTCGCCTATCGAAAGGGCACCACCGACGTCAACACCACGGCCGCCGACGCCCTACGAATCGGAAGCGGCGTGTGCCAGGACTTCGCCCACCTCACCCTGGCCGTGCTGCGCGGCATGGGCATACCGGCGCGCTACGTCTCCGGCTACCTGCACCCGTCGACCACCGGCGAGGTGGGAGTGGCCACCACGGGCGAGAGCCACGCCTGGGTCGACGCGTGGACCGGCGACTGGTGGGAATTCGACCCGACTCACCTCCAGCCCGTCAACGAACGCCATGTGGCCGTGGGCCGGGGTCGCGACTACGCCGATGTGAGCCCCCTGCGGGGCGTCTACCACGGCGCCCCGGCCGAGGGGCTCACGGTGAGTGTGGAGATCACCCGCCTGGCCTGAGCCTCGTCGGGTCCACGGGCCACCCGTCTCGGGAGCGCGAACTCGACGCCATGCGGGCGCCCTTCTGGCCTGGGCGTCAGGCGTCGACGGTTTCGAAGAAGCGGCGAAGCTCGGCCGCGAACAACTTGGGGGCGCTGATCATGGCCCCGTGAGCCTGGCCAGCGAGGGTGGCCACCCGGGCCTGGGGGAGGGCGTCGGCGACCTCGGCGGCGACCCGGCCCAGCTCAGGACCGCTGAGCTGGCCCAGCAGGCACAGGGTGGGCACCTCCAGGTCGGCGAACACACGCGGGTCGAACCGGTAGTCGCTCACCGCTCTCAGCTCGGCCGGAAGGGTGAGGGCGTTGTCGACCATGATCGGCCAGATGGGTCGACGCTGGATGAAGGCGAAGGCCTCATCGTCGTTGTCGGCGATGTCGACGAGGAAAGCCCGCAGGATTCCCTCCCGGTCTCCGGCCTCCTCCAGCTCGGCGAGCCTCTGGAGGGTGTCGTCGGCGAAGGTCTCCGGTGCCGGCGGCTCGTAGAGAGTCAGGCTGGCCAGCTCGGGCAGGTCGAGGGCGGCGTGGAGGGCGAAACGGGCGCCCGAGGAGTGACCGACCAGGTGCACGGGCCGGTCGATCGCCTCGGCCACGGCCACGATGTCTCCGCACTCGACCTTTATGGAGTGGTCCGCCCTGAGGGGGCCACTGGACCCCCTTCCTCGCCTGTCCATAGCCACCACGGTGAACCGGGAGGCGAGCAGGGGCATGACCATGGCCCACTGCCGAGTATCGGACGCGGCACCGTGCACGAGCAGGATGGCAGGTCCGTTGCCGGTGAACTGGTACCCGATCAGGGTCCCGTCCTCGGCCTTGGCCGTCCTGGTCACCGTGCGCATCCAGCCAACGTACTGCCGACGCCGACCGGTAACCCCAGCGCCCCGCTCCCCGGTCCCCGTCTGGCATGCGAAACGCGCTGGTCGGCAACGCGATTCGCACGCCAGTTGGCCGCTGGTCAGCCGAGGATCTCGTCCAGGGGCAGGGGATCTCGTTTACGCTGGCGAAGTGACCGGGGAGTGGCGCAGTGGTAGCGCACCTGCTTTGGGAGCAGGAGGTCGGGGGTTCAAGTCCCCCCTCCCCGACCAACAAGATCGCCTTGCGGGCGTAGCTCAACGGTAGAGCCCCAGCCTTCCAAGCTGGTTACGCGGGTTCGATTCCCGTCGCCCGCTCCAGTAAA
>JBBSHU010000018.1:0-35956 GCA_038232455.1 Acidimicrobiales bacterium
AACGCACCACACCTCGTCGCCCTCGTGCGGGCCGGCACCAAGTTCGAGAAGGGGGTGATGATCGAGCGCTCCAGCGAGCAGGATCAGGAAGCCGCCGCGTGATCAGCGGGAGGATCCGATCCACAGGTCTTGACTATTTCTTGGCCGGATGACGGGAGACTGTCACGTCCGGTCCTGCGAGAGCGGGAGGGTGAGACTCCCTCCCGCCACTCACCAGGGCCGGACGGCGGCGACATCGGTCCCGGGTCCGATTTGATCGCGACCATCGGCACCTGCACCTTCTTCGGGACGCCCGCCCTCGTGGTGAGAGCCGCCGGCGCCCACGACGATGGGGTCACCACCAAGGCCCACGAAACCGTTGTCGCAGTGAGCGGCGATGGGCTGGGAGTGGCGAGCGGCAGCATCGCCTTCCATGGGGACGACGTCAGCGCACCGACCCGCCTGGCGGCGCCGTGAACGTCAACGGCATCGTGGTCGGGAGGCCAGCCGCCGGGGCAACGGGAGGCTGACTCCCGGCTAGTGGTCCCGCGCGTTAGTTCGTCAGTGTATCCGGTGATGTGTTGAGAGGGTCGAGGTAGAGGCCGCAGGCGCAGTCGAGGGCGTCTTCGGCGGTCCCGACGCGTGTACCGGTGGGGAGGAAGGAGTCTTCGTAGTCATCGTGGCTGGCCCGGTACATTGCGAAGCCCCACCGGTGGGCGGAGCCGCCGTAGCGGAGCCGGCACAGCTTGAGGACGGTGCCGTCCCGGCAGCGTCCGTCGATGTAGGCGAAGTTGGCCCGGAAGCGGATGTTGATGCCGGCCAGCGAAGGCCAGTGGGTGCGGGCGCGGCCGTTGAGCCGGGTGGTGAGGTTCGCCTTGGTCGACTGGGGTGGGGCCTTCATCGGCCCCATCCTTGCCGGCCCAGGTTCAGGCGGCGACGCCCTTCTGAGGTGGGGAGCCGACGCGCTCGAGCATGGCGGTGAGGTCAGCGGTGGTGAACCGCCAGTCGAACGGAGTCGCCGACTCGTTGTAGCGGTCCTGGAAGCGGCGGAGCCGGTCGGCCAGGGCGCCGAGGTCGGCGAAGTCGGCCGGCTTGATGACCTTGCGCTGGATGATAGAGAACACGATCTCGATCTGGTTGAGCCATGAGGCGTGAATTCGGCAGGTGCACGAGCCTGGCGGTCGGCCACGCCTCGGCCATCCGGTCAACGGATCGTTGCCTGTTATGGGACGACCCGTTGTCGACGACCCAGTAGACGGTCCGGGCCGACGCGTAGGGCTCGGTCGTCATCACCCTCTCGACCGGATCCATCAACGGCACGATCCCCGTCTTGTCGGCGATCGTGCCGATCAGCCGGTCGCGATGGACGTCGTAGGCGCCCATGTAGGCCAGTTCCCGCCCGCTGCTACTCGAACGCGACCTGCCACAGCTTCCCAGGCCCGGCCGGGCGAGATGGGTGGCAAACGGCGGAGCGCTTGGAGCTGGGGACTTCTCGTCCGCGGAGATCACATGGTCGTTGGGACCGGGCCGAACCCCGCCCCACACGCGGGCGTACAGGTCGAGGACCCGGGCCGCCTTGGCGGCGAAGTCGGGGTCGCCGGGGGAAGATCCACGACCGGTAACGCCACGGCTTGATGGCGTCAGCGTGCAGCCAGCGGCGCACCGTCGACGACGAGATCGCCGGCACCAGCCCCTCCCGTACCGCTTGGCCGGCGAGCTCGGCCGAGCGCCACCGGGACAACGGCACCTTGCGATGCTCGGGCGGCTCGCACGCCAACGCCTTGATCCCGGCCACCACCTCGGAGCCGAACCCGTCGGGGCCGACCCGGCCGTGGACGGTCCACCAGCCCGGCGAGCCCTTGCTCGCAGAACCTCTTCCGCCACCGAGACGCCATATCCACGCACACGCCGACCCGCCACGCGATGTCCACGTTCTGCACGCCATCGGCAGCCGACAACACGATCCGCGCCCGCACCACCGATGGATGCGATGCCGAACGAGACACCGCCCGCTCCTCGAGAACCGCCCTGTCCTCGCTCGATAACCGGACCACGAATGGCGACCGACGGGACACGGCGACCTCCGCGACGATCAGGGGAGCCGGCTACCGCAAAGTTGCACCGCTGTACTTATCGGCAGCACTAGGCCTGGCCCGGCGCCGTAGGTCCTTGCGGGGTCACAGCGGTGAACCGTCGTCGGGTGCGGCACCTCGTTGTCGCACGACGAGTGCGGCGCCGACACCGAGAAGGATGACCACTGCGAACACCATGCTCGTGCTGGCGAAGCTGGCGGCCAGGGAACCAGCGACGGCGTACAGGATGGCGGCGGGGACGGAGCCGATGGTCGCCGCGCCCATGGCGGGCCGCCAGCCCAGGACCGAGGTTCCGGCCACGAACGACACCGTCTCGGCCAGTATCGGAACAGGCCGGCTCAGGATGATGGCGGCCACGCCCCATCGGCCGGAGAAGCGATCTGCCCGCTCGCGCTCGTCCGCGGGTACGAATCTGGCCACCGCAGCCGAGCCGCGCCGGCCCACACCGAACCCGACGGCGAAGGCACCGACAGAGCCCAGCAACGAGAGCGCGGTCCCCACGACCACGCCGAACAGAGCGCCGTTGGCCACCATGACCACACTCGACGGGACGGGGAGGAACACGTCGGCGATGAGGAGGGCCACACCGATCGCCGCCGCTGCGAGTAGTCCGCGGTCGGATCCCAACGGTTCCGCATCCGTGAGCAGGGGGACGTGTAAGGCCTCGGCCAGCAGGAAGAGCACCAACATGGCGCCAACAACCGCCATCGAAAGAGTGGCATACCGCCTCATGAAACAGCTGGCTATCACATCCGACCGCTGCGGCGTCAGCTGCGGGTGACGGTTCCGAGCTGGTGTCCGCCGTGGACGTCCTCGTAGTGGTTTGGATGAACCGCGCCGTTGCTCCACCAGCGACTCGGCTGGGCCGAACGGGTCGACCGGGACGATCCACGAGCCGGGCCCGTTCGGGTCGCTCGCGCTGAAGCCGCCAGCGCCGTAGAGGTCGAGGAGGAACCGGTAGTCGGGTAGGGCCGGAAAGGGAGGTTCGGTGATCGACAAGACGCGTACCCGCAGTGGGGAGCCCCCTTCGAAGTGAGGCTCCGGGGCCTTGACAGCCAGGAGCGCTCGCGCCCTTTCGCACCAGGAAGGAGGCCGAGCGATACGAGCGAGCCCAGCAGGACGATCAGGGGAGCCGGCTACCGCAAAGTTACACCGCTGTACTTATCGGCAGCAGCACTAGTCCCGCAGCGGGATACCGATGGTCATGCTGATGCCGACGCCCTTCAGGTGATTGACGACGCGTTCGACCACCACCGGTTGATCAGCGGTCACCAACACGGGGGTTGCCGGCAGCTTCATGGTGTCGTTGAGGCGGACGGACCGGCGACCTCCGGGGGCCAGCTCGAGGTTCTTCAGGGCGGCGTTGGCCGCCTGGGTGGCATCGCCGAGGATGGTGATCGACACGTGTGCCGCCGTGGACCCGGGGTTCTGGATCACCACGTACTCCTCGTTCGTTTCGTCGGACGCTCCGGTGGCCAGCACCCATCGGCGCGCGGTCATCTGGGCGGCCGGGGTACGAGCCACGCCGTTGCGCTTGTCGGCGACGGCCGCATCGACCGCGCGCTCGACGACCACTCCCACCCCGTTGAGGGAGCGGACGGTGGCGGCGTGAGACACGCTCTTGGGGATGCGCGCCTCGTCGTTGGCCGCAATCGTGACGCGGCCCTCGGCCGGAACGGTGAGCACGAACGGTTCGGCCTGGCCCTGCTCCAGGGCCAGGGCCACCTCGACCCGAGCCTCCTTCTTGGTCGGGTTGAAGACGTGATAGCGCTCGATAATGCCGTCGGCGACGAGGCCGTCGGGGAGATACCACAGGGTGCCCGTCGACGCCGCCCCGAGGGCCAGGGCGATGCCTTTGCGTCCGGCCGTGCCGTCGAAGGTCTGCAGGCGGTCGACCACCAACCGGCCGGCACGCGCGGTGATGGTGGCCGTCACCTGCTCACGACGCTGCGCGAAATCACCGACATTGACGAACGTCGTCGTCCCGCCCTGTACGGCCACGCCGGTGAGGGCCTGAGGCGTGACCGAACCGTCCTCGGTACCGAAGACCAGATCGACGACGGCGTCGTCGGGGAAGGGATTGAAGAGGAACAGGCCCTCGGTGGCGTCTTTGGTGGTGACGCCGTCGGCGAAGTACCAATGCGCCGAGGCAGTCGACGCGCAGGGGGCGACGGTGTCGCCATAGGGCCCGCTGTCAGACAACTCCACCACGGCTTCGCCGCCGTCGAGCTCGACGAGGGCGGAGGCGACCACGGCCGACGCCACGTCGGACAGGTGGACGGTCTGGCGACCTGCCGGTCCGACCTGGATCGGTATCGACTTGGGTAGCGCCTGGTAGGGGAAGACGGTGACGGCGCCCTGGAGGGTCCGCTGGGAGGCATTGGCGACGACCACGGTGCCGTCGGCCCCACCGTCTTTGCTGGCGGTGGCTCCGGTGCAGTACCAGGCCGACGACTTGGCGTCGGCGGCTGCGGCCAGGGGGGTGAGGGGAACGGTCGTCGTGCGCGATGCCGGCCGGGCCTGACGGTCGAGGAGGCCGCCCACCACGAGCAACAGGGCGATGATGGCCAGGGCGGCGAGGCGTCGAGCCGGGTTCACCGTGGCTCACCGTCGGCCATGGCGCTGCCCGCGGACGCGTCGGCGGAAGCGATGACGGGATCGGCCGGTCCCGACGATGCCCGGGGGGCGATGCCGGGGCCCGGCGGGCCGGGCGGCCTGGCCACAAGGCTCTTGCGCGTGCGGATCAACAGCTGCGCGGCGACGAGCCACAGGATGATCCCGAAGGCGAGGAGGCCGTAGCGGAACAGGGGAGTGCGATAGCCGAGGACGCCGCGTCCCGCGCCGTCGATCTGGTAGGCGTTCGCCACTCCGAACGCCGACGTGCGAGGAGCCTTCTTCCCTCCCACCGAGAGCTCCCAGTTCGCCGACGGCGCCTCCGACGCCAGGACCTGGCCGGGCGACGCCAGATTGCCGGCGAACTCCACCGGCCCCTTCCCGGGCAGCACCGGCGAGCCCCCCGAGAGGTCGGCACCGCCGCCGATGGCGTTCACCGTGTCGGGGGTCACCTTCGTCCCGACGGCGAGCTGGCGGCCCGGTCCCCAGGCGATGTTCTCGTACACGATGGCCGCCGGGTCCGACGGCAGCAGGCGGAGGTCGAGCTGAGACGCCAGGCCGCGGGTAAGAGCGGTCGGCGGAGGCCGCTGAGGTCCTTCGCGCCCCCCCGTGCCCAGCTGGCGGGGAAGAACGAGGTAACGGACGCCCATCGGCGCCAACAGCCGACCCAGGCGAGACGTATCGCCTCGCTCCGCCTGACCGATGGCGGTCTCGATGGCTCGGGTCGCGTGGGAGGCGGGCCCGGGGAGGTTGTCGGTTCCGATCGGGGTGCCGTCGCGTGACGTGGCGTAGGCCAAGCCGCCCCCGATCTCCCAGCTTCCCAGGGGAAGGACCTCGGGATCGCCGAGCCACAGCATCCGGAACGAGCCTTCAGCCTGCTTCTGGGCGGTGTATGCCAACGACCGGCTGAGTGCGATGGGCGGAAGTCCCCATCGACCGTCGCGGGCCCCGGCCAGGATGGGAATGGCCGCCAGGATCACGGCCACCCCGGCGACTGCCGACACGATCTGGCGCCAGCCGAACCGGTAGCCGGAGAGATCGAACTCGAAAGCCGCGGCGCCGAGGGCCGCCGACGCAGCCAGAGCGATGGCGGCCGGGGCCAGGAGCACATCGGGCGACTGGGGGTGGATGGGGAACCAACCGCGTCCTCCGGCCCAGGCCACACCGACGCACACCAGGAGCACGGCCCAGCACCGCACCGCCCAGGCCAGGCGCCATCCCCGGGCGAGTACCAGCGGCAGCGCGGCCGCGACGAGGAGGGCCCAACCCAACACTCCGGCCCCGATGGGGCCGATTTGGAAGCGGAGGAGGGCCCCCAGACCGAAGGCTCGGGAGCTGGGCGGGGCGGCGCCGACCAGCGAGGCCCAGCCCCCGCCGAACTGTGCAATCGACCAGGGCAGGAGCAGCAGTGTGGCGCCGACCAGGGCGATCGCCGTGGCGGCCAGGCCCCGTGCTGCGCTGTTGGCATCGCCGGCCACGATCGATCCCACGAGGATGCCGACGCCTACGAGAAGCACCGCCAACCCGATGCTGGGGACGAAGGCACAGAGCGCGGCCAGCACCAGGGTGAACCCGAGGATCTCGACCCGCCGGCGGACCGGGTCGTCGTCGCCCTCGACGGCGAACGGGGCCAATCCGCACAGCCGCCCCAGGTGCCGCAGCAGGAACGGTGCCGCGGCATAGGCGATGAGACCGTCCCAGTGCCCCCGGGCGAGGGAGTCGTAGGAGAGGGGCACGGCCAGATAGACCACGACCAGCACGAGGCGGCCGAAACCCGACCGCAGCGCGTGCCCCAGCCGCCAGGCCCCGACCGCGGCCATCGGCCAGACGGCCAGGATCAGCAGCTTCTGGAGGAGGGCGACGTGGCCGAGCAGCGCCAACGCGCCCACGCCCAGGGCGCCGAACGCAGGGGGAGAGGCCGCACCGGCTCCCATCCCGGTGGTGCGCCAGCCGTGCAGGGACTGGCTCAACAGGTTCGAGACGTCGGGAAAGGGGGCGAATTGTCCGACCGCGGGCAGGCTTCCGCCCAGCAGGTACCGGGATCCGACGAGGAGGGCCAACACCAGCACCACGAGCAGGCCGGTGGCGACCTGGGCTGGCCGGTTGCCCACCCGCCCGACTAGTTCATGTCCGGCGGCGACGAGCGCCCGTGCTCGTTCCTCTGGGTCGAGACGGCGCCGCAGATAGGCGCTCATGCGTACGCTGCTTCGGACCTGCAGGCGGCGAACCTCGCTGTCGGGGACGGAGCGGGAGGCCTTCACGACCCGGCGTTGTGCCCGGAGCTGGCCGAGATGGCCGAGGTTCCAAGGCCACGCCGCCAGCAGTGCCCGGGCCTCGGCCCAACGGCGGTTGAACACGGCGATGAGAGCCTCGACGACCGTCACCACCGCGGCCTGGGGCAGCACCCGGACGAGATGGAAGAACGAGTAGTTCTTCAACATGGTGCGCATGTGGTTGCGGGCCAGGTACTGGATCTGGGTGGGGTCGTCGCCGGGCGCCTCCAACCCACCCTCGCGATGGCGAGCGACGGCGGCGGGGGCCACGATCACCCGGGCCCCGGCCACCTGGGCCCGCCAGCACAGGTCTACGTCGGCGCCGTTGTCGGCCATGGAGGCGTCGAACCCGCCGAGGGCGAAGAACAGATCACAGCGGGCCAGCATGCAGGCGCTGGGCACGGCGAACACATCGCGCACCGAGTCGTGCTGTTCCTGGTCGAGCTCGCCCCGGTCGACCAGGGAGCGGGTGGCCGCGGTCTTGTCGACGTTCAGGCCCACCTCGAGGAGATGGTTGGGGTCGTCCCAGTCGACCAGCTTCGGGCCGACTATGCCCGCGTTGGACCGCAGGGCCTCTTCCACCATCAGCCGTACGGCGTCAGGGGCCAGGGCCACATCGTCGTGGCAGAACATCAGGAAGGCCGCACCCTGCACGGTCGTGAGGCAGTCGTTGGCCAGGGCGGCGAAGCCCGACCGGTCGGGTGGACGGCGCATGTAGGCGTCGGGGAGGACGGCGGCAACGCGCGACGCCGGGTCGCTCGACATCGGATGCGCAGGGTCGCCCGTGTCGACCACGAGCACCGACTGGTTCGGGTAGTCCTGGGCGCCGAGGGCAGCCAGGGTCTCTTCGAACCACTCGCCCTTCTCCGATGCCACGACCACCGCGACTACGGGGGGTGTGGAGGGCTGGAAATCCATTCTTGGTTCGCAGGCTAGCCACGCCGCGGCCGCAGAAGGCAGACCCTCGGGATCCGTGGTTTGCTGGAGGAGTGAACGAAGACACGCCAAACCCCGATGTGAGTGCCAATGTGAGTGACCGCGTGAAGGAGGCGGCCTACGCCGCCGTCGGGCTCGGAGTGCTCGGGGTGCAGAGCCTCCAGGTGCGGCGACGCGAGGTGGCCAAGCAGGTCGAGCCCCAGGTTCGGGAGGCCGCAGTACGCCTCCAGCGCCTGGCCTCGGCTGCCGACCAGGCGGTCAATCCGGTTCTCGAGCGTTTCGAGGGCCGGCTCCCCGACGCCACCCGCGAAATCGTCCGCTCGGCCCGAACGGCAGCCACCGACGCCAGGGACACCATCCTCGACAAGGCATCCCGCCCCCGCTGAGGATCAGGCCAGCATCCGGTCGCAGCCGGCCCCATTAGGCTCCCGGCCGATGCGAACGCTGGTCGTGCTCCCGACCTACAACGAAGCCGAGAACATCTCGACGATGCTGCGGCGCCTGCGAACGGCGGTGCCGGCGGCCGACGTGCTGGTGGTCGACGACTCCAGCCCCGACGGCACGGCGGAGCTGGCCAAAGCGGTGGGCCAGGAGCTCGACGGTATCGACGTCCTCACCCGAGCGACCAAGGATGGCCTGGGTAGCGCTTACCGGGCCGGCTTCAACGAGGGCCTCACCCGGGGCTACGACGTCCTGGTGGAGATGGACAGCGATCTGTCGCACGACCCTGCCGCGCTGCCGTCGCTGCTGGCCGCGGTCGACGAGGGCGCCGACCTGGTCGTGGGCTCGCGCTACGTCCCGGGCGGTTCCATCCCCCATTGGCCATGGCACCGGCGGTCGTTGTCGCGCAACGGCAACCGGTACGCGTCGGCGATGCTGCGAGTCGACGTGGCCGATTCCACCTCGGGGTTCCGGGCCTACCGCAGCGAGATGATCGGGCGCATCGACCTCGACGGCGTCCGGGCCAACGGTTACGGCTTCCAGATCGAAATGGTGTACCGGGTGGCCCAGCTCGGCGGCACGATCGTCGAACGGCCGATCGCGTTCGTGGACCGGGAGCGAGGGGTCTCGAAGATGTCGCTGCGGGTCGTGGTCGAGGCCCTGGTCCTGGTGAGCTGGTGGGGGATACGCGACCGTGTGCGCGGTCGGGCTCCGAAGACCCCCAAGACGCCGACCACCTGAGTCAGGCGCTGGCGGCGGCGACCGTCGGCGTGGCGACGGGCTCGACTTCAGTCGCTTCTGGGGCAGCGAAGCGGCCGCGCCACAGCTTGGTGAAGAGCATGACCCCGATCGCCAGCACGATGGCGTTTCGGACGGCCACAGTTGCCACCGGCACGGTGTGGTTGGCCAACAGACCGTCGTAGTGGAAGGGGTAGACGAGCTGGGACAAGACGTTGGACGCGCCCAGGAGCACCAGCGGCACGCGCACCTCCCGGAAGCAGACGCTGGCCGACACCGCGGCGAGGGCGCACAACAGGATCATGAACTGAGGCGAGAACACCGTGCCCACGGCGAGGACGAGGGCGAGGGTGGCGAACATCACGGCGGCGAGGCCGGCCATCGATTCCCGATTGACCTGCTTGGCGGTCAGCCAGATCCCCCCGGCCACGACGCCGGCCGACATGACCATCGAAATCGACTTCAGCGTCGAGGATCCCTCCCCGAAGGTGTTCCAGGAGCCGTGGTCGAGCACGGCTTGCACGGTGTGGCCGACGTGCCCGGTGGCCAAGAGGGCGATGCCCCAGGTGCTCTCGATCTGGAGGCCCCGCTGGGTGTGGTAGCCGACGACGCTGTCCCACAGGCCGGACAAGGATCCGACGAACGGGAGCAGGAAGACGGTGAAAAGGGAGACGGCACCCAGGAGGATCCGCCATCGCCATCGCCACCGCCATCGGCTGGCCAGGAGCAGGGGCACGAGGAGGCCCGGATAGATCTTCGCCACCGCGCCGAAGCCGAGCCAGCCCCCGGCGCCGAACCAACCTCGGGCCTGGGCTCGTTCGAGCGCCCAGATGATCGCCACCGCCGGCACCATGTCGAGCCTCGCGTAGGCGATCGGGCCCAGCATGGGCACCAGGAGTGTCCACGCCCAAGGTCCCCACCACGATCGGGATCGCCGGGCGATGACCACCAGGCCGGCCATCCCGACGATGTCGACGGCCACCATGAGGGCGATGAACCGGGGCAGGTAGGCGTGGCCGGCCGACTTCAGCACGGGGGCGATCATGAACGGCAACGAGCCCGGCGGGTACTCGATCTTCACCTCCCCGTAGGCCGTATGGCCCTGACGTACTTCGGTGCCCCAGTTCTCGTACAACCTGGGATCGAACGTGACGGTGGTGTTGACGCCCCCCCGGTAGTGCTCGGGATGGTCGGCCAGCCAGCCCCCTCCGGCCCGGGTGGCCACGAAGACGAACAGCAAGAGACCACCGGCCAGCAGCCTCCGGCCCTTGTCGGCTCGGAGCCCCCGGCTCCCGGTGCTTTGGTGCGACGGGGCCGACTGCAGCGCCACCCTCAGACCGGGAGCCGGCGGAACACCGGCCGGGGGAGATGGCGCAGAGCGGACATCACCAGGCGCAGCGGTGGGGGAGCCCAGGCCTGCTCGGCGCCCGACGCGACGGCACCGACGATGACCTCGGCCACCTTGTCGGGGGTCGTCGACAGGGGAACGGGAGGTAGTCCCTCCGTCATCTTCGACCGGACGAAACCGGGGCGGACCACGACGATCCTGACTCCTGACCCGACCAGGCTGTCGCCGAGGCCGGTGAAGAAGGCGTCGAGGCCCGCCTTGGACGAGCCGTAGACGAAATTCGACCGACGGGCGCGCTCTCCGGCCACCGATGACAACACGACCATCACACCGTGGCCCTGCCCGCGCAGGTGCCGGGTGACATGCAGCCCGATGGAGGCGGCGCCCACGAAGTTCGTGGTCAGGATGGCCGTGGCCACGTCGGGGTGCGCTTCGGCGTCGTCCTGGTCGCCGAGCACGCCGAAGGCCACCAGCACCAAGTCGATGTCGCCGAACCGGGTGAAGACATCGGCGGCGAACGCCTCGTGCGACGACGTGTCGTCAGCGTCGAAGAACACGGTTTCGACCCGATCGGCGCCGGCGTCGCCCAATCCGGCGGCAGCGGCCTCGAGATCGTCGGGATGGCGGCCGGCCAGGATCACCGTCCGGGCCCGCCGGCCCGCGAAGGCGCGTGCGGTGGCCAGCCCGATGTCGGACCCACCGCCGAGGACGAGCACGGATTGGGGCGAGCCCAGGGCATCGATCAAGGGGTGATCTCCTCATCAGCAAGGCCGAGACGGCGGGAGAGGTCGGACTGCAGGACTCCGCCAGGGTCGACCTTGGCCCGCACCCGACGCCAATCGTCGAGGCGGGGGTACATGGTGGGCAGGAGCTCGGGACGCAGGCGGGAGTCCTTGGCCAGGTACACGCGCCCCCCCGCCTCGGCCACCAGCTCGTCGAGGCCGTCGAGCAACTCGGCGAGGGAGGGCGGTCCGACGGGGATGTCGAGGGCGAGCGTCCAGCCGGGGATCGGGAAAGACAGTGGCCCCGGATCGGCGGGGCCGAAGCGCTTGAGCACGGCCAGAAACGACGGGCACCGAGCTTGGCTCAGCTGGGCGACGGCTCGGCGCAGGGCGTCCTCCCGGCCGAAGGGCACGACGAATTGATACTGCACGAACCCCCGTCGGCCGTAGAGGCGGTTCCACCCCGTCACTCCGTCGAGGGGGTGGAAGAACGAATGGAGCGGCACCAACCGGCCCAGGTCCATCTTCGGGGCCTTGGTGAACCACGCCTCGTTGAAGGCGCGCACCGTCAGGCGGTTCAGCAGCCCGCTCGGCACCCACGGAGGGGCCTGGGCGACGGCGCGGGGAGCGAAGGCCAGGCCGGTCGGGCGGGCCTTGGCCGGCAGTTCGTCGAGGCGGGCATGACGGCCCCGCATCAGGACCGACCTCCCCATCGAGGCTCCCCGGGCCAGACAGTCGATCCAGGCGACGGAGTAGTGGTGGCGGTGGTCACCCTCTTCCATCCTGGTCATGACGTCGTCGAGGTCGGAGGCCCGCTCGGTGTCCACGCGCATTGACGTCGTCTCCACCGGCCGCATGGCCAGCGTGACCTGGCCGATGATCCCGGTGAGGCCCATTCCGCCGGCCGTCGCCCAGAACAGGTCGGGATCACCCTCGGGCGAGACGGTGATCTTCCCGGTCGGCGCATGGAGGGTGAGCTCGGCGACGTGGGCGCAGAAGCTTCCGTCGATGTGGTGGTTCTTCCCGTGGATGTCGGCGGCGATCGCCCCCCCTACGGTCACGTGACGGGTACCGGGGGTGACGGGCACGAACCATCCGAGCGGGAGGAGGAGCCGCATGAGGGTGTCGAGGCTCATCCCGGCGTCGACGGTGATCAGGCCGGTAGTGAGGTCGATGGCGTGCAACCGGGCCATCCCGAGCGAGTCGACGACGAGCCCGCCGGCGTTCTGGGCACAGTCGCCGTAGCTGCGCCCCAGGCCGCGGGCGATCACTCCCCTGGGCGCCCGGGCACCGACCAGATCGGTCAGTTCCCCGGGACCGCTGGGATGGGCGACGCCGGCGAGCGACGGGGCGGTACCGCCCCATCCCGTCAGCAGCGCGGCGTCCGGCTCCTCCGGCTCGTCCGGCGACCGGTCGCCGGGGTCAGCTTGCATAGACCCCCACGGCGAAGGTGGCAACCCACAGCACACCGAGCACCTGGAGGGCCTGGTCCTGGAGGACGATGTCTTCGGGCGCGCCTCCCGAACCGGTGTCGAGCAGGAGGGCGTAGCGCAGGATGGCCAGGACGAAGGGGATGATCGATAGCTGGAACCAGATAGGGGCGGCGGCGAGGTCGGCCTTCTCGAACGCCCACAGGCAGTAGGCCGCGATGGCCACCGACGACGACACGGATCGGACATAACGGAGGTAGTCGGCCGAGTAGGCGCTGAGGGTCGTGCGATGGTCGCCCCGCTCGTCGCCCAGGTCGAGGTGCTCGGCCTGACGCTTGCCGGCCACCATGAACAGCGACCCGAACGCGGCCACGATGAGGAACCACTTGGAGATGGGCACGCCGGCGGCTACGCCGCCGGCGATCGCTCGCAGCAGGAACCCCGAAGCCACCGCAGCCAGGTCGATGACGACCAGATGCTTCAGCCACAGGCTGTAGAGAGGCTGAAGGGCGACGTAGATGCCGAGCACGGCGACCATGGGCCAACCGGCCAGGAGGAATGCCCCGCCGACGCTGAGCACCAACAGGGCGATGCCCAGCACCTTGGCCAGCCCGACGGTGACCGTGCCCGCGGCGATCGGCCGGCTCTGCTTGACCGGATGGCTGCGGTCGGCGACCACGTCGAGGGCGTCGTTCAGGAAGTACGCACCGCTGGCGGCCACGCAGAACAGGGCGCAGGCGGCCAGTGCCTTCATCACCTCGTCGGCCTGGGTGAGCACACCCGCCGCTCCCGGTGCGGTGAACACGAGAACGTTCTTGGACCACTGCCGCGGGCGGGCCGTTCGAATCAGGCCCTTGAGCAGGGACGTGGCCGAAACAGCGGGTTTGATGGGCGGCGACGCCGGCTGAGGCGGTCCGGGGGACTCGGTCCTGGTCAACTCCTGATCGTTGGTGGCCAAGGATCTCTTCTTCGGTGACTTCATTCAGAACCTCGCCGGTGCGGGCCCGGCGAGCAGGTGGGCACAGCCCGCCTAACGGTAGCGCCAACCCCGCTCACCGGGGCCGCTCGGGCCCTCTGCGGATGAGTGCGGGACGCTTCAGCCAGGTGCCACCGTCGCCGGCGAAGGCCAGCATCTCCCGGTCGCCGCGGCTGTCGCCGTAGGCGAGGACCACCGCGGTCTCGTCGCCCAACCACTCCTGCAACCGTCTCACCTTCTCCGGCCCTCGACAGTTCCGGCCCACCAGGCGGCCGGTGAGGCGACCGTCAGATCCCACCTCCAGGCGCGTTGCCAGCGCGCCGGAGAAGCCGAGCCGCTGGGCGATCGGGGCGACGTACAACTCGGGCGAGGCCGACACCATGACCAGCTCGTGGCCGGCCGCCTGGTGGGACCTGATGCGTTCGAGGGTGTCGGCCCGCAGGCGCCCGGCGAGGAGGTAGTCGGCGAAGGACTCGGCGGCCCGTCTCGAGGCCTCGACGTCCTGTCCGACCAGCAGGTGGTAGAGCAGGTTCTGTTTGAGGACGTCGCGGGACGCGCCGCCGGCCATCGCCCGCGGCACCTGGGTGGACAGAACGGCGAGGCCGCGAACCGTCCGCCGGCGACCCATCAGGTGGGCGAGGAAGGGAAGCAGGGTGTCGTGGCGGGAGATGGTGCCGTCGAAGTCGAACGCGGCCACGGTCCGGGTCGGGGGTGGTTCTTCGGCCCGGCCGTCGTCCCCGCCCGTTACCGGAGGCGGGCACATGTAATCGGCACGACCCAGGGGTGTGGTTCGACGTTAGGCGCGATGGGAACCAGGACATCGGGGCGGTACTGGTCGACGCGCGCCAAGACCTCTCCCTGCACACCCGGGTTGGCGGGATCGACGTGTTGGCCTCGGGCACACTGTTCGCGCGCAACATCGAGTTGTCCGTGCCAGCCCGGCCCCGCCGTGCGTACCGAGGTGTCCGAGAAGTTGACGACAGCCAGGGCCGCCACGTAGAGCACGAAGGCACACTGCACTCGCCGCCAGTTCATCTCGCCCCGGACCTGACGTGGTCGGTCCAGCACGACGAGGGTGGCCACGATCAGGAACCAGATCGGAAGCACCATGTACCGGGACCCGTTCAGGACGAAGCCAGCCCCGTCGAGGTAGTCCTCGGTGCCGCGCAACGTCAACGGGACGGCAAGGAAGGCACAGGAGTACACGAGCCAGACGAGGATGTAGAACCGCGACGTCATCCGCGCCGTGACCAGGCCGTACACCATGAACGCGGCCACCACGGCAACGCTGGCGCCGGCGAACCACCAGCGAAGGCTTGCCCACGCAGCGGGAAGGTACCGGTCGCCGATGAGGAACGACCCGGTCACCCGCAGGGCGAAGATGCCGGGGATGTCGAAGAGATGGGTGGGCATGTACGGGGCCGGAGACTTGGCCAGCGCCCCCAGCGTCAGTTGGATCCCCAAGGCCACGAGGAACACGATGGGGACGATCAGTTGCCGGGGCGTGGCTCTGTCGTAGATGGCCAACGCGGCCAGTGGCAGGAACAGCCCGGCCAAGGGATCGCTGAGCACGGCGGCGCCGGCCACGGCCGTGGCGACCACAATGCCGGACCACGACTTCGGTCGGTGTAGGAAGACCGAGAAGCAGGCGAACAGCAGGTACCAGTGCAGGTTGGCGACGTTGGCCGTGGTCTCGTAGGCGGTGGCCGGCAACAGGACGAACATGGCGGCCAGGACCACCCGTGCCCACTGCGATCGCAGCAGGGTGGCGCTGGCGAAATAGACGTACACGGAGAGCAGGGCCACCACCACGGCCGAGCTCGTCGCCAGTACGAGCGCCGCCCGGTTCAAGGGAACGGCGGCGGCAAGCGATGCCACCATCCGCGGCACAACATGCAGGTAGGCGTTGTAGGCATGCACCAAAGCCCTGGGAAACGACTGGTACATGGCGTCGCTGAGGAAGATCGACCCGTGCTCCTGCCACACGCTGTCCCAGGACGGCACCCCCGGTTGGCGGACGAGCTGGGCCCCGGTCGTCACGATCAGCCACATCCCGATGAGGACGAGGCCCGGTCCTGCCTGGCCGACTGAGCTCAGCGAGGTCCGCCGGGACACTGTCGACCGGAAGCTTTGCGCCCCTCTGTTTACCGGCCGGTCGGAAGGCTCATCTCGGAGCTGGGCCGGCACAAGCGGCGACACTAGTCAGGGTCGGTTCCGGTCTGGGCTCTGGGTGGGACATATCCTTCGCTATCGCCCGCTACTCCGTCCCGTCGCTCGGCGGCCACACAAGAGACCGCTCGGAGCATCCGCCGGGCCAGGTCGACGAGACGGCACCGGCCCGGCCCATGCAAGCCGACTGGCGGCGACTCCTGCCCCCCGCTCTCCTCGGCCTTGCCGCCGGCATCCTCGCTGTCGGTGCTGTGACCTGGCCTGGTCGGTGGTTCCCAGGTTCCCGTCAGGGACGCTGGTTCTTCGCCTTCCCGATCCTGAGCTCCCCGACGCTGCCGATCGGGGTGGCCTTCGGGGCCTACTTCGGTGGTATTGCCTTGCTGGGTGTCGCCTGGATGTGGCTCCTGCGCGTGGTCACCCGGGTGGGATGTGCCTCCGTTGCCGTCCTGGCCGTCTTCGCCCTCTGGGCGGCTCCCTTCGCAGTGGCCCGGCCGGTCGGCAGTGATGATCTCGTCGCCTACGCGGCTGCCGGGAAGCTGATGGACAGGGGATTCGACCCCTACAAGGTCGGCATCAGTGTCCTGGGCGACACCGGCCCCGCCGTGCGGGCCGCTTCACCCGTCTGGCGGGACACCCCCCAGCCCTACGGACCGCTCTACCTGCAGTCGGCCGCACTCGCCAGCAGAATGGGGGGCTCCTCCTCCGGGCCACGATGATGATCCTGCGTCTCACCGGCCTGGCGTTCCTGGCCCTCATGGCCTTTCCCCTGTCGTTCCTCGCTCGCCGCTACGGACGCCGTCCCTCCATGGTCCTCGCCGCGGTGTTGTGCAGCCCACTGGTGCTGGTGCAGCTCGTCGGAGGTGCTCACAACGAGACATTCATGCTGCTTCCGCTCGTGACCGGGGTTGCCGTGAGCGTGGCCGGCCTCGAGGATCCCACTAACTCCTCCCGCCGGCGCTGGGGTCTCGTTCTGGCCGGGGTGGCCCTGTGCGGGGTGGCCGGGGCCGTCAAGGCTCCGGCCCTCATCGCGGCGGCCATCCTCGGATGGCTAGCCGCCCCGAAGGGCGACACGCGTCGTGCACTTCTGGCTTCGGCGGCAGCCACTACGGTGGCTGTGGCAACCGTGGTGGTCATCGGCATCGCCACCGGACTCGGGCTCGGATGGATAGATAACCTCGACGTCCCCCGGAAGATCACCACGGTCTTCGCGCCCTTCGACGCCGTCGGGGTGCTGGTGATGAACGGCCTCCTCCATCTGGGCTGGACCGTGTACCCGGGTCGACGGGTTCCGAACGGCAGGTTTGGTCGTCGGCGTCGCCGTCGCCGCCGTGTGCGTCATGAGGAGCGACCGCCTCCGGCTGCCCACCGCACTGGGAGCAGCGTTGCTCGTGCTGGCCTTCACGTCGCCGGTCGTGTGGGTGTGGTACCTGACGTGGGGTTTCGTGTTCGTCGCCCTTCGGGGGGTGCCGGTGTGGATGCAGGTGGCCGTCGTCGCCGTGAACCTCACGGTGACGCCCCTCGGTCCGGGGGTACTCGACGTCAACGGCCATCCGACCATGAGTGCCCTGCTCGCCCTTGTGGTCGCGGCGGCGGGCGTGGTCGTCGCCGTGCGGGGACGTGGGCGCTGGCACCCGCCGGACGGGCCACCGACCGATGTGGGCAGCCCTGCCCGCCCCGTGATCGGGATGCGGGCTGCGTCCGAATGACGGGCCCCGCCATCCGGGCGGCCCGTTGACCGCGAGCCCGGACGGGCGGGCGGGCCCACCACCGGTCTGGCCGAAAGCGGTGGGACCGGCCCTCCTGGGGCTGGCGGCGGGCATCGTGATCATCGGGCTCGGCACCTACCCGGGTTTGTGGTTCCCGGCCCGATGGACCTTCTCCTTCCCCGTGCTCGGCTCGCCTGGCTTGCCCCACTGGGCCGCCTTCTGGGCGTACTACGGCTCCCTGGTGGTGCTTGGGTTGGCGTGGGTGTGGTTGCTCCGAGTCATCAACGTCGATCCCCGGTTCCCGGTGGCGCTCGTCCTGGCCGTGTTCACGGTCTGGTCGATCCCGTTCGTCGTCGGGCCTTCGGTCAGCAGCGAGGACGTCTATGCCTACGTGGCACTGGGTCGGCTCGTCGAGCGGGGGCTGGACCCCTACCAGGTGGGCGTGAACGCCCTTGGAAACGACCCCGTCGTAGGTGTGACCCCGCCCTTCTGGCGTAACAACCCCACGCCCTACGGACCGATCGCCGTCAGGGTGGCATGGCTGGCGGCGGTGACGGGCGGCGACTCGGTCCCGGCGACGGTGGTCATCCTTCGGCTGTTCGGCCTCCTCTGCCTCCTGCTGCTCGCCGTCCCGGTCACCGCTCTAGCCCGCCGGGCGGGCACCCGGCCGGCCTTGGCCCTGACCGCAGTGCTCTGCAGTCCCCTTGTGCTGGTCGATCTGGTCGGAGCGGCCCATAACGAGTCTCTGATGGTCCTGCTGGTCGCTTGTGGAGTGGCCCTGGGGATGGCGGGCTTGGCGGAGGAGCAGCGTCGCCGCCGGCTGGCACTGCTCTGCGCGGGCGTGGGCCTCTGCGGCGCCGCCGCCGGCGTAAAGCTCCCCGGGCTGCTGGGGGCGGCTCTGCTCGGGTGGCTCTGGGCGGGACCGGGATCGCCTGCGCTCCGGCGGTTACCGGCCGTAGTCACCAGTGTGTTGCTGGCGGCGGCGGTGGTCGTGGTCGTCAGCCTGGCCTCGGGCCTGGGGATGGGCTGGGTAGGTGCTCTCGACGTACCCCAGAGGGCCTATACGTTGCTGGCGCCGTTCACCGCCCTGGCCGTGCTCGTCAAGGAGTTGCTGGTCCGGCTGGGTTGGCCGAGTGGCTGGGTCCTTCCTGTCCTGCGGCCGGTCGGGTCCATTCTGGGCATCGCCACCGCGGCCCTGCTCATCACCCGCGCCGAGCGCCTGGGCGCGACGCTCGCCCTGGGACTGGCCCTCTTGGCCGTGGCCGCCACCGCGCCTGCGGTATGGCCGTGGTACATGGTCTGGGGGTTGGTGTTCGTGGGGACGGTGACGATGCCAACCGGTCTGCAGGCGGCCGTGATCGCATTGACGTTGTCGCTCACGCCGCTCGGTCCGGGCAGCCTCGACGTCACGCAGCGCCCGAATGCCAGTGCTCTGTTCATGATGCTGGTGGTCGCCGGCGGCGCGTTGGCGCTGTGGAGGTCGTACCGCCCCGATGGCCGGAGGGTCGCGGCCGTTCAGATGACCGAGCGGTAGACGTCGGTATGGGCCCGGGCCGATTCCGCCCAGGTGTAGCGCCCCGCCACCTCGTAGCCCAAGGACCGGCGCGCGTCGACCTCGGGCCCCCCTGCCACGGCCGCCTCCAGGGCTTCTGCCAGCGCGTCGGCGGAGCCCGGGGGCACCAGCAGGGCGGCATCACCGGTGACCTCGGCCATCACCGAGCCGGTTGTGGTCACCAGGGGGGAGCCGCAGGCCAGGGCCTCGAGAGCGGGCAGCCCGAAACCTTCCTCCAGCGAGGGGTAGGCAACGGCGGCGGCTCCCCGCAGCAGGGCAGCCTTCTGCTCCTCGGAGATGTAGCCCACCATGCGCACCCGGTGGCCGTGGACCGCGGCCTCGGCGGCTGCCTCGATGGCCCGGATGCCCCAACCCCGGCCGCCCGCCAGCACCAGGCTGAGGCCGCGCCGACCCGCAGCCAGGCGGTCGAAGGCCCGGATCAGAGTGGGGACGTCCTTGCGAGGCTCCAGGGTCCCGACGAAGGCCACGTACGGCGGGACGGCGCCAATGCGCCGGAGGGCGGCGCGGTCGAGGGCCGCCCCGTCGGAGTCGTCGGGGTCGAGGGGTCGGAAGCGGTCGTGGTCGACACCGTGCGGAATGACATGCACCGGCGCGCGGGGGGCGAGCAGGGCGTGGAGGCGCTCGGCCGTGGTGGTGCTGACGGCCACGATGGCGTCGGCCCGGGACGCGGCCACGCGGATGGCCCGGCGGAAGAAGGCCACCTTGGCCGGCTCGTGCCACGAGGGATGTTCGAGGAGGGTGAGGTCGTGCACGGTGACGACCTGGGGAAGGGAGGCCCGCTCGGGCATCGTGTAATGCGGCCCGTGGTGCACGTCGATGGGGAGGCGGTCCAAGATGGCGGGCAGTCGGAGTTGCTCCCAGACCAGTCGCAACGGGCGCTGGGTGGGGGCTCGACCCAGGGCCAGGTTGTCCCCCGGGCGGGACCGCCACCGGGCCTCGTCGCCCCGCCGGCACAGCACCGTGAGCTTGACGTCATCGCGCCGGCCGAGGGCGGCGGCCAGGTCGAGCACGTAGCGCCCCGCCCCCGCCGGACGGCCGGGGATGGCGGTGACATCGAGGCAGACCCGCACGGGGGTTGCCCGAGGCGTGTCGGGCCCCGGACTCTCAGGCACCCAGGGACCGCCACAGGTCGACGTGGGCGCGGGCAGTGGCCTCCCAGGTGAGGGCGACGGCCCTCCGCGTCCCGGCGGCGACGAGGTCGGCTCGGAGATCGTCGTCGGAGGCCGCGGCCACCAGGGCGGCGGCGATGGCATCGATGTCGCGGGGGTCGGCCTCGAGGGCGGCGTCGCCGGTGCTGGGCATTGGGCTGGCGACCACGGGAGTGCCGGTGGCCATAGCTTCGAGGGCGGGCAGGCCGAAGCCCTCGAGCAGCGGAACGTAGGCCACCAGCCGGGCCTTGCCGTACAGCGATGCCAGGACCGGGTCGGCGACCCAGCCGGCCATCACCACGCCATCGTCGCGTGCCGGTGCCTGGTCGCCCCAACCCGGTGGGCCAACGACGACCAGCGGCCAAGGCTCGGGGAGGCGGGGCCGGGCCGCCTGGTAGGCGGCGACAAGGCGAGGGAGGTTCTTGCGGGGCTCGAGCGTCCCCACGCTCAACAGGAAAGGTCCGGCAACGCCAAGCCGGGCCAGCAGGACGTCGGCACCGGCATGGTCGGGGTCAGGGAGATGGTCGGAGCCCTCGTCGACGACCTCGACCCTCGCCGCCTGGGCCCCGGCGGAGAGCAGCGCGTCGGCCGTGATGCGCGACGGGACCACGAACAGCGAGGCCCGTTCGACGGCGCGGCCGAGGGCCGCCTCGTGCCAGCGGCACCCCCGGGGCGGGAAGGCGTCGGGCAGCTGGCGCCAGGCCAGATCGTGCACGGTGACGGCCACCGGCGCTCCGCGTCGGGGGGGGACGGCTAGCGAGGTGGCGTGGATCACGTCGGCCCCGTTCCCGCGGCCCGATCCCGCCCGGCTGCCGAAGCCTGCCCAGCCCTGGTCCCACGCCCGGGTGAGGACGGGTGCGGGCAGGGGCGAGGTGACGGTCGGCCCCAGGTCGGCCAACGGATCGGACCGGCCCCGTGGACCCCGGCTGGCCCATAGGGTCAGATCGGGCGCCCCCGCGCCCATGGCGGACAGGCCCTGGACCAGGCCTCGGACGTAGGTGCCGATCCCCCCCGGGACCGTCCGCCGCAGTTGTTCGGCCACGACGACCACCCTCACGGCCCGGCGTTCCGCTCAGGGGGCCGCTCAGGCCCGGCGTTCCGCTCAGGGGGCCGCTCAGGCCCAAGGGGGTGGGCGCGGAAGTGCTCGAGGAGGAGGCGGGCCGTGGTTTCCGGTTCCTCTTCGGGGATCCAGTGGCTCACACCCTCGAGAACCTCGTAGCGGTAGGGGCCGTCCACGTAGTGACCGACCAGGTCGGCGGCGCGCCGGCCCAGGGCGAAATCGTCGGTGCCGTACACATAGAGGGTCGGTACGGAAACGCGGTGACCGACCTTCGGCGACGTGAAAGGAAGGGCCCGGTACCAGTTGATCGCCGGCGTGGCCGCGCCCGCCCGCATGAACCGCACGTACTCCTCGGCCCGGCTCACCGACAAGCCCGACTTCACCAGGACTCGGGTGAAGGCCCTTCCGCCCGGGCCGCTCGTGACCGAAAGCTCGGGGAGCCACGGCAGTTGGTAGAAGGCCATGTACCACGAGTGCAGGGCCTGGGTGCTCGACCCCATCGATCTCAAAAGTGCCTTCACGTGGGGCGTGGCGAGGGAGGTCATTGTCGCCACCCGCTCGGGGTGCCCGGCTGCGGCCGACCAGGCCACGCCGCCACCCCAGTCGTGACCGACGAGGTGAAAGCGCTCGACGCCGACACTGTCGGCCAGGGCCATGACGTCGTCGACGAGGTGGTGCATGGCAGAGCTGCGGCGGCCGCGGGGGCGGGCACCGGGCGAGTACCCCCGCTGGTCGGGGGCCAGCACGCGGTAGCCGGCAGCCGTCAGCCGGGGAGCGACCTCGTCCCACGACCGCCGCGAGGCCGGGAAGCCGTGCAGGAGGACGACCACTTCCGCAGGCTCGTCGGCCCCCCCGCCTACCGGGCCGTCGACGCCGTAGTCGTCGAAGTCGAAGGTGAGGCCGTGGTGGGTGAAGGACCGGGACGGCATCGGCGAAGAGCGTAGAGGGCCGGCGTCTCGTCCCCACCCGGTCGGGGTGGCGGGATGCGTCAGGTGACCGGCGATTGCTCTTCGTGGCCGGCCACCGGAAGCTCGAGTTGGTTCTCATGTGGCCCTCTTGCCCGGCCGCCCTTGGGCAGATCGCGCACCGGTGCCGAAAAGTGCTTGCCGAGGGTGTCGCGCTGACGCTGGTAGTTCGAGCCGATGGTCTGGCCGTACAGCTGCGTCGGCGGTTCCAGCATGCGCTCGAAGGTGAGCTTGCAGACCGGTTGGCGGTGCTCGATCATGAAGGCGACATCGTGGGCCCGGACCTCGAGAGCGGCCGTCGACCCCTCGAAGCGACCGCGGTGGTCGTAGCCGAACCCGGGATCGAAGAAGCCCGCGTAGTGGGTCCGCAACTCACCGCTGGTGGGGTCGTACGCAGTCATCTCCGCGGCGAGGGTCGGCGGGATGCGAACGGCTTCGTCCGACATGAGGAGGTAGAAGTCCCGGGGCTCCAGCACCACCCGGTGCCCGGCCTCTTTGAACACCGGCTCCCAGTAGGGCTCGGGGTCGATGTCGCCCACCCTGGTGAGGTCGAGGAGAGGGGCGTTCGGCCTGGCTCGGTACCCGACCCGGCCCGTCTTGTCGCCGTGGAGGTTGAGCCCGAGGAACACCCCGTCGGACACGGTGAAGGCCCTTTCCGTCACTGGTTCCTCGCGCCGCAGGAGCAGAGGCTCGCGGCCTTGGACCTCGACCAGTTCCTGGTCGGAGAGCCGGGCCCGGCCGACGGACAGACGGAGCTGGTTGAGACTGAGGTCCTCACGCACCCTGACGGCGAAGGAAAGGGGCACCACCTCGAGGTACAGGGGTCCGTCGTAGCCGTTGGCGATCTCGTCGAAGCGGTGGCTGCGGTCGCAGATCACCCGGGTGAAGACGTCGGCTCGTCCCGTCGAGCTCTTCGGGTTGGTCCGGGCTCGCACCTGCGGGGGGAGTCGCAACCGTTCCTTGAGGGGGATCAGGTAGGGCCGCATCTTGTCGAGGACGGCATCGTCGCGAGTGAGATCGATCTCACCCATCACCAGCCCCTGCATCCGGGCCTTCACGGGATGGCGGTCGGGCAGGAAGCTGCAGCGGAGCCGGTAGGCGATCGGACCGAGGCGCAGGTCGAGGCTCGCCGGTTGCACGTTCGTGGCGGGGATCTGGCCACCGCCCGACGTGGTGATCACACCCGCTTCGATCGCCTGCGCCAGGTACTGGTTGGGAAGCACGCCGCCGAGGCCCGAGTCGACGGCCAGCAGGTCGGCGAAGCGACGGGGCGGCACCCTGGCATCGTACGTTGGGATCATGTCCTCCCCCGAACAGCGCGAGAGTACGACCATGGTGCAGCGTTCCGCCCTTGTCACGGGAGCGACCGGCTATGTCGGCTCCCATTTGGTGACCGCCCTCGTGGCCGACGGCTGGGAGGTGCGGGCCAGCGGCCGGCGGCCGCGTCCCGACGATCTTGACGGCGCCATCGATTACGTCCCCGCCGACCTGGCCGACGACGACCTGGCTCCTCTCGTCGATGGCACGACGCACGTGTTCCATCTGGCCGGGGCGTCGAGCTCCCGGTCCGACGAGGAGGAGATGCAGCGGACGAACGTCGTCGGTACCGCCAAGGTGGTGGCCGCGGCCGCCTCCGAGGGGGTGGAGCGCTTCGTCCACATGAGCAGCACGTCGGTCTACGGCGAGGAGCAGCAGCTACCCCTGCCGGTGCGCGAAGACGTGGAGGTCCATCCCAGCCGGGGCTACGGCAAGGCCAAGTGGGGTGCCGAGGAGGAGGTGTGGGGGGCAGCCGACAGGGGCCTGGCTGTCGTGCTCCTGCGCCCGGTCTCGGTGTACGGCCCGGGAGCGGTGAAGCTGGTGGCCAGCGCCGCGCTCGATGTGGCCATCGAGAGTCGAGCTGGTCTCGACCGGGTGGCCATTGCCCGCGACCCGGTGGAGCAGCGCCTCCTGCACATCGACGACCTCATCGGAGCCACCCTTCACCTGGCCGACCACGAAGGTGCCGTTGGGCGTGCGTTCAATGTCACCTCGGGCATCTACCCGACCAGCATCGAGGTGGCCGAGATCCTGGCCGACGAGTTCGGCATGGGCCTGGAGTTCTCCGACGACGAGGGCTGTGGTCTGGGGCACGACGAGCGGGCGGTGATTCACGATAAGTTGCTGGCCGAGGGGATGACCGGCGACATCCTGTTCACCCCCCAACGGTTCCGGTTCATGGCCAAAGCCAACCGCAACAACCGCCTGTCGATCGACGCCCTGAAGTCGACCGGATTCGTTCCTGCCACCACCGAGACCCGGGCCGGCGTCTCCGCGACCGTCGCCTGGTACCGAAAGCAGCGCTGGCTGCTGTAAGAGCCACGCCCGGCGGCGCCCCTGCCGTGCCAACGCTCGCCGCCAGCTCGCTCGCGTGGATCACGTCAACCTCGACACAGGCCTACTCGACACCGCTGGGGCGATTGCTGCAGGAACGGTCTTGCTCAGACTCGACCGCCATTCACCTGGCATCGGTGCAGTGCATCGGTGCGGACCTCCGAGCCATCGTGACCTACGACCGGCGCATGGCCGCAACGGCTACAGAGTTGGGCTTCCCCGTAGACGCACCCGTTGATCCCGTCCGAACGTCAGTCGTAGATCTCGACGGGGGTGCCGACCGATGCGAACTTGGCCAGCTTGTTCACGGCGTCGTTGGTCATGCGCACACATCCGTGGCTCACCGACGTGCCCACCAGGTCGGGGCTGTTGGTGCCGTGGATGGCGATCTGGCCGTTGCCCCCGCCGAAGCTGGTGAGCACGTCGGAGAAAGCGGCCACGCTCAACTGATAAGTGCCGTAGGGCCCGGTGGGATCGGCGAGCTGCACGATCCCGTCGACGAAGAAGGTGCCGGTCGGCGTGGGCGTCCCTCCTGTGCCGTTGGCCACGGGCACCTCGAACATGGTGGCCCCGTGGTCGGTGAGGGTGAGGGTGTGGGCGGCCGAGTTCACCCGGATCTTGTAGGGCGACTCCCTGAGGTTGAAGTCCGCCGCCCGCACCCAGGCGGTGGCCTCGTTGGGCCGGCGGGATATCTGCACCTCGAGCCAATCGTTGCGTTGATCCATCACCAGCCCGGTGACGGGCAGGTCCTCGAAGGTGGGATTGTCGACGACATCGCCGGGGTCGGCATCGCCGGGGTGGCTGTACAGGGCTACGCGGGGCCCGATGGCGTCGGCGATCAGGGCGGGGGAGCCCACGGCCCGGGCCACGCCGAGTCTCAGGTTGCTGCCACCCGGGTCGGCCATGGTGCGTGCCGTCGTCGGCGGGCCGGCGACGGCAAACGGGGCGGTCCGCGGTGGCGCCGCCGAGGGGGCGGGCCGGCCGCCGGAGGGCGCCATCAGCAGCCAACCACCGAAGGCGGTCATCGCCACGACCACGGCCACAATTGCCACCCTGGTCGTCGGTACCCGGGACGTTGGCATCTTCACCACTGGAACCTGGCCCGCACGGCCTCAAGAGTAGCTGCGTGCTTCCTGTCCGCTCGGTCGCAAGCGGCGACCACCGGCGTCGACAAATTATGCCCACTAAGGGTCCAGAAGATAACTAGTTGTCCTCTGGACCCTAACCGGCGGCATTGCGTATTGTTGGTGGTGGACAGCGGGTGCAGCCCGACGCCGGCCGTTCGAAGCGAGGACCCTAGGGGCACTGATGTTGCTCAGCCCGCTGTCGTAGCGCTTCGATGTGCTTCTCTGCCGAGGCTGACCTCGTCACCGGAGTTGCCGTGGCCGCAATCGGCATCGACGCGCTGCGTCACGTGCGCCATCCCAGGGAGCTGGCGATCGCCGGCCTGCCGTTGCTGCTGGCCGCCCACCAGTTGACCGAGGTGTTCGTGTGGTCCGACCTGCATCACCGAGCTCCTTCCGTCGAAGCCGGCGGAGATGCCGCCTCGCTCTACGCGCTCGTGGCCTTCGTGGTGCTGGCCGCCCTCGTCCCCTTGGCGGTCCTTGCCGTCGAGCCGGCCGACGACCGGCGCCGGCTGATGGCGCCGTTCGCCATGCTCGGGTGTCTCGTGGCCGTGGCCTACGCCGGTGCCATAGCCCAGCGACCCGTCATGGCGTCCATCGCCGGTCGCCACATCTCCTACGACACGGGACTGAAGTCCGGGGGCACGATGGCCGTACTGTACGTCGTCGCCGTCTGCGTCCCCCTCTTCGCCTCCAGCTACCCGCGCATCGTGGCGTTCGGCGCCTGCAATGCCGCGGCCGTGGCCGTGCTCATCTTCATGTCCCAGGAGGAACTGACATCGCTGTGGTGTGCATGGGCGGCGGTGTCGAGCACGTTCATCGACGTCCACCTGCGCATGATCGATCCGACCAGGTCGAAGATCCCCGGCGAGAGGCACCTCGGTGCCCGAGCGGGTCGATCTCCGACTATCGAGCGAGGGGCTTGTACTTGATGCGGTGGGGCTGGTCGGCGGCGGAACCCAGCTCCTTGTGGCGCCAGGCTTCGTAGTCGGCGAAGTTGCCCTCGAACCATCGCACCTGGCTGTCTCCCTCGAAGGCGAGCACGTGTGTGCAGATGCGGTCGAGGAACCACCGATCGTGGCTGATGACGACGGCGCAGCCGGGGAACGATTCCAGGCCGTCCTCGAGGGCCCGGAGCGTGTCGACGTCGAGGTCGTTGGTGGGCTCGTCGAGCAGGAGGACATTGCCGCCGCGGCGCAGCATCTTGGCCAGGTGCACCCGGTTGCGTTCACCGCCCGACGCCATGCCCACGGGCTTCTGTTGGTCGGAGCCGGTGAAGTTGAACGAGGCCACGTAGGCCCGGCCGTTCACCTCTCTGGTGCCGATCTTGAAGAACTCTTGGCCCCCGGTGATCTCGCTGTAGATCGAGGCCTCCGGGTCGAGGCTGTCGCGACTCTGGTCGACGTAGGCCAGGTCGACGGTGGACCCGATCTTCACCGACCCGCTGTCGGGCTTCTGCTGGCCGGTCAGCATCCGGAACAGGGTGGTCTTGCCGGCGCCGTTGGGCCCAACGACGCCGACGATGCCGGCCGGGGGCAGGGAGAAGGACAGATTGTCGATCAGCAGCAGGTCGTCGAAGGCTTTGGTGACGCCCTCGACCTCGATGACGAGATCGCCGAGGCGCTCACCGGGCGGGATGGCGATCTCCAACCGCTTGGCGGCCTGCTCGGCTTCGCGGGCTTCGGCGAACAGCTTCTTGTAGGCGCCCAGGCGGGCCTTCGACTTGGCGTGACGGGCCTTGGCGCCCATGCGGACCCACTCGAGCTCACGCTCGAGGGTCTCGGCCCGGGCGCTGTCGGACTTCTGCTCCAGGCGAAGGCGCTCCTGCTTCTGCTCGAGCCAGCCCGTGTAGTTGCCCTCGAACGGCGTGCCCCGGCCCCGCTCCAGCTCCAGGATCCACCGGGCCACGTTGTCGAGGAAGTAACGGTCGTGGGTGATGGCCACCACCGTGCCCGGGTAGTCCTGCAGCGTGCGCTCGAGCCAGGCCACCGATTCGGCGTCGAGGTGGTTGGTGGGCTCATCGAGCAGGAGCAGGTCGGGCTTGGAGAGCAACAGCCGGCACAGGGCCACCCGCCGGCGCTCGCCACCTGACAGCACGGTGACGTCGGCGTCGCCGGGGGGGAGGCGCAGGGCATCCATGGCGATGTCAATCTGGCGTTCGAGGTCGTTGGCCCCCTTGGCCGCGATCTCCGCTTCGAGGCGGGCCTGCTCCTCGCCGATCTTTTCGAAGTCGGCGTCGGGATCGCTGTAGCCCTCGAGCACCTCGTCGTACTGACGCAGCAGGTCGGCGACCGCACCCACCGCCTCCATGACGTTGCCCTTGACGTCCTTGGCCGGGTCGAGCTGGGGTTCCTGCTCGAGGAGGCCGACGGTGAAGCCGGGGGACAGGCGTGCCTCACCGGTGAAGCCGTCGTCGACGCCGGCCATGATCCGCAGCAACGACGACTTGCCCGACCCGTTCGGCCCGATCACGCCGATCTTGGCGCCCGGGTAGAACGCCAGCGTCATGTCCTTCACGACGTCCTTGTCGGGAGGATGGAAGCGGCTCACATTGCGCATGGTGAAGATGAACTGGGCGGCGTTGGCCATAAGGGTCGACCCTACCCGCGACCGTCATTGAGCCCGGTCGCAACCGAAGCGATGAACCCCCAGTACTCGGGACCCTCGGACGTGAAGGTGATCCTGGCCACCTCGCCGGTAGTGCGTCGACGGTAGGGCGCCATTCCCAACTCGTCCTGGTTCCGGTACGACAGCTCGATCGGCCGGGGCGGGCCGTCGACGTTCTCGTAGAGCTTCTGGAGCCCGTAGCTGCCGGCGACGCTCTTCAGGCGCCCCGACTCCTGCCGGGCCCCGTCGGTGTCGTAGCCGACCTTGAGGGTGAGCGGAAAGGCATCCCAGTCGATGGCCCCCTCGGTGGCATCCGGGGGGGGAAGGGCGCGAGCCGCTCGTTGAAGAACACCACCGGTTCGCCCCGCACTCAAGAGATGGTCGTCGACGACGATGTAATTCTGAGCACGCGTGGAGATGCGGGGTGTCGCTGGGCCGAGCCCGGACGCTCGTGGCCATGGCCCGGCGCCTGCCCGAGCTTCCCGAGACCCGGGCGGCTCTGGAGGCCGGCGAGCTGGCCGAGGACCAGGTGGCGGTGATCTGTCGCCACACGCGCTGCGCACAACTACGCCGAAGCGGCCGAACTGGCCCGGTCGGCCACGGTGAGCCAGCTCCGTCGCATGCTCGGCCGTCACAGCTTCGCCAAGCCGGCGCCCGATCCCGATGCCGAGCCCACGCCCCAACCCGAGCCGGAAGAGGCCCGGCGGGTGAACTTCGGCTTCGGCGACGACGGTCTGTGGCGGGTGTCGGCGGTGTTGCCCCGCCGATGAGGGGGCACTGGTGGAGTGTGCTCTGAGCGTGTACCGCCAGCGCCTGACAAGCGGCGGGACCGGCCACGGCGAGTCCAGGATGGTGTCGTGGGCCGATGCCCTGGTCGCCCGCAGCAGCCCGTACCGCCGGGGTACTACAGCCGATCCAGCTCAGGAGCGGTACAGCGACTCCCACTGACTGTCGAGGGCGTTCTCGTCTACCGGACGGCCGACCGGGATCGTGTCTCGTCGGCAGAACCGGCACACGTCGGCCTCGGCTCGGATGAACTCGCAACAGTGGGGACACCGCCGCATCCCTTGTCGACGGGCGGCCCGGTCGTGCTGTTCCTGGCTCGGCGGCATGACGGCGATGACGACCAGGCCTACTGGTCCGAGGAAAAACCCGAGGAAGAACCCGGCGCCCGCCATGTCCTTCCGGGCACCGATCCAGAAGCCGACACAGCCCAGAGCCAGAGCCCCAACTACCGCTACGACAAGCAACCAAGCCGGTGAACCGTGACCACCAACATCGCCGTTCAGACCTCCGTAGACGTTCCAAGTCTACCAAGCTCGTGTCGAACCGGCCCGGAACGCTACGACGGGTATACGGTCGGACTGATGCTTGTCGCGAAGACCGTCGCACCGGAACCGATACTGCCGGCCCAGAACGCGCTTGCCTGGTTGGGAATGTGGTTTCTGGCTGCGGCGACGCTCGCCGTCGTCGTCCTACTGGTCGCCCTGGTCGTCAAGAAGGTGGGTTGGCACCTGGGGTACCAACTGGGCAGGCTCAAGCACTGACACCGAGTAGGCCGGTGCGGGCCGATCAGGCGGTGGCTGGCCCTACCTGGCGAGCATCTGGGCGATGAACGGGTTGGTGCGGCGCTCGTCGCCGACGGTAGTGGTCGGTCCGTGGCCGGGGAGCACGGCGATGGCATCGTCGAGTGGAAGGATCTTCTCGGTCATCGAGGCCATGAGCTCGTCGATCGAGCCGCCGGGCATGTCGGTGCGCCCGATGGAGCCGGCGAAGAGATGGTCGCCACTGAACAACACGGGTGCCTCGCCGTCGACCTCGAGCAGGAAGCACACCGAGCCCTTGGTGTGGCCGGGCGTGTGCAGGGCCGTGAAGGTCATGCTCGCCCCCGATACCTGTTGGCCGTCGTCGAGGCCGTAGACCAACTCGGGCGGTTCGAGGTCGAGCTCCTCGGCGGCCAAGACCTGGCCCAAGGTGCCCCCGTTGCCGATGGGGTCGAGCAGGAGGTGACGGTCGGCGTCGTGAAGGTGAACCGCGACGTCGTGGTCCTGGGCGCCCACGACCTCGGCCACACCGCCCACGTGATCAACGTGGCCGTGGGTGGCGAGGAGGGCAACCAGCCGCAGGTCTCGTTCGACCAGGCGGTCGACGATGGCACCCGGGTCGGGCGGGGCGTCGATGAGCACACACTCGCCACCCGGTCCTGACGGCGCGACCAACCAGGCGTTCGTCCCGGCGATCCACAGGCGCAATCCCTCGATGTCCACGGACCGACGCTAACCCTCCGGCGGGCTGCGCCGGTTGAGCAGACCGGCGATGGCCCGGGGCCGTGGGTCGTCCTTGATGTCCTCGATGGTGACGGGGAGGGCGATCGACCAGTTGGGCCATTCGTCGACGGTGCCCGGCATGTTCGGTCGTTCCTCGATGCCGAGGGCGTCGTCGAGGCCGGCGGTGACCAGGAGCGAAGGAGCCCGGGCCAGGGCCGCGTACACCCCGGCCACCACTTCGTCTACGGGCGCATCCTCGTGGGCGCCGGCAACGTGGCCGACGCGGGCCCGCATGGCCGCAGTGGCTTCGGCGTTGGGCGCCATCCGTGCGTCCTCCTGAGCGGCCAGGTCGGCTCCGGTCCAGAGGCCGGCAACGGTGGGAAGGTCGTGGGTCGTCACCGCGGCCAGTGCCTTCTCGGGGTAGGCGACAGGATCGTCCGGCTCGAACCAGAAGAGCCGGTAGGAGAGCACATCGCGGGCGGCCAGTTCCCGGCGCACCTCGTCCTCGACCGTGCCCAGGTCCTCGCCCACCACCCATGCCTGGGCCCGTTGACTCTCCAAAGCGACGATGTCGAGCAGCTCGGTTCCGGGATACCTCACGTAGGTTCCGTCGCCGGGCCCCGTCCCCGAGGGAACCCAGAACAGGCGGAACAGCCCCATGACGTGGTCGAGGCGCAGCCCTCCGGCATGGCGGAACGCCGAGCGCACCGTCTCGATGAAGGGTCGGTAGGACGCAGCCCGGAGGCGCCAGGGATCGAACGGGGGGAGGCCCCAGTCCTGGCCCAGCGTGTTGAACTCGTCGGGCGGAGCTCCGACAGACATCCCCGACGCCACCACGTCCTGCCACTCCCAGGCATCGGCGCCGTCGGGATCGAAGCCCACGGCCAGGTCGTGCACGATCGCCACGGCGGCTGAAGCACGGGCCAATTGCACGTCGAGGAGCCACTGGAGCCACCGGTGGAAGTCGACCCGGCCACGGTGGCGGGCGCGAAAGGCGACTACGCCGACACCCTCGGGATGGCGGAGGTCGTTGGGCCAGCTTCGCCAGGCCGGGCCGTGTTCCTCGGCCAACACGCAGAAGGTGGCGTAGGCCTCGAGATCGGGGCCCTGCTCGCTGTTCCACCGCTCGAAGTAGCGATTGCCGCCGAGACGTGACCAGATCTCCGTCAGGGCGGTCATCTTGAGCCGGAACACCGCGTCGCGATCGATGCGGCGGTCGGCGTTGAGGCGGTGGCCGGCGTCGGCCAGTTCCTCGACTCGGGGCCCGAGAGCCTCGCTGCCCGGCACGTCCTCGATGCGGAGGAACAACGGGTTCCGGAAGCGCCGGCTGCTCGGGTAGTAGGGGCTCGTCGCCTGGGGAAGGACGGGTGTGGCGGCGTGGAGGGGATTGACGAGTAGGAGCCCGGCGCCGAGCTCGTCCGCCGACCACCGGGCCAGGTCGGCCAGGTCGGCCAGGTCGCCGATACCCCAGCTCTGTCGGGAGCGGGTGGCGTAGAGCTGGAGGGCCCAACCCCACACCGGTGCGGCGGGCAGCAGGCACGCTCCCGGGCTCACCACAAGGGTGTGTTCGGAGCCACCCTCGACATCGACCAGGGTGTGATAGCCGAACGGGAGGTCGGGCGGCAGCGGTGCACCGCGGACGAGACTGATGATGGCGCCGTCCTCGGTGACCAGCTCCGTCGGTCCCTCGACGCCTGTCGGTCCACCGGGCCGGGCGGTGGCGACAGGTGCGGTGGTGGGGGGCTGTTCGTCGTTGGCGTGCATGGCGGCCAGGACGGCGGAAAGCGTGGCCTCCGGAGGCCGGCAGAGGTTGCCGGCAGCATCGTGGTAATCCTCGGCCACACCCCACGCCGAGGGTGATGGTGGGCCCGGACGGCCCTCCGAGGGAGATGGCTGTTGGCGGGTGGAGACGTGGTCGGCGACGGCGCACCTCACTGGGCCGGGAAGGCGGGCTCAGCGCATCATGCCCCGTCGGAACGGGAGGGTGGTTCCGGCGTGCGGATCGCCTGCGGGCCTTCCGGGTACGCCACACCTGTCGATCGAGGGGGACGGGTACACTTTCGGTCCCATGTCCAAGCGGATCGTCGAGAAGCAGTTGTCGGCATCGGCCGACCGGCTTCGCAGCCTGCGCAACGAGCTGGCCGTGGTCGACGAGCAGCTGGCGTCCCTCGCCGATACTGCCGACGACACCCGGGTGCGGGCCCTCGTCTCCGAGACTCCCCTCGCCGACCGCGAGCACACCGAGGCGCGTCGACACGCCGATGCCATGGCATCCCAGCGCGCCCGGTTGGTGGCGTCGATCACCCGCCTGGAATCGTCCCAGGACCAGCTTCTCGACCGACTGCTCGCCGAGCGGTAGGCCCAGCGGGCAAAGGAGCGACATCGAGTGGCTGCGCGCGTGGTCATAGCCGAGGACGAGGCCATCATCCGCCTCGACCTTCAGGAGACTCTCGAAGAGGAGGGTTACGAGGTGGTCGGCAGTACGGGCCGCGGGGACGAGGCCGTCGCCATGGTGCGCGACCTCAAGCCCGACCTGGCCATCCTCGACATCAAGATGCCGGGCATGGACGGGATCACTGCGGCGAAGGAGATCGCCGGTGGCCGCTGGGCCGCGGTGCTCATCCTCACCGCGTTCAGCCAGCGCGACCTGGTCGAGCAGGCACGCGACGCCGGTGCCATCGGCTACCTCGTCAAACCCTTCCAGAAGAGCGATCTGGTCCCCGCCATCGAGGTGGCCATCGGTCGCTTCGCCGAGTTGCGGGCCCTCGAGCAGGAAGTTCACAGCCTCGAGGAACAGCTCACCACCCGTCGCATCGTCGAGCGGGCCCGGGGCCTGCTCATGGATACCCACCATCTGTCGGAGAGCGACGCGTTCAACTTCATCCAGCAGTCGGCCATGCGCCAACGGGCCAAGATGCGCGTCGTCGCCGAGCAGGTCCTCGACGGGTCACTCGTGCCCGACGGTCCTGCGCCGGCGTTCTAGACACTCTCGTCCGACAACCCCTCCCACAGGGGCGCCAGGCCCGGGGCCAGGCGGGACAGCTCGTCGAGGTGCAGGGTCGTCAGCGCCTCGAGGCGGCGGGCGCCTCCGGGCGTGAGGCCGAGGCGCACCACCCGACGATCGTCGCAGTCGGTGTGGCGCACGACCAGACCGGCGCCGACGGCCCGGTCGATGAGTTCGACGGCGCTGTGGTGGCGGAGCATGAGATGGGCGGCCACGTCGCCGACCGTCGCAGGCGCGTGACCCGAGGCGGTGTGTCCTCTGATGGCCAGGAGTAGCTGATGCTGGGCGGCCGTCAACCCCACGGCTGCGGCCTGTCGCTCGCTCCAGTGCTGGAAGCGACGCAGCCCATCACGGAAGGCGAGGAGGCGGCCGTAGTCCTGGGTGGCAAGTCGGCGACCTGTCATATCGTGACACGATACAATAGTGCCGATGGCTCCACTGGCTTCTCCTCGTCGTCTCCTCGTCCTCGTCGCCCTTGCCGCGATTCTGGGGCTGGCGGCGGGGGGAGTGGCGTTCGTGCTCATTCGCCTCATCGCTTTGCTCACCAACCTGGCCCTGCTGCACCAGGTGGGGTGGGAACTGCCGTCCTTCGCCAATTTCCATCCGGGCATCTCGATGGTGGCCGTCGCCGTTGCTGGCGGCCTGGTGGTGTCGCTGCTGGCCCGGTGGTCACCGGTCATCCGGGGCCACGGAATTCCCGAGGCCATGGAGTCGGTGCTCACCCGCCAGAGCCGCATCGCCCCGCGCACGGCATTGGCGAAGCCGCTGTCGGCGGCCGTCGCCATCGGTACCGGCGGGCCGTTCGGCGCCGAGGGCCCCATCATCGTCACCGGAGGCGCCCTGGGTTCGCTCCTGGGCCAGTTCGTCAAGGTCTCGCCCAGCGAGCGCAAGATCCTGCTCGCATCGGGAGCCGCAGCGGGAATGGCGGCGACGTTCGGTGCTCCTCTTGCCGCAGTGGTCCTGGCCATCGAGTTGCTGTTGTTCGAGTTCTCCAAGCGGGCCTTCCTGCCCCTCGTGGTGGCGTCGAGCGTCGCCGCCGGGGTGCACTCGGCCATCTTCGGCACGGGTCCGCTGTTCACCATCGCCCAGCACCCCTTCACCGGTCTCGACAAGCTGCCCCTCTATGTCCTTCTCGGCATGGCTTGCGGGCTCCTCGCCGCCGTGCTCACCAAGGGCCTGTTCGCCGTCGAGCGGGCCTACCGTCGGCTACCAATACACGAGTTCTGGCACCCGGCCATCGGGGCGCTCATCTTTGGCTGCATCGGGTTGCTCGTCCCCCGGGTGCTCGGCGTGGGCTACGACGCCATCAGCGACGTGCTCGCCGGCAAGCTGGCCCTGGGCACCCTGGCGGTGTTGATGGTGGCCAAGCTGGTGGCCTGGTGGTTCGCCTTGGGCTCGGGTACGTCGGGAGGCACGCTGGCGCCCATCCTCCTCGTCGGCGGTACCTTCGGCGCCGCCCTCGGCGAGATCGTCGACCGCATCATACCCGGCGCCCACCTGGCCCCGGGCGCCTTTGCCCTGGCTGCCATGGCCGCTACCTTCGGAGCCGCCACCGGCGCCACCTTCGCGTCCATCGTCTTCCTGTTCGAGCTCACCCGCGACTACGACGCCATCCTGCCGCTCATGATCGCCGCGGTGGCCGCCGACCTGGTGGCCCGAGCCCTGCTCCGCGACGAAAACCTCATGACCGAGAAGCTCTCCCGCCGGGGGCTTCGCGTGCCCTCGGACTACCACGCCGACTCCCTACGCACGACGTCGGTGAGCGAGGTCATGACGACCGACGTGGTGACCCTGTCCGACGTCGCCACCATGGTCGAAGCTGCTCGGAGGTTCCGTTCCGGCGGCCACAGCGCCTATCCGGTGGTCGACGCCACCGGGGCCTGTGTCGGCATCGTCGCACGGGCTGACCTGCTCCGTGAGTCCGACGACGTCCTGGTCGCAGCGGCCTCGTCCCGCGATGTGGTATCGGTGACGCCTTCGGACACTGTGCTGGACGCCTTGGAAGTGATGCTCGAAGAGTCCGTAGATCACATCCCCGTCCTCGACGACGGCCGGCTCATCGGCATCATCACCAGGACCGACGTGCTCGGCGCCCGTCGACGTCAGTTCCTGTCCGAGCGCCTCGAACCGGGCTGGCGGCCCCACGCCCGGGCCATCCGAACAGCCCGGAGCCGCCGCCGCCCGCCCCCCGCAGCGTCAGACGGCGCCGGGGAGAACCGAACCGCATCGGGCTCCAAGCGGCACTCGCGCGCTGAGAACGCCGGGCCCGGGGTCTAAGAAGCTGTCGCGAATGTTTCCCCAGCGCGATCACCCGGCAGGCGGGTCGGTCAGGCGGCGTAGGAGGAGCCGGCTGTGGGCTGCCCATACGAAGCCTTCGGTGACCTTCGGATCTCGCTCATAGTCGACTTGGAGGC
>JBBSHU010000019.1:0-35828 GCA_038232455.1 Acidimicrobiales bacterium
GCGTGACCTGCGCCGGGCCCAGAATCGGTCGTTTCCTTGCCATGTAAGGACTTTCGCGACCACCCCGCGAATCTCCTGCCAGGAACTACAAGTTTCTCGAACGAACCCAACCGCCGCCATGTGCGGAACACGGGACTAGCGTGGCGTCATCGACATAGCCATCGTCCTCTACGAGGGCGTCACGGCCCTCGACGCAGTCGGGCCCTACGAGGTCCTCAGCCGGCTGGGGCGGGACCTGGGCTTCGTGGGCCACGTCGAGGGGTCCGTACGTACCGACAACGGCCGGCTGGGCCTGAGCGTCGACACGACGTTCGAAGACGTGCCTTCCCCTGAGGTCGTGCTGGTACCGGGTGGCCCCGGCCAGGTCGCCATGATGGACGACGATCGATTGCTGAGCTGGCTCCGCCAGGTTCATCAAACGACGCAGTGGACCACCTCGGTATGCACCGGAGCGTTGATCCTCGGCGCCGCCGGATTGCTGGAAGGCATGAGAGCCACCACCCACTGGCTGGCCATGGACCAACTCGCCCAACACGGTGCCCAGGCCACGAGGGAACGAGTGGTCGTCGACGGCAGGATCGTCACCGCCGCGGGGGTGTCATCGGGCATCGACATGGCGCTGCGCCTGGCCGCGCTGATGGTCGGCGACGAGGGCGCCCAGGCCGTCCAGCTCGGCATCGAGTACGCCCCCGATCCCCCGTTCACCGCGGGATCCCCCGACACCGCACCGCCCCAGATCGTCGAGGCGCTCCGCTCCCTGAGCCGGTTCATCCTCGAACCCACCGACTGACCCGTCTTCGTCGGCGAGCCTGCCAACTCGCTTTCACGACGATCCACGGCGGGGCTGGGCCCGACCCGGTCGACGCGTGCTCCGGTGGGCCCAACAGGGATGGTGCCAGTGGCGGCGCAGGTCCGGCGCCTCCAGGGGCACCACGACCACATGTCCGGTGCCGCTGGCGATCTCCTGGTTGCAGCCCGGGCAGGCGTACGGCTTCAAAGCCAGGTACGGCTGGATGCGCCGGACCTCGACACCCTCGTCGTCGGGGTCGCCCATCTCCCTACTCGGCTGGCGGTTCGTCGCGGACGACGGGAGCGGCCAGGGCGTGGAACCCGCCGTCGACGTGCACGATCTCCCCCGTCGTGGCGGGGAACCAGTCCGACAGCAGGGCCACGCACGCCTGGGCAACCGGTGTCGCGTCGCGGGTGTCCCAGCCGAGGGGTGCCCGGCCCGCCCAGGTCTCCTCGATCTGGTCGAAGCCGGCGATCCCCTTGGCCGCCACCGTGCGCAACGGGCCGGCCGACACCAGGTTGACGCGAACGTGGTGACGGCCCAGGTCTCGGGCCAGGTACCGGGAGGTCGACTCCAGGGCGGCCTTGGCCACGCCCATCCAGTCGTAGGCGGGCCAGGCCTGGCGGGCGTCGAAATCGAGGCCGACGATGGAGCCGCCGCCGAACTCCATCAGGGGGAGCACCGCCGCCGCCAGCGCCTTGAGCGAGTAGGTCGACACCTGCATGGTCGTGGCCACGTCTTCCCAGGACGCGTTCAAGAAGTTGCCACCGAGGCACGAGGCCGGTGCAAAGGCCACGGCGTGGAGCACGCCGTCGACCCGCCCCCAACGTTCTCGGAGGTCGGTGGTGAGGGACTCCAGATGGGTCGGGTCGGTGATGTCGAGCTCGACGACATCGGGTTCCACGGGCAGTCGGCGGGCCGACCGCTGGGTGAGGCGCATCACCCGGCCGAACGAGGTGAGAACGACCTCGGCCCCCTGTTCCTGGGCCAGACGGGCCACGGCGAAGGCGATCGAGGACTCGGCCAGAACGCCGGTGATGAGGATGCGCTTGCCTTCGAGGAGCATGGGCCTACTTCCGGTCCAGGGCCAGAACGACCCTCACAGGGGTGTGTTGGTATGGCGGGCCGGGGGGCGCCCGGTGGTGGCCCGCTTGGTGTGCAACGCCGACAATCCGGCGGCGAGGATCCGGCGGGTGTCGTGGGGATCGATGACCTCGTCGACGTACCCCCGCTCGGCGGCCATGGCCGGGGTGCAGTGGCGCTCGGCGTATTCGGACTCCAGCTCGGCCTGGCGACGGGCCCGGTCGTCGTCGTCGTCGACCTTGGCGAGGCGCCGCCCGTGGAGCACGGCCACGGCGCCCGGCGCACCCATGACGGCGATCTCCGCGGCCGGCCATGACACACAGAGGTCGTTGCCCAGCCCGCGGGAATCCATGACGATGTAGGCCCCGCCGTAGGCCTTGCGCACGACGACACACAGTCGAGGCACGGTGGCGGCGGCGTAGGCGTGCACGAGTTGGGCGCCGTGGCGGATCATGCCGCGCCACTCGATGTCGCTACCGGGCTGGAACCCCGGGCTGTCGACGAAGGTGATCAGGGCCAACCCGAAGGCATCACAGCACTGCACGAACCGGGCCGCCTTGCGGGCCGCCTCGATGTCGAGGGTGCCCGCCTTCTGCGAGGGCTGATTGGCGATCACACCGACGGGGGCACCGGCCAGGCGGGCGTACCCGGTGACCACATTGGCGGCGGTGTCCGCCCGTACCTCGAGGAACGATTCGTGGTCGACCACGTCGTTGATCACGGCCCGCATGTCGTAGGAGGCCATGGGCCGCGACGGAACCGCTTCCGCGGCCGCCCGGCACGACCTGTCGACGGGGTCCGAACACACCGTCACCGGGGGGCTCTCGAGGTAGTTCGACGGTAGGAACGACAGGAGGTCGAGCACGGCCCAGCGGGCATCGTCGGCGTCTTGGACCACGAGGGAGGCCACGCCACTGCGGGTGGAATGGACGGCGGCGCCGCCCAGCGCCTCCCGGGTGGTGGTAACTCCTGTGAAGTCGGCAACCGCCTGGGCGCCCGACACGTAGGCGTAGGCATCGACGGTCATCACGACGTGGTCGGCGATGCCGAGGAGCAGGGCGGGCCCCGACACGCACGGACCCACCACCGACAAGACGATGGGGACCGCTCCCGACGCACGGCTGAGCGCGGCCGCCACCCGGCCCCACGCGTGAAGCGACGGTACGCCCTCGAAAACATCGGCCCCTGCCGTCGACAGCTCGCCGACCACGGGCAGGCCGAGGTCGAGCGCGAGTCGTATCAGGCGCTCGAGCACCTCACCCTCGGCCGGGCCGATGGCCCCCCGGTGCTTCCCGCCGGCAAGGCTGAACCAGGCCACCCTCCGCCCGTCGAGGTCGACCAACGACGCACTGACCCCGGCGCCCCGTCCGGCGGCGACGGGGACCGCCACCCCGCTCAGAGAGCCGCTCGGGCTCGCCGCCCCGCTCAGAGAGCCGCTCGGGCTCGCCACCCCACCGGCCATCTGGGGCTCGTCGGTCATGGCTGCATCAGTGGCGGCAGAGCCCTATGCGGGATGGGGGGCCATGACCAGTGAGGCGTTGTGCCCCCCGAACCCGAAGGAGTTGGACACCACGGGAGCAGGCGCCAGCTTGCGCGGGGCCCCGGCCACCACGTCGATGGCCATCTCGGGATCGGTACGGTCGTGGTTGACCGTGGGAGGAACCTCACCGTGGCGCAGGGCGAGCAGAGCGGCCACGGCCTCGACGGCGCCCGCAGCCCCGATGAGGTGGCCGATGGCCCCCTTCACCGAGGTGACGGGGGGTCCGTTCTCGCCGAAGACCTTGACGATGGCCTCGGCCTCGGCGGCGTCGTTCAGCTCGGTCGAGGTGCCGTGGGCGTTGACGTGGCCGATGTCGGCCGGCTCCAGGCCGGCGTCGGCCAGGGCCAGCTGCATGCAGGCCGCGGCACCGACCCCTCCGGGGGACGGCGCAGTGACGTGGTAGGCGTCGGCGTTGCGGCCGTACCCCACCACCTCGCCCCAGATCTGGGCGCCGCGGGCCAGGGCCCGATCCCACTCCTCGAGCACCAGGAACGCTGCCCCCTCGCCGATCACGAAGCCGTCGCGGTCGGGGTCGAACGGACGCGAGGCCAGCTCGGGCTCGTGGCTGCGCGTCGACAGGGCGCCCATGCGGGCGAACGAGGCTAGGGCGATCGGGGTGAGGCACGCCTCGGTGCCGCCGGCCAGCACCACGTCGGCGCTGCCGTCGCGGACGAGCCGCGAGCCCTCACCGAGGGCGTGGGTGCCGGCCGTGCAGGCGGTGGCGATGCAGAAGTTCGGGCCCGTCCAACCCAGCTTCATCGCCACCGTAGCGGCGGTTGCGTTGGCCATCATCATGGGGACGAGGAACGGCGACACGCGCGACGGGCCGCGGGAGAACAGCTCCTGCTCCTGTTCCTCCTGGGTGATGAGGCCGCCGACGCCGGTGCCACAGACCACCCCGCAGCGGGCGGGGTCGGCGGCGAGCTCGCCGGCACTGGCAAAAGCGTCGGCCGCGGCGCCGAAGCCGATCTGGGCCACCCGGTCGGTACGGCGGGCCTCCTTGTAGCCCAGGTAGGGCTCGGGATCGAAGTCGTTGATCTCACAGGCGAAGCCCACGGGCAGGGCGGACACGTCGATGCGACGGATCGGCGCCGCACATGACCGGCCGGCGATCAGCGTCGACCAGAAGCTGTCCAGATCACACCCGGCCGGGGACTTGACGCCCAGGCCGGTGACCGCGACCCGGTGGCGGGCCGGTTGGTTCACCCGGCCGTTCCCGACTCCGCCGCCGTCGGGGCCGGCGCCGACTGGGCGGCGACGACGAGATCGGCGGCCTGGCCGACGGTTCCGATGCCTTCGAGCTTCTCCTCGGGGATGGAGATGTCGAACTCCTCCTCGACGGCCATCACAAACTCGACCAGGTCGAGGCTGTCGGCATCGAGGTCGTCTTTGAAGCTGGCGTCCTCGGTGACCAGCGCGCGCTCGACCCCGAGAACCTCCACGGCAGCGTCAGCGATCTTTTCGAGGATTTCCTTGCGTTCCATGATCTTTCACGTCCTCCTGATGGTGGCGGTGTTCATGATGGCGTTCTAATGACCCATGCCCAGACCGCCGTCGACCGGAACGACTGCACCGGTGACGTAGCCTGCCGCGTCGGAACAGAGGAAAGCGACGACTGCGGCGACTTCCTCGGCGGTGCCGAATCTCCCCAACGGTACAAGGCTTGTCATGGCTTTCCGACGGTCGTCGCTGAGCGCGTCGGTCATGGCTGTAGTGATGGGCCCGGGAGCCACCACATTGGCCGTCACGTTGCGGCTCGCCATCTCCCGCGCCACCGCCCTGGTGAGACCGATGAGACCGGCCTTGGCCGCGGCGTAGTTGGCCTGGCCGGCCGACCCCGAGAGGCCGGCCACCGACCCCACGGCCACGATTCGGCCGAACCGGGCGCGCAGCATGCCCGGTGCCGCCCGTCGGATGGCGTGGAACGCCCCGTCCAGGTTGGTGCGCAGCACCGTCCCCCACGCCTCGTCGTCCATGCGCAGGAACAGGCCGTCGCGGGTGATGCCCGCATTGGCCACTACCACCTCGACCCGGCCGAAGGCCTCCTCGACCAGGCCGAAGGCGGCGTCGACGGCCGCCGAGTCGGCCACGTCGGCGCGCACGGCCAGCGCCTCGCCGCCGGCTGCGGCCACGGCTGCGCAGGTCTCGGCCGCACCGTCTTCGTCGTGGCCGAAGCACACCCCCACCCGGTGCCCGTCAACGGCCAGGGCGATGGCACAGGCTCGCCCAATACCCCGCGAAGCCCCGGTGACGAGCGCGACACGCCCCCCCATCAGCGGGCCCCTACCAACGCATCAGGGCGCTGGCCCACGACATCCCTGCGCCGAAACCCGAGAGAAGCACCAGGTCGCCGCGCCGGAGCTGGCCGGCGTCGGCCGCTTCGGCCAGGGCGATGGGAATGGAGGCCGCCGACGTGTTGCCGTAACGGTCGATGTTGACGAAGGTGCGGTCGGGCGGGATGGACAGCCGGGCCGCAGCGGCGTCGATGATGCGGGAGTTGGCCTGATGGGGAACGAACAGGTCGACCTCGGAGGCGTCGACGCCGGCCTGGGCCAGGGTGGCGCCGGCCGACTCGACGATGGTGCGCACGGCCCGCCGGAAGACCTCCTGGCCCTCCATCTTCAGCCAGTGGTGCCCGCCGGCGAGCGTGTCGGTACTGGTGGGCATGCGACTGCCCCCCGCCGCCACCTGGAGGAGCGAGGCGCCCGACCCGTCGCACCCCAGGTCCCAGGCCAACAGGCCGGGACCCTCGGCCGGCGCCCCCGACGGGTGGGTGGGGGCGGCCATCAACTTGTCGGAGACGAGCACGATCGCCCCGGCCCCGTCGCCGAAGAGCACGCACGTCGACCGGTCATCCCAGTCGGCCACCCGTGAGAGGGTCTCGGACCCGATGACCAGCACGGCGTCGAGCCCGCCGGTGGAGAGCAGGCCCGCACCCACGACCAGGGCGTAGACGAAACCGGCGCAGGCGGCGTCGAGATCGAACGCCCCGCAGCGCAGGCCCAGGCCTTCCTGGACGAAGGCGGCGGTGGCGGGAATGGGCTGTTCGGGCGTACAGGTGGCGACGATGCAGCATCCGACGTCGGCCGGGCTGAGGTCGGCGGACTTGATGGCCGCCGCCCCCGCCTCGATGGCGAGTGAGGCGGTGGTCTCGCCCGGACCGGCCACCCGGCGCTCGCGGATGCCGGTGCGGTCGACTATCCACTCGTCGGTGGTGTCGACCCGCTGCGAGAGGTCGTGGTTGGTGACGACGCGCTCGGGAACGGCGACGCCCCAGCCGGCAACGGCTGCCGCCCCGCCGGGAGCGGGCCGGAAACGGTGGGCGGGCGTCGACGGCTGGTCGCTCGCCGCCGGGCTCCAGCCCTGGCTCATTGGTTCAGCATAGGACACTGTCGGTCGGACGTATCGAGGTCCGGAAGAGACGCGAATGCTCAGGCGACCCGGAGCCAGGCAACAGGCTGACCTTCGCGCACCCGCTCCCCGGCGTGGGCCAGCAACCCCATCAACAGGCCGCCGAAGGGACTCCGCACCGGTGCCGACTGGCCCTGGCCCTCGACGAAGCCGATGACCTGCTCCTCATCGATGTCGGCGCTCGCCGGCTCCTGGTCGACGGGCCGGAAGCTCCCGGCGATCGGGGCCAGGATGACCCGCTCGGGCACCCCGAGGCGCTCGCCGTGGGCCATGTGGGCCTCCCGCCGGCTGTCGTCGCGGGAGGCTTCGGGTGTCTCGCGTTCCGGGGAGTCCCGTTCGTCGAGCTGGGCGACGTCCATCTATGCAACCTCCAAAAGGGGGGGGACGTCGTCGGGAACCGCGACGTTTCGAACGATGCGTCCGGGGACGGTGCGCCGGGCAAGGCCACCCAGCACGGCGCCAGGACCGACCTCTACGAACGAGGCGGCTCCCATGTCGGCGAGAGCGAGCATGGTGTCCCGCCACAGCACGGGCCGCACGAGGTGGTCGGCCAGGCGGGGCGCCCACGCGGCGTCGTGGTAGGCACGGGCGTCGACGTTGGACACGACCGGCCAGGTGGGGACGCCGAAGGTGGTTCGGGCCAACTCGGGCTCCAGCTCGTCGCGTGCGGAGACCATCAGCGGGGTATGGAACGCACCACCGACGTTGAGGGCGAGCACCTTGCGGATGCCCAGGTCGTGGGCCCGGGAACAGGCGGCTTCCAAGCCGGCGGGCGTCCCCCCCACGACCACTTGTCCGGGAGCATTGTCGTTGGCGATCCAGCACTCCTCGTCGGCCCCGGGCGCCGGTCGGCACGCCTCGGTGGCCTGCTCGATTGAGGCCCCCATCAGCGCCGCCATCCGTCCGCCGGTGCGGTCGGCGGCATCCTGGGTGCATTCCGCCCGCCGGACGGCGAGGCGGACACCGTCTTCGATGGACAAGGTGCCGGCGGCGACGAGGGCGGTGAGCTGGCCCAGCGAATGGCCGGCGGTGGCCACGGGCTCCCCCACGAGGTCACGGACGGCCTCCCAGGCCATCAGCGACACCAGCATCACGGCCAGCTGGGCGTCCTGGGTGCGGCTGAGCTGGTCACGGTCGGCCTCCAGCAGCAGATGGCCCAACGGCTGACCCACGGCCGCCTCGGCCCGTTCCACGACCGTCCAGGCGGGACTGTCGCGCCAGGGCACGCCCATTCCCGGTACCTGGGTCCCCTGTCCGGGGAACAGCACGGCTAGTCCCATCCCATGTGTGACCCCGGCCCACCCCATGGGGTTACATCCGATCGACGGGACGGCAAACAAGCGGGTCGAGCCGCCGCACGCGCCCCCACGCTCGCGTCCGACCACCTTTGACCCCGGTGGCGACCTGTTGGTTACATTCCGCCGTCGAGGGCGGTCCGTAACTCGCCCACGAACGCAGCCGCTCCGTCGGGGCCGGCGCCCTCGAGCAGGCGGCGGACAAGGGCCGAGCCGACGATGACCCCGTCGGCCGACGCCGCCGCAGCCACAGCCTGGTCGGGGGTGGAGACACCGACGCCGATCAGCACGGGCAGGTCGGTGACGGCCTTGAGACGGGAGCCCATGACGGCGGCGGAAGTGGCCAGCGAGGTGCGTTCGCCGGTGACACCCATGAGCCCGATCCCGTAGATCCACCCACGCGACCGGGCGCACAGGGAAACCAGGCGATGGTCGGGCGTCGTGGGGGCCGCCAGCAGGATGGTGGCCACCCCGGCGTCGTCGGCGGCACGAGCCCAGTCGTCGAGCTCCTCGAGCGGCAGGTCGGGAAGGATGGCCCCGGCTACGCCGTTCTCGGCCAGGGAGCGGGCAAAGCGCCGGTGGCCGGCCCGGAACACCAGGTTGTAATAGGTCATGACCACGAGGGGAACGCCGACATCGGCTCGGCCCAGGTCGGCCACCAGGCCCGCCGGGGTGGCCCCGCCGGCCAGGGCCCGCGCCGAAGCCTCCTGGATCACCGGCCCGTCCATGACCGGATCGGAGAAGGGCAGGCCTACCTCGATGGCGTCGGCGCCCGCGGCGGCCACCGCCCGCACCACGTCGAGCCAGTCGGCCCCCAGCCCGCCGGTGACGTAGGGGACGAGCAGCTTCCCCCCGGCATCCCGCTTCGTCCGCAGGGTCTCCAATGAGGATGCGCTCACTCCGAGAGGTCGCCCAGCAGGTCCATGACCTGGGCCACATCTTTGTCCCCCCGACCGGACAGGGTGACCAGCACGGTGGAGCCGGCGGCGATATCGCCCGATGCCGTCGCCCGGATCAGCCAGGCCAGGGCGTGGGCGGGCTCCAGGGCGGGGATGATCCCCTCGGTTTCGGAGAGGAGCCGGAAGGCGGCCACCACCTCGGCGTCGGCGGCGCTCTCGTACCCGGCCCGCCCCAGGGAGGCCAGATAGGCATGCTCGGGGCCGACACCGGGGTAGTCGAGTCCAGCCGAGATCGACTGGGCCTCGCTCACCTGCCCGAACTCGTCCTGGAGCAGGTACGACTTCGACCCGTGCACGACCCCGGGAATGCCATGGCCAACGGCGGCACCGCCTGCAGGCTCGACGCCGACCAGGCGGGCACCGGTGTCGACGAACCCCGCGAACGTGCCGGCGGCGTTGGAACCCCCTCCGACGCAAGCCACCACCACGTCGGGGTCGGCCCCGCCCAGGAGAGCCCGGCACTGGGCCCGGGCCTCGGTCCCGATGATCCGCTGGAACTCGCGCACCATCCACGGATAGGGGTGGGGGCCCATCACCGAGCCGAGGCAGTAATAGGTGGTCTCGACGGTCGCGACCCAGTCGCGCAGGGCGTCGTTGATGGCGTCCTTGAGAGTTCGGCTGCCGGTCGTCACCGTGACCACCTTCGAACCGAGCAGGCGCATGCGGAACACATTGAGGGCCTGGCGGCCCACGTCGACCTCTCCCATGTACACCGTGCAGTCGAGCCCGAAGAGGGCGGCGGCGGTGGCCGTGGCCACGCCGTGCTGGCCCGCCCCGGTCTCGGCGATGACCCGGTGCTTGCCCATGCGCCGGGCGAGGAGGGTCTGACCGATGACGTTGTTGAGCTTGTGCGACCCGGTATGGACCAGATCCTCCCGCTTGAGCAGGACGCGCACCCCGAGTCGGGCCGACAGGCGGTGGCACTCCGTGACCGGCGACGGTCGGCCGCCGTAGTCGGCCAGCAGGGCCTCGTAGTCGGCGTGGAAACCCGGATCCGCCCAGGCCTCGACGAACGCCGCCTCCAGCTCGGCGCACGCCGGCTCCAACGACTCGGGGAGGTAGCGGCCGCCGAACTCGCCGAAGCGCCCCCGGGGACCAGGCTCGGCCATGACGGACGCATCGGGCGAGTCGGGCGTGTCGGGCGCCGGCGTCTCGGACGGTTCGGGGCTACTCATGGGCGAACCGCCGCCCGAAGGGCGTCCGCTTCCCGCTCCCGAGACGGGTGGCCCGTGGGGAGGGGCCCGCCGCTCGGAGGGCGGTGGGAGGGGCCGGCCACGGGAAAGGACCCGACGAGGCTCACGCGCCTGTTTCCTGCCAGTCGTAGGGGGGACCGTCGATGGGGTCGTAGGCCTCGTCGACTGCGGCCTTGGCGTTCACGACGAAGGCCCTCACCTTGACGGGGTCCTTGTGCCCGGGCGAGCGCTCCACGCCGGTGACCACGTCGACGCCCCAGGGGTGGACCTGGCCGATCGCCTCCCCGACGTTGTCGGGAGTGAGGCCGCCGGCCAGCACCAGGCGCATGCCGTCGGGAACTCCGTCGGCCAGGGACCAGTCGAACACCTCGCCGGAGCCGGGCTTGGGCGCGTCGATCATGATGGCGCTGACCCCGTGGTCGCGGGCGCCCACCACGGCCCGGTCACCGGCGGGGAACGCCTGGATGACGAACGGGACCCGCTCGCTCACCCAGCGGGCCTGCTCCGCCGTCTCGTGGCCGTGGAGTTGGGCCCCCCGCAACCCAAAGGTGTTGACGATCTCCACCACCCGGGCGGGGGCCTCGTCACGAAACACGCCGACGGTGATCACCTCGGGGGGCAGGCGCTTGACGATGTCGCCGGCGCGCGTGGGGGTGATCTGGCGCGGGGAGGGGGCGAAGACGAAACCCACGGCGTCGGCCCCCATGGCCACTGCCAGCAGGGCGTCCTCCTCGCTGGTGGTGCCACAGATCTTCACGAACACCCTCCCGACGGTACAGGGGGCGCCGGTCCAATCGGCGAACCCGACGGCGTTCAGCCGTCGAGGTGACCGCCGAGGTAGGCGTCGTAGATGCCGAGGTCGGCGTCACCGTGGCCCGACCAGGGAAAGAGGATCACCCGCCCGACACCGTCCTCCTTGGCCAGGAGAGCCTCGTCGATGACAGCCCGAATGGCGTGGGCGGTGGTCAGGGCGGGAATCGGGCCTTCGGTACGGGCCCACTGCACGGCTGCGGTGAGCACCCGGGCGAGAGGTTGGGCCACCGCCTCGATGCGCCCGCGCCGGACGAGCTCGCACACAACGGGGGCGATTCCCCCGGAGTGAATGCCGGGGACGTTTATGGCCGGCGGCGCCGAGTCGGGGCCGAGAGCGTACATGGCCAGCATCGGGAGCAGGCCGGTGACGTCGCCGGGAACATAGTCGAAGCGGCCGGAGGTGAGCGTGGGCCACGACGCGGGCTCGACCGCCACCAGACGCACCTCGTCGTCGAGGAAGGGCAGAGCGGTGCCCGCCAGGCTGGAGCCGCCGCCGCAGTGGCCGATGACGACGTCGGGGCGTTCCTCGCCGGCCAGCGCCAGTTGCTCCTTGGCTTCGAGGCCGATCACGGTCTGGTGCAGCACGACGTGGTTGAAGACCGAGCCGGCGGCGAAGCGGCTGTCGGGCCCTTCGGCGGCGTCGACCAGGGCTTCCTCGCCAGGCCTGGCGGTCGAGGGCACGACCGACCCGCCCCACGCCTCGATCCTGATCCGTTCCTGCGCCGACACCTCGGGTCCCGTGTACACGGTGGAAGCCAGACCGGACAGGCCACCGGCCAGCGCCACGGCGCTCCCCCACCGCCCCGTGTCCGACTCGGTGACGAGGCGTGACCCGCCCTCCGTTCGGGCGTAGAAGGCCTGACATGCCGCGGTGGCGAGGTGGTGCGATCCCGTCGGCGACACCGACTCGTCCTTGAAGTAGATCCGCGCCGGCGTGCCCAGCGCCGCTTCCAGCCGGCGAGCCCGGACCAGGGGGGTCGGACGCCATTGGCGCAACAGGTCGACGACGCCGCCGGGCACCTCGACCCAGGGCTCGGTGCTGAGCTCCTGGACGACCAGGGCCATGGGAAACAGGCGAGCCAGGGCGTCGGGGCGGACGGGCCCCCGGGTGTGCGGATCGAGGGGGGGGTCAAGGGGCGTGGCCAGGTGGCCCGCGGCGTTGAACCACGCCTCGGGGACCCGGTTGGAGGGCAACGTCCAACGAGTGCTCGCAGCCGACATCAGGCTCCCCTCAGGGCAAGGAGAGCCGAACCCGGGTCGGCGGCGGTCACCAGGGTCGCGCCCACGAGGACGGCGTTATAACCGCTGGCCGCCAGGCCGGCAACGTCGCCCGGGCCGCGCACGCCCGACTCCGCCACGGTCACCACCTCCTCGGGAATGCGGGAGGCCAACCGATCGGCCAGCCCCAGGTCGACCTCGAACGTAGCCAGGTTCCGGCGGTTGACGCCGATCAGGTCGGCTCCGGCGGCCAGGCCCCGGTCCAGCTCCTCGTCGGAGTGGACCTCGACGAGCGCGGCCATCCCCAGCTGCACGGCCAGGGATCGAAAGCGCACCAGCTCGTCGTCGGACAGGGCGGCGACGATCAGCAGGACGGCGTCGGCACCCATGAGGCGGGCATCGCACACGTCGGCCTCGCACACGGTGAAGTCCTTGCGCAGCGTCGGCAGGGCGCACGCGGCCCGGGCTCTTCCGAGGTCGTCGGGCGAGCCGCCGAAGAACGCCGCGTCGGTGAGCACGGACAGCGCCGCCGCGCCACCCGCCTCGTAGGACCGGGCCAGGCGGCCGGGGTTCAGGTCGGGTGCCAGAGCCCCTGCGGACGGCGAACGGCGCTTCACCTCGGCGATCACGGAGATGCCTGGTATGCCGTCGGCGGCCGAAGCGTCGGTGAGGGCGGCCCGAAAGGAACGCGTCGGCGGCGTCGCCTCGGCTCGGGCGAGGAGGGCGTCGAGGGACCGGGCGTCGGCCGCGGCGGCGGCCCGGTGGGCGGCGACGATCCCGTCGAGGACGCTGGTCATGGGAGGCGACAGTAGGCGAGTCACTCGGAGAAGCTGCGCCCGCGGGCTCTGGGGCGAGGCCGGCGTGCGACCATGGCCCCATGGCCAGGACCGGCGAGATGGCCCGAAGCGGCGATGCCGGCACCGTCGTGGTGGTGGAGGACGATCCCCACATTGCCGACCTGGTGGAGCTGTACCTCCGCCAGGACGGGTTCCGGGTGATCCAGGCGGCCGACGGCGAAACCGGCATGGCCGCTGTCCGGAACCAGTCCCCCCGCCTGGTGATCCTGGACGTCGGGCTCCCGGGAAAGCTCGACGGCCTGGAGGTCTGCCGTCGCCTGCGTAGCGCCGGCGACGTGCCCATCATCATGCTCACCGCCCGCGACGACGAGATCGACCGGATTCTCGGGCTCGAGCTCGGCGCCGACGACTACGTGACCAAGCCCTTCGCCCCTCGGGAGCTGGCGGCTCGGGTCAAGGCCATCCTCCGCCGGACAGAGGGCGCCCCGCGCGACGCCGACATCGTCACGATCGGTACCGTCGAGGTAGACGTACGACGGCGTGAGGTCCGCGTGGCCGGCGAGGTAGTGGCCCTCGCCACCCGCGAGTTCGACCTTCTCCACTATCTCGCCGACAACGTCGGCCTGGCCCTGTCCCGCCGGCAACTGCTCGACGGCGTGTGGGGACCGGGCTGGTACGGCGACGAACGTACCGTCGACGTGCACGTGGGCCAGCTGAGGAAGAAGCTCGGCGATGCCCTGCCCTTGACCACGGTCTGGGGCGTCGGCTACCGGTTGGGCTAGTGCACAACACGTGAGGCACCCGTGACCCGCCGCATCACCCTGACGATGGTCGCAGTGGTCGCCGGCGCCCTGCTCGTCGCCAGCGTCGTGACCCTCCTGCTCGCCCGCCACGACGCCCGTAAGAACACGCGCCACGATCTCGTACGCCAGGCACAGAACCTGGCCACGTCCATCGAGGACGTCGACAAGCCCAACATCCTGAGGGCCGTGGGCGCAGCTCTGCGTTTCGAGGACCAGGCGGTGATAGCAATGGGCCCGGCCTTCACCCGTCCCGCCAACCTGCCCAGGGGGGTGACGACCCAGGACCTCGACGTCGACCGGCTCCGCCAGGGCCACACTGTTTCCGGTGCCCACGGTGACCTCTTGTACGCGGCCGCCCCGGCGGGAGTGCGGGGCCCGCAACGCACTGACGGCCAGGCCCGCGCCATCAATGTCCTGCTCGTCGTGGTCGTCACCCGTCGCCTGGGAGGGAGTTGGGGCAACGGCCCGATCATCGCCCTGGTGGGTGTCGTCACCCTGGCTGTCGCCGCGGCCATCGCCGCCAGCCTCGGGCGGCGCCTGATCCGCCCGCTGCGGGCGGCCCAGCAGGCCACCCGCCGTATCGCCGCCGGCGACTTGGCCACCCGGGTACCGGTCAACCCTTCCGACGGTGACGACCTGGCCACGCTGGCCCGGTCGATCAACACCATGGCGGCGAGCCTCGAGAGGTCGCAGGGCCTGGAACGCCAGTTCTTGCTCTCGGTGTCCCACGATCTGCGCACCCCGCTGACCTCGATACGGGGTTACGCCGAGGCCCTGGCCGACGACCGGGCACCCGATCCGTCACAGGCGGCGTCGGTGATACTTGCCGAGTCCCGGCGATTGGAGCGGCTGGTGGCCGACCTGCTCGAGCTGGCCAAGCTCGGGGCCCGCCGGTTCTCCCTCGACATCCGCCGGACCGACGTGGGCGAGGTCGTGGGCGACACCACGGCGGGGTTCACTCCGGCGGCTGAAGGAGCAGGGGTGACACTCGAGGTCGTCGGCCCCGCCCATGGCGAGGTGTCCGCAGCCGCCGATCCCGATCGTCTGGCCCAGGTCGTGGCCAACCTGGTGGAGAACGCCCTCAAGTTCGCCCGCCTGAGGATCGACGTCGGCGCCGACCGCTCCGACGGTCAGGTGCGGCTGTGGGTGGAAGACGACGGTCCGGGGATCGGCGCCGGGGACCTGCCCCACATCTTCGAACCCTTCTACCAGTCGATGCGTTCGCCCACCCGGCAGGTGGGGACGGGGCTGGGCCTGGCGATCGTCCACGAGCTGGTCGACGCCATGGGCGGGTCGGTGCGGGCCGAGGCCGGACGTGAGGGCGGGACACGCGTCGTCGTCAGCCTCCGCCAGTGGCAGTGACTCCGAGGACCACTCGGTCGGAAGTCAGGACGCCGAGCAGGAAGGCAGCTGGATGGGCTGCTGGGCCGTACCGATCGTGGCCGAGGCGGTGATGGGGCCGGGCTGGTTGCACAGGATCCCAAAGCCGGCGTTGCCGGACTCGTCCGTGGCGCGGGGGTTCGCCGTGGTGATCACCACGTTGGCCGAAACGCTCACGGTCACGGACAGGCCCGGCCGGGCACCGGAGTGGACAACGCCCTCGCTGTCGACGTCACCGGTGGCCGCGCTCACCACTAGGATCGCCGGTTGGCCGACGACCGGCGGGGTGGGCACAATATTGGCGAGGGCGTTGGCGGTGCCCGCGTACCGCTGCACCGGCAGGTCGATGGGCTTGGTGTCGTCGACGGCCACGAAGGCGACCACCGGTGTGACCTGGGCGAGGTCCGGAGGCCTCCAGGCCCGGAGCCGGTAGCGCCCGCCGTTCACCGAGTCGACGGCCCAGTGGCCGTCGGCCCCACTCTGGACGGTCGTGGCGGCGACGGCGGTGTCGTCCAGCAGGCGCTCGACGCGAACAGTCGCGCCGGCGACGAGGCCTTCGGGACCGGTGACCGTCCCGGCCACGTGAGCCGGCCCGGGCCCCAGCTCCGAGGGGAGGGTGACGAGAGTGCGGGGGCTTGCGGCCACCGTGGTCGTCGGCGCCGGAACGGTCGTGGGAGCCGCCGGGGTCGGCGCCGCCTTCTCGACTTTCCGCGAGCTCGATCCTGTGCACCCCGAGGTCAGGACGAGCGCGGCCGCCCCGACCAGGAGCGCCACCCTCAGCGTCGGCAACCCCGATGGTGTCCTCGGCACCCGTGCCGACGTTCGTACCCCGCGGTCGGGCATCACCAGGTCAGGGCACGAGGGGTAGTGCCTCGACCCGTGCCTGGGCCAAGCCGCCTTCCCAGGCGATGTCGACATTGGCGGGAGGCGACACGGCCCGACCTACGTAGGCGAGGGCGACCGGTGCCCCGATCTCGAGGGAACGGGCCACGCTCGTGAGGCTGCCGACCTGCTTGTCACCGCTCCGGACCGCGGCACCCACCGGCGGGACGACGTCGTCGGCCAGGATCAGGCCCCGGAGACGCCGGGGCACGTTCCCGCCCCGGGAGTCGATGCGCGCCACCAGTTCCTGGCCCGTGTAGCACCCCTTGGTGAAGCTCACGGTGGCCTCCACCACCCCGGCTTCGGCAGGGATCGTGCGCTCGTCGAGCTCACTTCCCATCAGCGGTATGCCGCACTCGATGCGCACGGCCTCGTAGGCATCGACCGGGCAGGCGACGACACCGGACGGGGTGACAGGAGATTCGCCCAACAGGTCGACGCCGGCAAGACCGGGCCAGTCGGCGCCGGCCGCCACGCCGGAGCCGCCGGATGCGGCCTCGTGGGCCGACGGGCCCCGGAGTGCCACACACCGCCACGCCAGGGGCTCGAGATCGCACTTCACCCTGAGCTTGAAGCGCTGGAGACGCTCGACCATGGCGTCGCCCCAGCCGCCCTGGGTGTCGATGAGGAAACTGTCGTCGGCCTCCCGGGTCACTCGCAGCAGGGTGACGACCTTGCCTTGCGGCGCCAGAAGCAGCGACCATGCCGACCCACCGGCGTCGATGTCCGTCACGTCTTGGGAGAGCTGGCCCTGCAGGAACGAGAGGGCGTCGGGGCCGACGACACGAACAACGTCGCGGGCCAGATCGACGACTCCGGCCACTTGGCGCAGGGCGGCGTAGCCGGCGGCGAAGGCGGCGTCGCCGCTCGGGCCAGTCATCCCGGCACCTCGGCTGGCGCGGCTGCCCGCATGCGCCGGGCCGCGGGTACGGCGGCGAGAAGGGCCGCGGCCTTGTCGTGGCACTCGTCGTCCTCGGCTTCGGGATCGCTGTCGGCCACGATCCCGGCACCCGCCTGCACCGATGCCCGCCCGTCGGGCCCGACGAGCATGGTGCGGATGGTGATGGCGGTGTCGAGGTTGCCGGAGAAGTCGAAATAGCCGACCACCCCGGCGTAGGGGCCCCGCTTGGTGGGCTCGAGGTCGTCGATGATCTTCATGGCTGCGACCTTTGGCGCCCCCGAGACGGTGCCGGCCGGAAGGGTGGCCCGCAGGACGTCGATGGGGCCCTGCGCCGGACGCAAGCGGCCCGAGACCTGGGAGGTGAGGTGCATGACGTGGCTGTAGCGCTCGAGGGTCATGAGCTCGTCAACCACCTCGGTGCCGAACTCCACCACCCGGCCCACGTCGTTGCGAGCCAGGTCGACGAGCATCACGTGCTCGGCGATCTCTTTGGGATGCTCGGCCAGGGCGCCGGCCAGGCGTCGGTCTTCCTCGTCGGTCCGGCCCCGGGGACGGGTGCCGGCGATGGGGCGCGAAATGACGCGGCCGTCGCGCAACGACACCATGGGTTCGGGCGATGAGCCCACCATCGACATCGTCGGATGGCGGAGAAAGTACATGTAGGGGCTGGGGTTGACCTGGCGGAGCACCCGGTAGACGTCGAAGGCGTCGGCGCCGAGGTCGAGGTCGAACCGCTGGGACAGGACGACTTGGAAGATGTCACCGGCCAGGATCCGGTCCTTGGCCGCGTTGACGGCGTCGCAGTAGGCGTTGCGTCCCACGGTGGATCGAACCTCAGGTAGGGGGTCGTCGGGTGAGGGCGGCTCGGCCGGAATGTACGGAAGGGGACGACCCAGATCGGCGACCAGCGCGGCCACCCGCTGACCGGCCTGCTCGTAGGCGGCATCGAGGTCGGCCGGGGTCGCTCCCTCGGACACCACCACGTTGTCGATCAGGTAGACGCGCTGGCGCCAGTGGTCGAAGGCGGCGAGCTGGCCGATCACTGCGAGCACGGCGTCGGGATGACCCAGGTCGTCGGGCGGGACGTCGGGGAGGCGTTCGACTTCGCGGACCACGTCGTAGCCCAGGTAGCCCACCACCCCACCGTGCAGGGGCGGTAGCTCGGCCAGCACCGGCGAGCGGTAGACGTCGAGAAGGGCGTCGATGGCGGCCAGCACCCCGCGGTCGAGAGGCACCTCGGCGGGCAGGCGACCTTCGACGGTGATCCGACCATCGGCGGCCACCAGCACGGCCGAGGGACCCCGCCCGACGAACGAGAAACGCCCCCACCGGTCGCCGTGCTCGACCGACTCGAGCAGGAACCCCGGACCCGACCCGGCGAGCTTGAGGTAGGCGGAGACGGGTGTCTCCAGGTCGGCGGCCAGCTCCCGCCACACCGGAACCACAGTGTGGTCGGCGGCCAGTCGGGCGAACTCCTCCCTAGTCGGACGCAGCATGCGTGGACCCGAACGCCCGGTAGAAGCAGGTGCGCTCGCCCGTGTGGCAGGCGCCCCGACCCTCTTGCTCGACCAGGACGAGCACGGCGTCGGCGTCGCAGTCGTAGTACGCCTCCCGAACGAACTGGCGGTCGCCGGAGGTCTCACCCTTGCACCAGAACTCCTGGCGCGACCGGCTCCAGAACCAGGTCCGGCCCGTCTCGAGCGTGCGCCGTAGTGACTCCTCGTTCATCCACGCCAGCATGAGCACCTCGCCAGTCACCTGTTCCTGGACGATGGCCGGGACCAACCCCTGGTCATTGAAGGCCACACCCGCCAACTCCTCGGGCGTGGCGGCGATGGGGGTGACGGTGGGCACGACCTCATGGTAGGCGGGCGCCGTAACAACCGGGGGCCCGCCGCGTCCAACTACGGCCGGACCATGAGGCCGGATTCGACCAGTCGCTGTTTGGCCTGGCCCACGGTGGCTTCGCCGAAGTGAAAGATGGACGCCGCCAGCACGGCATCGGCGTGCCCGTCCCGGGCGCCCTCGACGAGGTGGTCGAGGCTGCCGACCCCTCCGCTGGCGATCACCGGTACACCAACCCGCGAGGTCACCGCCCTGGTCAGCTCCAGGTCGTAGCCGTCGCGGGTGCCGTCGCGGTCCATGGAAGTGAGCAGGATCTCTCCCGCCCCCCGTCGCTCGCAGTCGGCCGCCCAGGCCACGGCGTCGATGCCGGTGGCCCGGCGCCCGCCGTGGGTGAAGACCTCGTAGGTGTCGGCCGAGCGGTCCGTTCCGGGGACGCGACGGGCGTCGATGGCCACGACCACGCACTGGTCCCCGAACTCGCGCGAAATCTCGGTGATCAGGTCGGGGCGGGCCACGGCCGCAGTGTTGACCCCAACCTTGTCGGCGCCGGCCCGGAGCAGGGCGCGGGCGTCGTCGGGGCTGCGCACCCCCCCACCCACGGTGAAGGGAATGAAGACCCGGTCGGCCACACGCGTGGCCACCTCGACCATGGTGTGGCGGGCGTCGGCCGAGGCGGTGATGTCGAGGAACACCACCTCGTCGGCGCCCTCGGCGTCGTAGCGTTCCGCCAACTCCACGGGGTCGCCGGCATCGACGATGTCGACGAAGCGCACGCCCTTGACCACCCGACCGGCGTCGACGTCGAGACAGGGGATCACCCGGACGTTCTGCACGCAGCCACCGCCTCTCCCACGCTGAAGACGCCGTCGTGCAGGGCCTTGCCCACGATGGCTCCGGCCAGCCCGCGGCTGCCGGCGGTGAGGCTGGCCAGGGTCTCGATGTCGGCCAGGGTGCCAACCCCACCGGACGCGATCACGTCGATGTCGCCCGGGGCCTCGAGGACGCTGGCAAACAGTTCGACGTCGGGACCGGCCAGTGTGCCGTCGCGACCGATCTCGGTGACCACCACGGCCGCCACCCCGGCATCGGCGTAGCCGGAAAGGACGTCGACGAGTGTGCGGCCCGAGCCCTCCGTCCAACCGCGTACCGCCACCTCGCCGCCCCGGATGTCGAGGCCCACGGCCACCGGGTGCTCGGCGGCCAGATCACGCACCAGGGCGGGGTTCTCCACCGCCGTGGTGCCCAGTACGACCCGGGCAACCCCGGCCGACCACAGGGCCTCGGCCGCGGCATGGTCGCGTATTCCGCCGCCCGCCTGCACGGCGACCCCGGGGGCCAAGGTCCGCGCCACCTCGCCGATCACCTCACGGTTCTCGGCCACGCCGGTGCGCGCCGCGTCGAGGTCGACGACATGGACCCATCGGGCCCCCGCCTCGGCGAAGCCGACCGCCACCGCTACCGGGTCGGTGCCGTAGACGGTCTCCCGGCCGTAGTCGCCCTGGTAGAGACGCACGCACCGACCGCCCCGCAGGTCGATGGCCGGGAACAGCTCCAACCGCTCAGCCCGAGCCGGACGCAGCAGCCACGAAGTTGGAAAGCAGGCGCAGCCCGGTGGCGCTGGACTTCTCGGGGTGGAACTGGGTTGCCCACAGCGGTCCCCGCGCCACAGCCGCCACCACCGGGCCCCCGTAGTCGCACGTGGCCACCACGTCGGGACCGGCCTCAGGGGCGTAGGAGTGGACGAAGTAGACCCATGCCGGGTCGTCGAGGCCGGCGAACATGGCGCTCCCGGCCCGACAATCGAGACGGTTCCACTGCATCTGGGGACGCTTCACCCCGTCGGGAAGACGGCGTACGTGCCCTTCGAGCACACCCATCCCCCGGGCGGTCGGGTCCTCCTCGGACCCCTCGTAGAGCATTTGCATGCCGATGCAGATCCCCAGAAATGGCGTGTCCGCATCGATGGCGTCGCGGGCGGGTCCTTCGAGACCCGTTTCACGCAACGCCTGGAGGCAGGGTCCGAAGGCACCGACGCCGGGCAGCACCACACCGTCGGCCGCCTTCACCTCGGCGGGATCGGCGGTGAGGCGGGCGTCGGCCCCCACGTGCTCCAGGGCCTTCTGGGCCGACCGCAGGTTGCCGATGCCGTAGTCGAGCACGGCGATCACGGTCGCCCCCGGTTGTTCTGTGTGCGATTTCCAACCTCTGATGTTGGAAATCGCACACAGAACGGGGCGAACCGGCCTCGGCTCACAACTGGCCCTTGGTGGACGGGACATCGGTCCCCTCGACCCGCACGGCGTCGCGCAGGGACCGGGCCACCGCTTTGAAGGAGGCCTCCAGGATGTGGTGGGGGTTCTTGCCCCGGCGCAGGTCGAGGTGCAGGGTGAGGGCCGCCGAGGTGGCGAAGGCCCGCCAGAACTCCTCGGCCAGCTGGGGGTCGAAAGGCGGTGTGCCGAGCGGTTCGCTGCCGGGCTCGACGGCGTAGTGCAGGTAGGGCCGGCCCGACAGGTCGAGGGCCACGTCGACCAGGGACTCGTCGAGGGGCAGGGACACCGACGCGAAGCGACGGACGCCGGCCTTGTCGCCCAAGGCGTCGGCCAGGCATTCGCCCAAGGCGATGCCCACGTCCTCGACGGTGTGGTGGGCGTCGACCTCCAGGTCGCCCTGGGCCGACAGGGTGAGATCGAAGCCGCCGTGCTTGCCCAGCTGCGCCAGCATGTGGTCGAAGAAAGGCAGGCCGGTGCTGACGGTGGCCACGCCGATGCCGTCGAGGTTCAACTCGATCTCGATCGACGTCTCCTTCGTGACCCGCGATCGCGTGGCCGTGCGGTTCGTCATCTCAACACCTCGGTCAGGGCGACCAGGAAGGCATCGTCTTCATCGCGCGTGCCGACGGTGACCCGTAGGCACCCCTCGAGGCGGGGCCAGTCGGCGCAGTTGCGCACGAGCACCGATCGCTCGACCAGGGCCTCCCAGACCTCGGCCCCGGGGCGGGAACGCGGCCGGAAGAGCACGAAGTTGGCACCCGACGGCCAGCTCTCGACGGGCAGGTCGCCCAGGGCGGTGGCCAGGCGGTCGCGCTCGGCCACGAGCGTGGCCACCCTGGCCTCCATCTCGGGCCGGAAGCCGAGGGCCAGCCGGCCGGCAACTTGCTTGGCGGCATCGAGGTGATACGGCAGGGTGACCCGCCCCAGGGCGGCAACGACCCCCGACGGGGCCACGCAGTACCCGAGGCGCAGGCCCGCCATGGCCCAGGTCTTGGAGAAGGTGCGCACCACGACCAGGTTCCCGTCGTCGGTGACCTCGCCGATGGCCGAACGGGGCGCGAACTGGCCGTACGCCTCGTCGACCACGACGAGACCGGGGGCGGCCGCCACGACGGCCGCGGTGGCTGACGCCTCGTCGACCGTTCCTGTGGGGTTGTTGGGGGAGCACAGGAAGGTGATGGCGGCGTCGCTGCGCACCAGGACCCGGCGAACCTCGGCCAGGTCGAGGGCGAAATTCTCGGCCCGCTCGCCCACCACCACGTCGGTGCCGGTGATGCGGGCGATGTGGCTGTGCAGGGCATAGGTGGGCTCGAACACGGCCACCGTGCGGCCGCTGCCCCCGTAGGCGAGGCACAGCGCCTGGAGGACCTCGTTCGACCCATTGGCGGCGAATATCCGCTCCGGGCCTACGCCGTGAAGCTCACCCAGAGCCCGCCGGAGGTCGCCGGCCTGGCGATCGGGATAGCGGTTGAAGGCCACCGTGGCCAGCTCGTCGAGGAAGGCCGCGCGCCACCTCTCCGGAGGTGGGAACGGCGACTCGTTGGTGTTGAGGCGCACGTCGACCGCCACCTGCGGCGAGTGGTAGCCGTCGAGACCGGCCAGATCATCGCGCATGGTCACACCGGTACTGCCCATTCCCGCACTTCGCACCCCGGTCATCGGGGGTCGGGAGCGAGGGCACCGCCGCGAATGGTGAGCGAGGCGGCGTGGGCGGCCAGTCCCTCGGCCTCGGCGATGGCCACCACGTGGGGCGCGACCCGGGCCAGTGCGGCATCGTCGACGATCACGGCGTGCAGGTGGCGCGTGAAATCGTCGACTCGCAGGCCGCTCGAGAAACGGGCGGAGCCGTTGGTGGGCAGGACGTGACTGGGGCCGGCCAGGTAGTCGCCGATGGCCGCGGGCGACGAGAGGCCACAGAACACCGCTCCGGCATTGCGGACGAGGGGCAGGAGTGCCTCGGCGTCGGCGCACATGAGCTGGAGGTGCTCGGGGGCGATGAGGTTCGCCACCTCGATGGCCTCCTGGGGCCCGTCGACCAGGGCCACGTACCCCCCCGAGGCAAGGGTGGCCTCGAGGTCGGCTCGGCGGGGAGCGGAGGCCACCAGGCGGGACACCGCTTCGGTGACGGCGTCGGCCACGTCTTCGGACCAGGTGATGAGCCAGGCCAGGCCGTCGGGCCCGTGCTCGGCCTGCACGATCACGTCGATGGCGGCGAAGTCGACGGGCGTGGTCTCGTCGGCCACCACGACCACCTCCGACGGCCCGGCATAGCCCGAGGGGATCCCGACCAGCCCCGAGGAGGCCACCTCACGCTTGGCCACCGATACGTAGACGTTGCCGGGCCCGACGATGACATCCGTGGGCCGGATGGTCTCGGTGCCGTACGCCATGGCCGCCACGGCCTGGGCGCCGCCGATGCGGTAGACCTCGTCGACTCCGGCCAGGGCGGCGGCGGCCAGGGTGACACCGGCGACGTGGCCGTCGGGCTCGGGAGGTACGCACAGGACGAGCTCGGACACGCCCGCCTCGCTCGCCGGGATGGCGGTCATGAGCACGGTCGAGGGGTACCGGGCCCGGCCCCCGGGAGCGTAGAGACCGGCCCGGGCCATGGGCCGGCGCAGTTCCCGGACGACGATGCCATCGCGCTCGTGGCGGCTGTCGACGCGCACCTGGGCCCGGTGATAGAGGGCGATGGCGTCACGCGCCGCCTCCAACGCCTCGCGGAGAGGCGCCGGGGTGTCCTCCAGGGCCGCTTTCAGCTCGGTGGCAGGCACCCGCAGGTCGTCGATGGCCACGCCGTCGAAACGCTCGGTGTACTCCCGGACCGCAGCGTCGCCCCGGGCGGCCACAGCCGCCAGGATCTCGCGGACGGCCTCGACGGGACCCGCACCGGGTTCGGCTGGGCGGGGTAGGCGGGCCCGCAGGTCCCGGCCTGCGCCCCGCAGGTCGAGACGGATGAGCATGATCGCCGATGCTACCTGCGCCGGCCGGTGATAAACCCGGGATATGACATCTTCCGCGCCTGCTGATGCATTTCGCGGCTCTGAGTTGTCGTCCATGGCGGCAAGCGTCGACGAATTGGTGCGGCGGGTGGCGGTGATCGCCGAGACCGCGGCAGCCGGCGACTCCGATCAGGTCGCCCGGGGCGGGCGCGGCGTCGTGACGGTCTCCCAGGAGTTGTTCGAGGTCGAGCGGGGCCTGACCGACGCGGCCCGCAGGTTGGCCAACCTCGCCGATGCCTTACGTGGGGCCGGACGCGGCTGACGGCGCCCTGTAAAGGGCGCCGTCAGCGGGGCGGTCCGGGCGGCGGAACCCGTTGACCGCCAGCGGGACCTAGGTGGCGGGTACCTGGTCCCTGTGCTGATGATAACGCAACCCCCTGCTCTGTTGTTCCCACCTCCCCGGAGAATTCTCACGGGCCGGAAACAACCGTCGACGACGGGCAGAAGTCGGCCAGGAGACAGACCCCGCAGCGGGGGCGGCGGGCCTGGCAGACACGGCGGCCGTGGAGGATCAGGCGCAGGCTGAGGGGGCCGCGCTCAGCCGGGGTAACGACGGCATTGAGGTTGGCCTCGACCCGGGGCGGGTCGAGCTCGGTGGTCAGACCCAGGCGTCGGGCCAGGCGACCGACATGCGTGTCGACCGGCAGCCCGGGAAGCCCGAAACCGACGCTGCGCACCACGTTGGCCGTCTTGCGGCCTACCCCCGGGAGGGTGACCAGGTGGTCCATGGCGGTCGGAACCTGTCCGGCGAAGCGGTCCTCCAGGCCTGTGGCCATGCCCACCAGGGACTTGGCCTTGGCCCGGAACAGCCCGATGGACTTGATGCACGCCTCCACCTGGGAAGGATCGGCGGTGGCCAGGTCGGCCGACGCCGGCCATCTGGCAAACAGCTCAGGCGTGACCAGGTTGACCCGCTCGTCGGTGGTCTGGGCCGACAGGATGGTGGCGGCGAGAAGCTGGAACGGACTGGAGAAGCTGAGGGCACAGAGGTCGGCCGCGCTGCCCGGGTACTCGAGGCTCAGGCGGGCGACCGTCAGGCGGGCCCGTCCCCCCGGCGTCCGCGGCCTCCCCACGGCCGAGAGATTAGGGGCGCGGTGACGGGTCGGCCGGCGGGGCGTCCGCCGCCGGTAATACTGCCGTCGTGGGCCACCTGGAGGTAAAGCGCCAGATGGGCCGCGGCGACATCGCCGCCGTCTCCGAGTTGCTCGACGTGGCCACGAGGGTCGACGGCCACGCCCCTCTCGGCGAGCACCAGTGGCTCGACCTGGTCCACGGGGGTCGTGCCGGCTTTGCCGGCCTGGTGGCGTGGGAGCCGGGTCACGGCCACCCCGTCGGCTATGCCCAGCTCACCCGGGAGGGCGGCGTCGAGGGCCGCAACTGGGCCCTGGAGTTCGTGGTCGATCCGCACCACCGCGACACCGACCCCGAGATCGGCACCACCCTGGTGGAGACGGCACTGTCGGTGGTCCGGGCCGAGGGGGGCGGCCACGTGCACCTGTGGGTGCCCAAGCCCGGTCCCGAGCACGACCGCATCGCCGACGCCACCGGCCTGGAGCGGGGTCGGGAACTCCGCCAGCTCCGCCGCCCGCTCCCCCTCCTGGGCCCGAGCGGCCCCGCGAGCGGGGCGGCTGCCGAGGCTTCGACACTGGACTTGCGGTCGTTCCAGGTGGGTCGTGACGAGGCGGCGTGGTTGGAGGTCAACAATCGCGCCTTCAAGTGGCATGCCGAACAGGGCGGTTGGAACGCCGGCACCGTCGCCGACCGCGAGGCCCAGCCCTGGTTCGACCCAGACGGCTTCCTCCTCCACGAGCGCGACGGGCGTCTGGCCGGCTTCTGCTGGACGAAGGTGCACCCCGACAACGATCCCCCGTTGGGCGAGATCTACGTGATCGCCGTCGACCCCGACTTCCAGGGCCAAGGCCTGGGTCGGGCCTTGGCCGTCGCCGGGCTGAACTGGCTGGCCGACCGGGGGCTGAGGACGGCGATGCTCTACGTCGACGGCGACAACACGCCCGCCCTCCGCCTCTACCAGGACCTCGGCTTCAATGTCGACCACATCGACCGGGCCTATACCGCCGACATCGACGCCGGCGCCGGGTCAGGTAAGGCGCTACCCGACACCCACGCCGACGGCGGAACCGATGACGTAGGTGATAGCCGCGGGCACGGCTGACCAGAGGAGCTGGCGCCCCGCCGATCGGGCGACCGGTCGCCCGGTGAAGCCCGCGAGGGCGGCCCCCACGCACAGGGCGGCGACAATACCAAGGACCACCGAAACGACGATCGCCGCCGTGCCCGTTCCGAAGAACCACGGCAGCAGCGGAATGAGGGCCCCGGCGGCGAAGGACAGGAACGACGAGACGGCGGCGGCAACGGGGGCACCCAGTGACTCGGGATGAATGCCCAGCTCCTCACGGGCATGGGTCTCGAGGGCCACCTTGGGATCGCGCATCAGAGCCTCGGCAAGGTCCTCGGCGACGCTCTCCTCGATGCCCCGGGAGCGGTAGAGCTGGACCAGCTCCTGTTGTTCGTGCTCGGGGCGGCGCTTGAGCTCCAGGCGTTCCATTTCCAGCTCGCGCTCGAGGAGCTCCTTCTGGGCGATCATGGAGATGTACTCGCCGGCGGCCATCGACACGGAGCCCCCGATGAGGCCGGCCAGGCCGGCCAGGCGCACGTAACCGGCGGCCGGGTTGGCGGCAGCCACACCCAGGATCAGGGCGACGTTCGACACCAGGCCGTCGCTCATGCCGAACACCGCGGCGCGAGCGGTACCGCCCTGGATGTTGCGGTGATGGGGCTCGGGCGGAGGCGGCAGCTCGCCCTCCGCAGACCCGGCCGGGCCTTGCGTGGTATCGGCTGCGGCCGGGGACGAGGAATGCGCGGATCGACGGGCCATGGCGGTGAGAGAATCTACCTGCCGGCCCGCCTCCTTCCACCGCACATGAGTGGCGTGGACCATCATCGAGGGATGGGTGTCCCTCTCGACGTGAGCCTCGACGACCTTGCCGCACTGTTGGCCGGGGAGCCGCGGTACCGGGTCGGCCAGGTATGGCGGGCTCTGCACCAGGGACTCGACCCGTCCGAGATGACCGACCTTCCCGCCGGCGTCCGTCGACGTCTGGCTGCGGAGATGCCCGACGGCATGACGCTGGCAGCCACGTCGGTGAGCGTGGGCGCCGATACCGTGAAGTGGCTCTGGTCGCTGGCCGACGGCTCGTCGGTGGAGACGGTACTCATGCACTACCCGGGTCGGGCCACGGTGTGCGTGTCCAGCCAGGCCGGTTGCGCCATGGCGTGCACCTTCTGCGCCACCGGACAGGGCGGCTTCCGCCGCCACCTGACCACCGGCGAGATCGTGGAACAGGTCGTCCGGGCCCGACGGGCGGCGCTGCCCCGGCGACTGTCCAATGTGGTCTTCATGGGCATGGGTGAGCCCCTGGCCAACTACGGCCCGACCTGGGCGGCCGTCGAGCGCCTCCACGCCGAGCTGGGCCTGTCGGCCCGCCACCTCACCGTCTCCACGGTGGGGATCGTCCCCGGCATCCTCCGCCTGGCTGCCGAGAGCCTTCCGGTGAACCTCGCCGTCTCCCTCCACGCCGCCAACGACGGGCTGCGCGACGAGTTGGTGCCGATCAACCGGCGGTGGCCCCTTCCCGTGCTCCTCGACGCGTGCCGGACGTGGCGCGAGGCCAAGGGGCGTCGCCTCTCGTTCGAATGGGCCCTGATCGACTCGGTGAACGACCGCCCTTCCGACGCCGACGAGCTTGCCGCTCTGGCCCACCCCCTCGCCGCCCACGTGAACCTCATCCCCCTCAACCCCACGCCCGGCTACCTCACCCGGGGCACCCCTCCGGTCGGCGTCCGGGCCTTCCGCGACCGGCTTCGGGGCCTCGGTGTCAACGCCACGGTCCGGCGCAACCGCGGAATCGACATCGATGCCGCCTGCGGCCAGCTGGCCGCCCTGAACGGCCCGAGGTCTACCGAACCAGGACGGTGATGCCGGCGGTCGCCCGTACTGCCCGGCGCAGGTGCTCCCCGCGCTCGACCCGGGCCCCGGCCCACACGACGGTCGAGTCCACCGTGCCCTCGACGACAGCACCCTCACCGAGCACCGACGGGCCGCCCGACGCCGTCAGGTTGGCGGCCAGATAGTCGGACGGCGTGCCGCAGTCGAAGAAGGCACCGGGGTATCCGGCCAGGTCGAGGTCGCGGCCCGGGACCAATCGGCGCCACGACGTCTCCCACAGCCCCGAGGGGCGCTCGTCCAAACGGCTGACCTCGGACCACGGCAGCAGGGCGGCCCCGGCATAGCGCCGGTCGCCCCAGGTGCCGCGACTCGGGTCGACCACGGTGAGCAGCCGGGTCCACCGGCCATCCCAGCCACCGACGAAGTCGCGTAGGTCGCCCCGTTGCCAGGCATCGGCGTTGACGACGAGTACCCGCCGGCCGTCGATCCACCCCTTGAGGCGCCCGAGGGAGCCTGCCGTGCCCAGGGCCTCGGGCTCCTCGACCGAGAGCCGGACCTTCCCCGACGCCGCGGCTGCCTCTAGGTGGGCCTCAACCAGGACCCGGCCGTGATGGACGTTGACGGCCACGAGGGGCGTCACCGACCGGGCCCGCTGCACAGCCAGGTCGACCAGGGCGACGCCGCCCACCGGACAGAGTGCCTTTGGGAGCAGAGTGCTGAGCGGTCTGAGGCGGGCTCCGGCACCGGCCGCCAGCACAACAGCCACCACGTCGTCGCCGCCTGTCAGAATGTCGGCCATGTCAGACCGGCGCTTCCTGAATCCGGCACAGCCCCAGACCCTTCAGATCGCCGTGTTCATCCTGTACCTCGATGGCGGCCTCGCTGTCCTGGGCCTCCTGAGTCGCACCCAGTCGATTCTGGTCGCTCTCGTGTCGCTGGTGGTGAACAGTGTGCCACTCGCCGTCGTCCTGGCCGTTGCCGGCTATGTCGGCGGAGGATACGGGATCGCCAACGAGAAGAAGTGGGGCTATGCCCTGGGCCTCGTGATGGCCTTCCTGCCCTTCCTCCTGGGGTTCTTCTATTTGGGTAACCAGATCTTCGGCGCCTTCGGTCTCCTCGGGCTCCTGTTCGCCGGTGCGCTGGTGGCCCTGCTCGTGCATCCCCAGAGTCGCGACTACCAGCGCATCTGGTTCAAGTAAACGCTGGTAGAAATCGAGGAAACCCCAGGTAAACCGCTCTTTACCCCTAGTACGGCGTTCTACTAGGTGATATGGTGACTCCATTCCCCCTAGGGTGAGGAGTGCCCGCATGAGCATCAGGACGGCCCAGGAAGGCGACTTTGAGCGCCTTATCGTCAGCTTCGGCCGACACCTCCGGGCCACGAACCGCTCGCCCCGGACCATCGAGAAGTACCTCGGCGCCGCGCGCCAGCTCGCCGCCTTCTGTGCCGCCAACGACATCCCCACCGACGTGGCCGCACTCCGCCGACGTGACGTCGAGGCCTACATCGCCCACCTCCTCGACCGCTTCAAGCCGGGCACCGCTGTCACCCGGTATCAGGACCTCCGGGTGTTCTTCGGCTGGTTGGTCGAGGAGGAGGAGATCACTGTCTCCCCCATGGAGCGCATGAAGCCGCCGATCCTGCCCGAGGTCCCGGTGCCCGTCCTCAGCCCGGAGGAGCAGCGGGCTCTGCTGGGGGTCTGCGAGGGCAAGGAGTTCGATGCCCGGAGGGACACCGCCATCATTCGGCTGTTCCTCGACGCCGGCATGCGCCGGGCCGAGCTGGCGAACCTCGCGCTCACCGACCTCGACCTCGAGCAAGGGGTCGCCTTCGTCGTCGGCAAGGGGCGCCGGCCGCGCGGCTGCCCGTTCGGCGCCAAGACTGCACAGGCCCTCGACCGCTACCTACGGTCGCGCGAGCGTCACAAGCTGGCGAGCCTCCCCGCCCTCTGGCTGACCCGCTTCGGCGGAATGACCGACTCCGCCGTCGCTCAGATGGTGAAGCGTCGGGGCCTCGAGGCCAGCATCAAGGACCTGCATCCCCACGTTCTACGCCACACGTGGGCTCACTCCTGGCTCAATGCCGGAGGCAACGAGGGCGACCTCATGCGCCTGGCGGGGTGGCGAAGTCGGAACATGCTCGCTCGATACGGCGCCTCGGCCGCCGACGAACGCGCCCGAGATGCCCATCGCCGACTGAGCCCGGGAGACCGACTGTGAACGAAGACGAAAACCGCGCCGAATACGTGACCCTCAAGTTCGGCGACCATGAGATCACAATGACCACCGAGGAGGCCGATCGGCTGACCGACGAGGACCGGGCGAGGCTGGGCGCCCAGCTCGCCGGCACCGACGAGTCCGTGGCCGCCAGCTACCGCGCCGAGGCAGCGACACGGGACCGGGCGCGGGCCGCTGCCCGTGGAAGCGGCGACCTGCTCGTGATCGGCTTGTGCACCGAGTGTAAGGGCCGCAAGGCAAGACAGATTGCCGAGGCCCGCCAATTCTCGGGTGGGGTTGTTTTCATCGGTCATGGTCCCGCACACCACCGCCTCCGGCAACTGTCGGTGCTACGGGACCGGTTCCGCTCCCGCGGTTGGACTCGGTCGGCGGGTCCGCCGATGCTCCAGGAGAAGTGCCTGGCTATCTTGACCGAGTCGCCGACGCCGGCTCTGAGCGCAACGTGCCCCGTGCACGGAACGGCCGACAACATCGATCCCACCGCCGTATTGCAATTGGCGCTATCGGCCGAGCCCGGTTGGCCCAGGAAAATGAAGATCACCCCCGGTGGTAGCACGGCGTAGTAGATTGGCGTCAACCGATAGTTGGCCGTGGGCTTGGCGCCCGAACCGTCTCGTGCATTGGGCAGCCGAGCAAGTAACCCGAAAGGGGCTTGCTCATCGTGTCCGACCACCTTTCACCTTCCGAGAGGGTGCTGCGCGCCAGGACGGCCGCCTACACATCCTGGGCCAACACGCGCGACGTTGCGGCCCGCACCGCTCCCGGCCGAGAGGCCGCCCACCGCCGGTTCGAGGACCAGGTCGACCCCGACCGTGTTCTGCCGGAGGCCGAGCGACTGCGCCGTGCTGACGCCGCCCGCAAGGCCTGGTTCACCAGCCTCGCCCTGAAGTCGGCCAAGGCCCGCAGGAAGGCCTCATGATTGGCGAAGGCGCCCCGCTCAAGGGCGCCCCCACCGACGGCCTGCCAGCCACGACCACGGTAGCCCAGGCCGCGCTCGAGCTGGAAGCTCTGGTCCGCCTGGGGGCTGCTCGCGACCTAATCGAGTACGTCCTGGCCGGCGCTGTCGTGCACCAGCCGTGGACGGCTGGTGCACGCGGGCTGATTGAGCGGGCCGCGTTCCTCCTGGAGATGGCGGCATGACCACCACCTACGAATTCCGGGTGTCGTGGAGGCGCCCGACCTGGTCCTCGACCACCCACACCAAGAGCAAGACCTTCTCGAGGGAGTCCGACGCCCGCCAGTTCGTGGCCAAGCTCCGGGGCGACGGCCGCCCCGACTTGGCCCCCGCCGAGATCACCGTCGCCCGGTCGGGAGGTGGGGAGAATGAGCACCAACGCCATTCAGACGGCTGCCCTCGAGGCCCTGGCCGCAGGGCTCAACGTCCTGCCTCCGCGTGAAGATGGTTCGAAGGCGCCTGACGCCCCGGAGTGGGCGAGCCGGCAGCACCGCCTGACCACCGAGGCCGAGATCATGGCCATGTACGCCAACGGGCGCACCGGCCTCGGTGTGGTTACCGGAGCGGTCAGTGGCGGCCTCGAGCTGTTCGAGTTCGAGGGCCGCGCCGTCGCCGCGGGGCTCGGCCGGGCCTTCGTGGAAGCTGCTGCGGCCACCGGGCTCGGCCCGCTGGTGGACCGGATCCACTCCGGCTACAGCGAACACAGCCCCGGCGGCGGACTCCACTGGCTGTACCGCTGCCCGAACCCGTCGACGACGAAGCTGGCCAGGACCGAGGAGCGGCTGCCGTTGATCGAGACCAAGGGCGAGGGCGGCTATGCCATCACGGCACCATCCGCCGGTCGGGTGCATCCGACCGGCAAGCCGTGGAGGATGGTCGAGGGCCGGTTCGCCACCATCGTCAGCATCTCGGCCGACGAGCACGAGGCCCTGCACCGCATCGCCCGCACCTTCGACCAGGCCCCCAGACCCGCTCCAGAACAACCCTATGTTGGTGAACAACATGTTGGTGCTGCCGACGGCAGCCGCCCCGGCGACGACTTCAACGCCCGAGCCACCTGGGCCGAGGTTCTCGAGCCTCATGGTTGGACCAAGGTCTACGACCGTGGCGACACCGGCTACTGGCGCCGGCCGGGCAAAGAGGGCCCCGGTATCTCCGCCACCACCGACCATCGCGGCAGCGGCCTGCTCTACGTGTTCACGTCGAGCACCATCTTCGAGCCCGAGCGGTCCTATGACCGCTTCGGCTCCTACGCCGCGTTGAGCCACGGTGGCGACTTCGCCCAGGCGGCCCGCACCCTGTCGGCGGAGGGCTACGGGGTCCGGTCCCGAGAAGCGTCCGCAAGTCAACTTGCGACCGGCGACAGCCCGGCGGGACCTTCCTCCGAGGAGGCATCCTCCTGGCCAGTGCTCGACGCTGCCGCCCTTCACGGCCTGGCCGGCGAGGTTGTGGCCACCTTGGACCCGCACACCGAGGCCGATCCGGCCGCCGTCCTGGTGTCGTTACTGGTGGCCTTCGGTGCTGCCGTCAACTCCGGGCCGCACGCCATCGCCGACGGTGCCGAGCACCCGGCTCGACTGTTCGCGGTGCTGGTCGGCCGCACCTCCCGCGGTCGGAAGGGCACGGCCTGGGCGAACGTCCGGCGGATCTTCGCCGCCGCTGATCCGGGGTTCACCGCCGAGCGCATCCTCGGAGGCCTGGCCAGTGGCGAGGGTCTGGTGGCCGCCGTCGGCGATGGCACCATTGATAAGGACGGAAACACAGTCGGTGCCGTGGTCGACAAGCGGGTGCTCGTCCTCGAGCCGGAGTTCGCCCGGGTGCTGAAGGTCTGCGCCCGGGATTCATCCACGCTTTCCGCGCTACTGCGTGACGCGTGGGACCGAGGCGACCTCCGGGTGATGACGCGCAAGGACCCGCTACGGGCCAGCGGGGCGCATATCTGCCTCATGGCCCACATCACCGCCGACGAGTTGCGCCGGGGATTGGCCGAGTCCGAGGCCGCCAACGGCTACGGCAACCGACACCTGTTCATTGCCGCCCGCAGGTCGAAAAGACTGCCGGCGGGCGGAAACCTCGACGAGGCCGAGGTCCACTCCCTTGGGCTGCGGGTGAGGTCGGCTCTGGCTGCGGCCCGACGGGTTGGCATCCTACGCCGCTCGCCCGATGCCGCCGCCCTGTGGGAGGAGATCTACAACAACCTCGACGACGAGGCCGACGGGATGGTCGGCGCCCTCACCGCCAGGGCGGAGGCCCAGCTCCTCCGGTTGTCGGTGGTCTACGCCCTCCTCGACGGATCCCACACGGTCGAGGTTGCCCACATCCGGGCGGCTCATGCTGTTTGGCAGTACGCCGAGGGAACACTGCGTTACGTCTTCGGCGACACCCTCGGCGACGAGGTGGCCGACCGTCTGCTCGCCGCGGTTCGGGATGCCGGCGACGAGGGCCTCGACCGCCAGGCACAGCGCGACGTCTTCGGTCGCAACGTGCCGGCGCCGCGGCTCGCCCTGGCCCGAGAGACTCTCGAGCGAAGGGGCCTCGTCGTCACGACGACAGAGGAAACCGGCGGCCGTCCTCGCACCGTGACTCGTGCCCTACGCAGTACGCAGGAAGACGCATTTACGCAGGAAGGTCGCCCGTCGTGAGGGTTACTGCGTCAACTGCGTTTACTGCGTACGGTGCAGATGAGGAGGAGGGCGGGGGGTATGAGCGAGGCTGTCCCCCACGACGAGATCGTGCTCGAGAGGTTCAGGCCACCGCCCGCGGCAGGGGAGTCCAAATCTCTGGCGGCCACGAGTGTTTGTGAGGACGTCATCCCAAGCGCACCCTCTGTACGGGTTTGGGAACTTGAGGCCGTACGGGATTTCCACCCCACTTCAGCCGTCCCCCGAGATAGGAGCCATACCGTGACCAACCGCGAACGAACCCGGGCCTGGGAGTCAATCGTCGACGACCTCGGTCCGTGGGCCCAGGCCTTCGGGCTACGCCGAGACGCCCAACTGGCGGGCACCGGCCGGCCGTCGACCGACTCGCCTTCCTTCCTCAGCGGCGATGTCTCCGTCTACAGGGCCGACGACCTCATCTACGTACATCGCCGTGTCGGCGACCTCGGTGAGGTGGTCTTCATGCTGCGACCCCGCCCGGGCGCCGCCCCCGAGCTGGTGCGGGACTTGTTTATGTACGGCACGCCGGGCGCCGACCACTCGAGCAACTGACGTTGCGTCAATGTTATGCTTCAGTCCAGCAAATCGGTTTCGAACCGCCGCCTTTGGGGCCGCTCGACCCCGCCGACCCGCCGCTCTCCGCAGGGAGACCCGCCGCTCGGCTGGCTCTGAGCCGCAAATAGGGGCCGCCACCAGAAACGGTCTGCGTGTGTCATCCCACGCCACCACTCTGAAAGGCATTCCTATGAAGACCCCGCCACAGATCGCGGCCGAAATGGGCCGGCTCGCCGACCAGGCCTCCGCCACCAACGCTGACCCCAACAAGTCGCCCCAGTCGAAGCAGCGCGAGCTCAAGGACATTCGAACGAAGGTGATGGCACTGGATGCCGAGTTCAACGTCACCCGAAACTTCGAGACCAAGCGCAGGTCGCTCCTCGACTCTTTCGGAGGCGATCCGGGCAGCATCGGCGGCGGTCCCGGCCCAGGCGTCTGGGACGGACCAGCCGGGCCGTACGCCGAGCCCGTCCCCGCCGACCGCCTGACCCCGAGCCAATCCGTCAGCGGCTGGCTCGCCACCAAGGGCCTGGGCCACCGTCCCGGCGAGCCGCCGCTCAACTTCGGGCGATGGTTCAAGGGTTTCGCAACCGGCGACTGGACGGGCGCCGAGGTGGAGCTGAAGGCCATGGCTGAGGGCACGCCTTCAGCCGGTGGCGTCCTGGTCCCGACCCCGCTGGCGTCGTACGTGCTGGACCTGGCCCGCAACCAGGCGCGCGTCTTCCAGGCCGGCGCCGTCACCGTGCCCATGACGTCGCAGACGCTCAAGATCGCCCGCCAGACAGGCGACCCGGCGCTGGCGTGGCATTCGGAGGCCGCGACCATCAACCCGTCGTCACTCACATTTGACGCCGTCACCCTGAAGGCGCAGACACTTCCCTGTCTCATCAAGGTGTCGCTCGAGCTGCTCGAGGACGCCCCCAACGCCGACTCCGTCATCTCCAATGCCATCGCCATGGCGATGGCGCTCGAGCTTGACCGGGTCGCCCTGCGGGGCTCCGGCATCGACCCCGAGCCCAAGGGCATCCGGAACACATCCGGTGTGACGGTGCAGAGCATGGGCGCCAATGGCGCCGCTCCGACGAACTACGACCCGTTCCTCACTGCCATCGAGGCGGTCAGGACCGCCAACTGGGAGCCGAACGCCGCCATCTACAGCCCCCGGACGTCCGGCGAGCTGTCGAGGCTGAAGGACGTGCAGCTGAACCCGATGCGCCTCCCCGACGACTTCGCCGCACTGGACCGCCTGGTCACGAACCAGGTGCCCAACA